>JAVVFF010000019.1:0-22619 GCA_032250995.1 Methylophaga sp. | reverse complement strand
CCTCATTTTGTATTGCCGTAGTTGTCTCAATCGTGGGTGGCCGTCCAGGGATGATTTCCGGAGCCACGGGCGCAATGGCATTATTGATGGTGCTGTTGGTTAAAGAGCATGGTTTGGAATATCTGCTGGCGGCGACGTTATTGACGGGTGTTTTGCAGATGGCTGCTGGTTATTTGAAGCTGGGTGATTTAATGCGTTTTGTATCGCGTTCTGTAGTCACCGGCTTTGTAAACGCGCTGGCTATTTTGATTTTTATGGCGCAATTACCTGAGCTAACGAATGTGAGCTGGCAAGTTTATGCTATGACTATTGCCGGTTTAGCTATTATTTATCTATTCCCTTATGTACCGAAGATAGGCAAGTTGTTGCCATCACCGTTGGTCACTATTATTGTGCTGACGCTTGTTGCGATGCTTATGAATCTGGATATTCGCACGGTGGGTGATATGGGTGAATTACCCGATACGTTGCCAATCTTTTTGTGGCCACAAGTACCGCTGAATTTTGAAACGTTAATGATTATTTTGCCAACCGCTATCGCTTTAACCGTTGTTGGTTTACTGGAATCGATGATGACTGCAACTATCGTTGATGATTTAACCGATACTAAAAGTAATAAAAACCGTGAATGTAAGGGCCAGGGCCTTGCAAACATTGGCTCAGGCCTACTCGGCGGTATGGCGGGTTGTGCGATGATAGGTCAATCGGTCATTAACGTTAAATCGGGTGGTCGGGGGCGATTATCAACCATGATGGCCGGTGTTTATCTGATCATTATGATTTTAGTGCTGGATGAGTGGTTGGTACAAATTCCGATGGCGGCACTGGTTGCGGTTATGATCATGGTGGCAATCGGTACTTTTTCCTGGGATTCATTGCGGGATATGAAAAAACATCCGATGTCGACTAATGTGGTCATGGTAGTGACCGTTGTGGTTGTGGTATCAACCCATAATTTAGCGATAGGCGTATTTGTTGGCGTGTTGTTAGCCGCATTGTTTTTTGCTAATAAAGTGGGTCAGTTTATGGTGGTTAAAAGTGAACTTAGCCATGATGATACCCAACGTCGTTATGAGATCCTTGGCCAGGTGTTCTTTGCCTCTGCTGATAAATTTGCTGAGGCCTTTGATTTCAAAGAAGCTCTCGACAAAGTGCAGATAGATTTGACCCACGCGCATTTCTGGGATATCACCTCCGTTTCGGCGCTCGATAAGGTGGTTATTAAATTCCGCCGAGAAGGTACCGAGGTTGAGTTAATAGGAATGAATGAGGCCACCGCCACTATTGTCGATAAGTTCGGTGTGCACGATAAGCCAGAAGAAGTCGAAAAAATGCTTTCTGGCCATTAGGAGAGAGAGATGACAAAAATTGTAGCTTGTATTGATGGCTCAAATGCATCCACTGCTGTATGCGACGCAGCAGCCTGGGCCAGTCAGCGTTTAAATGCGCCATTAGATTTATTGCATGTGCTGGATAAGTCTGAGTACATCAAAAAAGGTGAAGGTAAAAATCTATCCGGCAATATCGGCTTGGGCAGTCGCGAGCATTTGCTGGAAGAATTGGTTGAACTGGAAGAAAAACGCAGCAAACTGGCTTTGGAACACGGCAAAGCTATGCTCCAAGATGCCAGACAACGTGCCAGAGAACATGGCGCAACTGAAGTAACCACCCACCAACGCCATGGTGATCTTATCGGTACTTTGGTCGATTTGCAGCATGACACTCGTATGTTAATTATTGGTCGTCAAGGTGAAGCCCATGAAAAACAAGAACATAGTTTGGGCAGTCATCTGGAAAATGTCATTCGTTCAGTTCATCGACCTTTGTTGGTTACTGTTCCTGGTTTTGAAGCGCCGAAGAATTTCATGATTGCCTACGATGGCAGTGCCACGGCCAGTAAAGCGTTGGAGAAAGTGGCTGAAAGTGATTTACTTAAAGGCTTACCGTGTCATTTAGTGATGGTTGCAGGAAATGATACTGAGCATCAAGCACAGCTCAATGCGGCTGCGACGCGTTTACGGGAAATGGGTTTTGATGTTACCTCGACATTGCTGCAAGGTGATGTGGAACCGGTGCTCCATCAATATCAGCAAGATAACGATATTAATCTAATGGTAATGGGCGCTTATGGTCATACGCGTATCAGGCAATTTCTTTTGGGCAGTAATACCGCAAAAATGGTGCGATTGAGTGATATTCCGCTGTTATTGTTGCGTTGAGTAAGATCGCTATGCTTGATAAAAAACAACAAAAACATTTTCAAGATTTATTGTTCAATATGCGCGCTGAAGTGGCAGGTGCTATTGCCGAAGAGGCCAGCCAAACAGTCGAACTAGACCAATCCCGGCAAGGACGCTTATCACGCATGGATGCGCTGCAAGGTCAACAGTTGGCATTAGAAACACAGCGTCGTCAGCATCGCCGACTGCAGGCCATTGATGGCGCGCTAAAGCGTTTAGCCAATGAAGAGTTTGGCTATTGTTTCCAATGTGAAGAGCCAATCGCCTTACCACGTTTGCAATTTGATCCAACTGTGACCCGTTGTGTCAAATGCGCGGAATAAGTATTACAAAGATTTGAAGCGTGGCTACTAACCAACAGCGTTTTTAAGTAGAAGCTATGAAACAAGCAGAAGTGCGTGAAAAACAATACTTAAGCGAGATTCAGGACAAACTGCAGCAGACCATTGATACAATTGACATGCGCCTCAAGCAGTATCATGAAGAGATTGAAGTTCAAAAGATTTATCTAGCGGAAAGCCGCGATGAAATGGATCACGTCGAAAAAATTGATGCTCGTCGTACTATTGAGCAAGCGGTGTTTACCGGTGATAAAGCTTTAGATTTAAAAAAACGACTTCAGCGTCTTGTTAAATCGCCTTATTTTGGCCGTTTTGACTTTCGTGCTCAAGATCAAAAAATGCCACATCCGGTTTATATCGGCATCCATCAGTTTTTTGATGACGATGACAACAAAACCTTAATTCATGATTGGCGTGCGCCCATTGCAGCCATGTTTTACGATCACGAAACTGGTGCCGCCAGTTACCATGCTCCAGAAGGCGAAAAGCAAGGTGAAATCAGCTTAAAAAGACAGTTCCGTATTCGTGACGGGCAGTTAGAGTTTATGCTCGAAAGCGCCGTCAACATTATGGATGACGTACTTCAAGAAGCGCTAAGTGAGGCCTCTGATGATGGCATGAAAAATATTGTTGCCACCATTCAACGCGATCAAAATGCCATTATTCGCAATGAACATGCCCAGAATTTAATTATTCAAGGTGTTGCTGGCTCTGGTAAAACATCTATTGCCTTACACCGAATCGCTTTTCTGTTGTATCGATTTAAAGATACTTTAAAGTCAGAAGATATTCTGATTATTTCACCAAATAGTGTGTTTGCCGATTATATCTCCAATGTATTGCCCGAACTGGGTGAAGAATCAGTTCAAGAAATTCAAATGGAAACCTTGGCTGAATCATTACTCGATGGTCAATATCGTTTTCAGACGTTTTTTGAACAAATTGCCGCCTTACTGGATGAACGTGATCCGGATTTAGAAAAACGTATTCAGGCGAAATCAACCACCACGTTTTTAGACAAACTCAATCAGTATGCGGATTATGTAGAGAAAAACACGTTTGTCGAACAAGATATCTGGATTGAAGGTCGGTTGATCCCGGGTTGGTATCTGGCAGAAACCTTTGAAAAACATCGTGGATATGCTCTCACCGAGCGTATCAATCGCACCGCTAAAAGTACCGAACAGCGTGTTGGTATTGAATACAACTTTAACTTCAGACCAGAACATCGCAAACAACTGAAAACTGATATTCGTAAGATGTACCAGCGTTCAACGCTTAGAGAAACCTACAAGCAAATGTTTGATTGGCTGGGCCAGCCGGAATGGTTTAAACCGGCGAAACGTTCGTTGCTCGAATATGCCGATGTCTTCCCGTTGATTTATCTAAAAATGCGCTTAGAAGGTAAAAGTCGGTTGCGCTGGCCCACCAAACATCTGCTTATTGATGAAATGCAGGACTACACACCTGTACAGTATGCTGTTATTGAAAAAATCTTTTCTTGTAAGAAAACAATATTGGGCGATGCCAATCAATCGGTTAATCCACACAGTGCATCGGATGCCAGTTCGATTCGTAAGACTTTTATTCAGGCATCTTTGGTTAAGCTCAATAAGAGTTACCGTTCAACTTACGAAATCACGCAGTTTGCGCAGCAAATTGTTCCAGATCCAGAACTGGAGGCGATGCAGCGTTATGGTGAAACACCGCAAATTCTGCAGTTTCAGAATAAATCGGCAGAAAAAAACTATTTGCTGGAACGCGTAAAACAGTTTGAAAATAGCCATTACAATTCAATGGCGATCATTTGCAAAACCCAGCAACAGGCAGCAAAAATCGCCGACTATCTGCAAAAACACAATATCGCCGTGCAGTTACTGACCGCACAGACTGCAACCTTTGCTAAAGGTATTATTGTCTCTACGGCTTATATGGCCAAGGGTCTGGAATTTGATGAAGTGATTGTGCCGGAACTCAGCCAGGCCAATTATCATTCGGCGATGCACCGGCATCTTTTATATGTTGCCTGCACTCGTGCCATGCATAGATTGACGGTGACTTATACCGATACACGAAGCGATTTATTACCTGAATCGATATAGTCACCGTCTAGCGGACGGATCAGCTAACGCGTTTATAGCCGCCGGCAACACCATTTTTAGATAACACCCATTGCCATAATTGAATATCACGGGCCCGAAAAGCGCCGGCGCAGCTTAGTAAGTAGTAACGCCACATCCGGTAAAACGCTTTGCCGAGTTCGTCTTTAAATTGTGGCCAACTGGCTTCGAAGTTTTGATGCCATGCCATTAATGTTTTGTCGTAATCGGCACCAAAATTATGTAAATCTTCAACGACAAATAAATTGTCAACGCTATCACCAATTTGGCCAATGGCAGGTAATTCGCCATTCGGGAAAATGTATTTGTCGATCCAAGGATCCACTCCGCCCTTACGTTGGTTTTTGCCAATGGTGTGCAGTAAAAATAGACCATCATCTTTCAGGCAACGATTGGCCACTTCAAAATAGGTACGGTAATTTTTTGGACCGACGTGTTCAAACATACCAATGCTGACAATATGATCAAATTGCTCATCGACCTGACGATAATCTTGCAAGCGAAATTCGATTGGTAAGTCATGGTATTTAAGTTTGGCGTAGGCGGCTTGCTCCTGTGAGATCGTCACACCGACACATTCAACGCCATAATGTTCAGCGGCATAGCCCATGAAGCTACCCCAGCCACAACCGATATCAAGCACACGCTGACCGGGCTGTAAATCCAGTTTTCGACAAATTAAATCTAACTTGGCTTCTTGTGCTTGTTCCAAATTATCAACGTTATCCCAATAACCGCAGGTATAGGTCATACGGCTGTCAAGCATGGACTTATAAAAATCATTACCTAGGTCATAATGTTGTTCACCAACTTTCCAAGCCCGTTTTTCAGTCTGACGGTTTAAAAGTTTGGCTTTGAGAATATGACCAATAAGACGCATTGGGTTAATTTCTTTTTCAAGCCCGGCACCTAGTATCTTGTTAAAAAACTCATCAAGATGTACAGCATCCCAATCGCCAGCCATGTAGGCTTCGCCAAGGCCTAAGTTGCCACGGCTCAATACTTCTGCGGCGAGATTTTTATTGTGGATTTGAATATCCCAAGGCCGATCGCCATCAATTTGTATGTCTGCTTTGGCGAGCAGATCGGCAATGAGTTGATTTTCGTTGCCACTCAGTGGCGTGGCATCTGATTTGGGAGTTGGATTTGATAAAACAGACATAGTGTTTCCTGCTAACAGTATCCGGCAAGCTGAGCAAATCAGTAAAAATGCTTTACTGAAGCAGATGGCCAAATAAAAACGAATGAGAATTTGAGTTTGCCGGGAGGGCTGGTTTTCAGTAGGACGCTAAGGTGGCATGTGACTTAAAACGGCAGGAAATATACTAATCTTCATCTCGACATTCTACAAAAATTAACAATTTCTTTCAACGCTGATGGTCAAATTCTTCTGACGTTTCAACAACCAACACTGGGATACCAAAATAATTAAAGAACTGTTACATTTAAATGTTGAATTGATTTGTCTGACAAACCAATTGTTTGCGTAGGGATACGTTATGAAAAAAGATGCTTATATTTCTTATCAGTCTCGCTTAGAGGCCATTATTGATGCCACTAATGCCGCGACTTGGGAATGGAATGTACAAACTGGCGAGATTATTGTCAATAGTCGCTGGGCTGAAATGCTGGGTTATCAGTTGCATGAGTTGGAACCGCTGAGTATTCAGACCTGGATAAATCTGGTACATCCGGATGACTTGCAACAATCGAATCAGATATTTGAAAAATATTTTGCGGATACTGTTAATCGATATGACTGCATCGTCCGGATGCGTCACAAAAAAGGCCACTGGGTGATTATTCAGGACAGTGGCAAGATAGTGACCCGAAATGGTGATGAAAGGCCAGAATGGCTAGCGGGAACGCATATTGATGTTACAGCGCGTTTCAACGCGGAACTGATCCTAAATAAGCTGTCAAAACGAATTCCCTGCGTCATTTTTTCGATGCACATTGACAACAGCGGGCAACTGACATTGCCGTTTGTCAGTGAGCAGATAACTGCTTTTTACCAGACACCGGTTGAGAATTTGCAGCAAACTCCTGAAGATGCATTGTCAATTATCCATCAGCAGGATCTATTTAGTTTTTTACGTTCTTTAAAATATTCACAAAAACAGCAACAACCGTGGATGGTCGATTTTCGGCTGAATAGTACAGAAACGCAACGCTGGTTGCAGATCCACGCCATTCTTGAAGTTTCCGAAAAAGGCATTACTTGGTATGGTGTCGCCCATGATATAAATCGCCAAAAAATGTTGGAAAGACAATTGACCGAGCAAGCGGAGCTTGACGAACTGACCCAGTTACCGAACCGAAGGATCCTGCTTGCCAGATTAAGCGAGCTGATTAAGCTAAGCAGTCGCCGGCAACAACATACAGCTGTGGTGGTGATTGACCTGGATAAATTCAAATTTGTTAATGATGTTTATGGGCATATTACCGGTGATAAAGTTTTGATCCAGTTTGCCCATATTTTGAAAAATCGTTTGCGGCAAAGCGATGTGGTGGGCCGGTTTGGCGGCGAGGAGTTTCTGGTGTTGATGCCTGAAACCGAACCGCAGACAGCTTTTAAAATCTGCAATGAATTGTTAGATGAATGGCGGTCGCGCAAATTTATCAGTGATTGCGGACAAACGTTCAAATCCAGTTTTAGTGTCGGTATTACCGAAATTCTCAGCACCGATGAAGACTTCAACGCTGTGATTAGCAGAGCCGATGATGCCATGTACCAAGCAAAAGCCGCCGGTCGTTCTCAAATAAAAATTATATGACGGGCTCGATCTACAGAACCGGCGCGGTATAGCCATTTGCAATGTTTGAGATAAAAAATCACTTTTCAGCGACAATCTGCTGGGCTAGGACACTTTTTTGCGCTTGTCTGAATTGTATAAAATAACTTTGTGTATTTCACCGCTTTGCGGCTAGCAGAGCGATAAAATGAGTTCTGGACCTATTTGTCAATCGATGATGGAGAACAACTACACGGCGCGCTTTCGACCTTGCCGGATACAATGAGCTGCCAGTAATGGTGGCTATGAAAAATCAACAGCCCTTGGCAGTCCTGCCGACTTTACTCATTGCTCTTGCATCGTGGGTACTATTGATTGTGCCCAGAAGTCTTCTGATTAATATGAGAGCAGCGACAGAGCAAAACGTTGGCGAGTCATTATTATGCCCTGACAAATTTACACAGTATGCCGGCCAGCAAGTTTTTTTAAACGTGTTTTGATATTACAAAAAGGTACCAGAATTATTTATGCAAACGCCCAGCCGACTGCAATTTGTCTACTATACGATTTTATTATTGATTGTTGCGCTGGTTGGCTATCAGTTGTATCTGATTTTTTCCAAATCCCGCTTTGAATCATTACATGTCAAACAAGTTGAAAAAATTCAAAACAACATCGCTGATAAAGATCATTATGCGTTTGCTGTGGTTGGCAATATCAATAACTCATCAAGTATCTTTCAAAAACAGATTATTCCGGCACTGAATCAATCTGAATTCGATTTTGTGGTGTCTGCTGGTAATGCAGTTAGCAGTGGTGCTGAGGAAAATTACCGCTCACTACTGAACATGATGCCTAATCTCAATAAACCTTGGTTACTGACGTATGGCGATAATGAGGATAGTGATTTTGGCGACTTTCGTTATTACAAATATCTGGGGCCGCATTTTTTTGCATTTCAGGCTGGCAACAGTCAGTTTATTTTTCTTGATGGCACTGGCAATTCGCCGTATCGCTGGCAGCTTGATTGGTTGCAGCGTGAGTTAACCAATAATAATGCCGATAATCGATTTGTGTTCATTGGTTTGCCATTACATCCACCGGTTGCCGATACGCCGGTATTTGAGACTGATAATTACTTTGCTGATGCAGCCATCGCACAACAGCTGCGGAGGATTTTTGCAGCGGGAGAAGTTGATGCCGTCTTTTCGGCAAATTTATCATTGTTCCATTATTCGACAATTGACGGGGTGCGCTATATCACCACCGGCGGCGCGGGTGGCATCATTGTCGATGACAGTAATAGTTTTCATCATTATATGCAGGTGACGGTTGACGGCGAAGCGGTTCAGATAACACCCGTGATGCTACAAATTGGTGATTCGCCGCTAATGCGCACCCTAGATAGTATTTGGTCAGCGATCTATACCTTTTTTTATGTCAGTTTCAGTCGCTTTTTGGTTGTGCTCAGTTTGCTCGTGCTGATCGGGCTGAAATTGCGTGAGCTGATTTATCAGGATCGGGACTTTTATACCCATTACAGTATCGATGACAGTGTCTATCGTGATCAGAAAAAGCGGATTGCCTTTTTTACCAATAACTTTTTCCCTTTTATTTCCGGGGTGACCATTTCCATCCAGCGACTGGCTGAGGGTCTCAAACAACGTGGCCATCAGTTGCATATTTTTGCGCCTGCCTATGATAAACCAAATGATGCAGTGCCAGATTGCACCCGTGTCCGTACTTTGATGGCGTTTGGTAACAATAAAGAATTCCGACTCAGTAATCTATTTCAGTCGGGTATCAAAAAACAATTCAACCAATTTGCGCCGGATCTGGTGCATGTGCATCATCCTTTCTGGCTGGGCTCTTTGGGTTTATGGCGGGCAAAACGCGCCCGTATCCCGGTAATTTATACCTATCACACACGTCTGGAAATGTATGCACACTATGTGCCTTTGCCCGGCGCGCTGTTTCGGAATGTGATCTCACACCTGTTGATTCGACGTTTCTGCAATCGATGTGATGGCGTTATCGTACCGACCTATTCTACGGAGGAATACTTGCGACTGATTGGTGTGAAAAGCCGGTTATTCGTGCAGCCGACCGGCGTTGAGTTTGATCGATTTAACCAGCGACATGCGTTATCACGGCAGCAATTACGCCTACAGTTGAGTCTGGGTGCTGACGATAAGGTGTTGATCAGTGTGTCGCGACTTGGTAGAGAGAAAAATATTAAATTTTTAATAGATGCGATGTCTGAGTTAAAAAAGCATGGCCATCAATCAGTTAAATTGGTGCTGGTGGGGCAGGGTGATGATCGGGCTTTTCTGGAAAAACGCGTTCAACAACAAGGTCTGGAAGGTCAGGTCTTGTTTGTTGGCGCGGTTAAGCCAGAGCAGATCCCAGCCTATTATCAGATGGCAGATCTATTTGTGTTTGCCTCAAAATCAGAAACTCAGGGCATGGTCATCGTCGAAGCCATGTCGGCTGGCTTACCGGTGGTGGCGATTCGTTCCAGTGGCATTGATGATGTCATTGAGGATGGCCAGAATGGTTATAAAACACTTGACGATATTGTTGAATGGACCAGCAAACTGATGCTACTGATTGATAATGATGCTCAGCGTCAGGAATTTGCCGACGCGGCGGTTAATTTTGCCCGGCAGCATGATGTCAGTGCATTTGCTGAAAATGTTGATCGTTTTTACAGTGAAGTTCTGGCCAGTTATCACAACTCATCGAAATGACTGCGCTGGTTGACCCGGTATATAATCAACGCCAATACGCTGATTGCGATAACCGCAATGCCCAGGCCCTGCCAGATATGGGCGGCTTCAGTGGCACGAATGATTTTGCCTAATTGACTGCCTACCAGAATGACAGCCAAAAGGCCGGGGATCAGGCCAATGGCAGAGCCCAGCATGTAAGGCATAAAACGCATTTTAAGTGCACCGGCCAGCATATTGGTCAGGGTAAACGGCGCGATTGGCAACAAATTGATAACAATCATGCTGTTGATCGTATTATTCTGCATAAAGGTTTCCGCTTTTTGTATCAGCTTACCCCCATGCTTTTCGATGGCTTCCCGCCCCACATAATGACCAATAAAAAAACTGACTGCTGATGAGGTCAGTGAACCTATGACGGCAGCGAGCAGTGCCCATAAAGGATCAAACAAAAAACCGGTGGCAATGACCAGTAAGGTCAGCGGGAACATGACGCTCAACAAAACCACATAGACGATTACCAACATTGGCATCAGCCATATCAATTGTTGCCATTGATTGACTTTGTTGAGCAGGGCTTCTATTTGACCGGCGTTGATCAGACCATTGTTGATCAGGTAACGCCATACCAACGCTAAACTTAGCATCACTATTACGAGGAGTAACAAGCGTTTTACAGCACGGGGCATATATCGGCCATTAATATTAATGAAATATGATCGGATTAACCGTCAACTGAGCAAGAGACTGAATACTGTCTTTTATAAACAGGTCAGCCGCTATCGGTTAAGCTGACTTAGCTGCGATTCTTCTGGTTTCGGTTTTTTAAACCACTGATTGATGCGCAGACGCTTGTCGGCAAGTTGCAATCGCCATTGTAAATGTTTGAGTTTACGTTGTAACTTTCCGGGTTGCTTTGCATTTATATCGACCAGGCCCTGTTCTGAGAACAAAGCGTTTCCTGACGCAGCTATCAGCCCCAGCATATTGCCTTTATTAATCTTGGCATAAGGAAATTGTGTTTGCTGGCGATCAAACAGTGATTCACCAAAGCTGTAAACCGGCCCATTCAGCCCCGCTAAATCGACCAGTGATGGCAACACGTCATACTGACTGGCGATCTTCTGATGTCTGGTGGCCGGTAAACTGGTATCCGGCGTATAGACAATGAATGGAATATGAAACTGTCCAGGCAGATTTTCGGATTCGGCACGTAGCACATGATCCGCTGTGATCACAAAGGTCGTGTTTTTGTACCATGGTTGCTTGGCAGATTGCTCAAAAAACTGCTGTAATGACCAGTCACTGTATCGCAGGGTATTCAGAAAGCCTTGTTCGCTGGCATTGTCATGAGGATAAATCAGAAACTCGGCACCCGGATTGGCGAACGGCTCGTGCGTGGTACCGGTGAAAATAAAACTGAAGAACGGTTTTTCTGATTGGTCCAGTTCAGCCAGTTTGGCATGGGTAAAGGTCAAGGTGTCATGGTCCCAGCCATAGCTTGGCGTGGCTTGCGGGTAGTCTTTAACCAGCGGAATGTCTTCCTTGCCATAATAATGTTCGAATCCGAGACTTTCAGCAATGCCATCCAGATGAAAAGAACGCCGGTTAGAGGATTGCACCATCAGCGTCTGATAACCGGCGTTTTTAAAAATGTGTCCTAACCGGCTCATATTGTTTAACTCGAGACCATAGCCCAATGCCGGTTGATTGGGCATCACGGGTACCGAAGTCAATACCGCCTGAATTCCATTGATGCTGCGCTGACCGGCGGCATAAAAGTTATCCCACACTTGAGATTTAGCCACAAGGGAATCCATAAATGGCGTGGCGTTATAGTTACTGCCTGCCAGCCCATCAATATACTTATAACTCCAGCTTTCCAGCAAGATAAAGACAATATTGCGACCATTGGACTGATTGGCAGGGGCATGCCATTCGAAAGGCTCGGGATCCAAGGGTAAAAAGGCTTGATTCAGACCTGAAAATGTCTCATCACTTAAAATTTTAAGCGGCTTTTCGGCATCGCGGGTGGCATCCTTTAAAATTACAAAAGCGCCATTTAATGCCAGATTAGCCAATTCCGGCCGGGCATCACGAAAGGCATCCAGTGTATCAATCGGTTTGCTTTTGAGTACCATGCCGCGACCAAACCAGACAAATAAAATGACCAATAGCACATATATCAAAAGTTTTTGCCAAATGGTGTAAGGTAAGCGAACAGTTGAAGATTGAATCGGGCGTAATAGCCAACGTTGCCAAAGCCAGGCAGAAAAAACCATTAAACTGATAATGAATAGCGTTAATGGTAAACGCGAACCAAATGCAATATCCAGCAGCACATGGTAGTCGGTATCAAGCAATAATAATTCATGGCCGATATGGCGTTTCACTTCACCAAAATAGGCAACATCACCAATGTACAATCCAATCAGAAATAGCAGCATCAGCCAGCTGAGCCAGCCCAGAAGAGTCAGCACATAGCGATTGTGAATCTGTTTTAATGGCAGCAAAATCAGAATAAAAATGGGTGCCATTACAAGTGCTGTGATGGCAATATCAAACCGTAAGCCAATCCAGAATGCCTTGATTGCTGACACAACAGACATATCGGTAAAATAATCGGGATAGCTGAGTAATAAAGCACTGCGGCACAATGCGAAACTGACCAGTGCGAACAACAGAATTTTGAGGGGAAGTTGCAGAAAATAGATTGATGTTGGTCGGGCTACTTGGGTTGACATGCATTACTACTGTGGTTTGAACAATTTTTCAGACTAACATTCAAATATTAATTCAAGCTGAAAACTAACAGCAGCTGCATAGTAGGATTAGTCATGAAAATATTTGATGGTTAGTTTCAAATTGCCAGATATAAGTAGTGCAGCGATGGAATGCCGGAATTTTTCTTTGAAGTTGAAATCTTATGAGGTGATGCCAATTACAATATCCGTATTGTTTATGTCGTATTCGATATTTGATAGAGGGCAACTTAAAGGCAAACAAATTGCTTTAGATCGTAATAAAATGAAAAGCTGTAAGTCCAGTACTGTAAATCTATTAAAAGTTGCAGTTGATATAAATTAGCGGGGGGCTACGTGCCAGAGATCAATCCAGCAAACCTTGTTTCATCTGTGCACGCTAATAATGTTGACGGCACTATCGTTGATGCAATTCAACCACAGGGTATGTTGTTTAGATTCGATATATCGCTTAGTCAACTCAAACAAGTCAGCGCTAATTTAGCTCATTATCTTGGTGTCAGCGTTGACGTCGCATTACAAAGTTCTGGCCAGGATCTGCTAGGCAGTAAATTGCATACCCGTTTGCAAGTTGCCCTGCATAACCAGCAGCGTTTGCCTGCCGCCATGGTTATCAATCGTCAGGTTGCCGGACATTATCAGCGTTTTTATGTTATGGCTTACCGCAGTAGTGACGATGTGGTGGTTGAATTTGAACCGTTATCACGTGCCGGCGAACAACGGCTGCTTCCGGTTATTAATGAATGGCTGACAAGATTGTCTGTTACCCGTGAAGTATCCGATTTATTACAAACGCTGACACAAGGTGTGCAGGCAGTGACCGGTTTTGAACGGGTGATGCTGTGTGAATTTGATCATGATGGCCATCGAACGGTCATTGCCGAAAGTTGCCGGCAGGCTAAGCATAGTCTGCTGGGTTTTCGTTTGCCGGCGGATAATATCCCCAAAATGGTGCGCGAACGATACATTGACAATCCATTGCGCAGTATTCCGGATGTGTCTGCAGTCCCTGTTGCTCTGGTGCCAGAACATGATAAGCGACTGCCATTACTGGATATGACATCTGGTTATTTACGGGCGATTTCCCTTCAACATAAAACTTATCTTGATAGCATCGCGGTCAAGGCTACTTTGAATATTGCCATGCATAACCACAAAGGCTTATGGGGGTTACTGGTCGGTCATCATTTTGTGCCACTGGCCTTGTCGCCGGCAGAGCGAGATGCAGCTTATAACTTGGTGCAGATGGCCTCCCAGCGGTTATTTTTGTTACAGCATCTTCAGGAAATTGCCTTTTTACAGCAGGTGATGGATAGTCGCGAGCTACTATCAGACGAGCGCGGACTTATCAGCCAGCCAGGTGAATTATTTGAAGCGCATGGTCGTGGTTGGCTACAGTTGTTTGGTTTGTGTGGTATGGCGCTGGTGTATGGTGACAGTATCAACTGTTACGCAGAAACGTTAGATGTTTACGAAATTGATATTGTCGCGAACTGGTTAAATCAGCAGCAGTATCACAATGACAAAGTCTGGTGCAGCGACCAACTCAGCAGCACACCATTGGATAATCTGGTGGATTTAAGAGACCGGGCAGGATTGATGGCGGTCCGGCTGCCAGGCGAGGCTGATAAAAAGGGCTGGATGTTAATTTTCCGCAAAGCCACATTACGACAATATCGATGGCTGTCCAGCCGGGATCTTTTGACAACCCATGCTCAAGGAGAATTAGTCAGACTGCCCGATATGCCGAACGAGGTCTGGCTGGAAACAATTACCAATAAGTCGGCATCTTGGCTGAAAATAGAGCAAAAAGCTGCGATGGATTTGGCAGAAGATTTAACGGTGGCGATTAACGTTAATGAAATCGCGTTGTTAAATAAACGTTTACAACGCGCCAATCTGCAGCTTAAAGAAATTGCGCATACAGACTCGTTGACGCAAATTTGGAACCGTTACCGTATTGAGCAGGCGATTGATGCCGAATTATCGGCGGCTGAGCGTTATGGGCGTCCCTGCTCTATTTTGTTATTTGATGTTGATGATTTCAAGCCTGTCAATGATGAGCATGGTCATGAAACGGGTGATGATGTATTGAAACGTCTGGCTGCTGAAGTGCATGGACAATTGCGCGGCACTGATTTCTTGGGTCGCTGGGGCGGCGAGGAGTTTATCGTGCTGGCATCCAATAACCAGCTTAACGAAGCTGGCAATCTGGCAGAGCGGTTGCGCAAACATATCGCCAATATCAATTTTCCGGATGTTGGCACTGTCACTATCAGTATCGGTGTTGCTCAGTGGCGTATCGGTGAAAGCCGCAGAACGCTATTGGAGCGTGCTGATAAAGCCATGTACCAGGCCAAACAAACTGGCCGTAATCGGGTTGTGATTACTGAATAACGGTTTGTATCAGCCGCTGATTTCAGCGAAAATGACCCGTTTGCAAACATCGCTGCAATCGCAGCCTAATTAAGAAGTCATTATGGCCAACCCGAACCTGCAATCTGAGGTGAATAAACGCCGCACCTTTGCCATTATTTCGCATCCCGATGCCGGTAAAACAACGCTGACCGAAAAACTGCTGTTATTCGGCGGCGCCATTCAGCTGGCCGGTAGTGTCAAATCCCGCAAAACTGACCGGCACGCCACTTCTGACTGGATGGAAATGGAGAAAGAGCGGGGTATCTCGGTGACCTCATCGGTAATGCAGTTTCCCTACAAAGGTCGGGTCGTTAATCTGCTGGATACGCCGGGCCATGCTGATTTTTCGGAAGATACCTATCGGACATTGACGGCAGTGGATTCAGCTTTAATGGTCATTGACAGCGCTAAAGGTGTTGAAGAACGCACTATTAAATTGATGGAAGTCTGCCGGCTGAGGGATACACCGATTCTGACCTTTATCAATAAGTTGGATCGTGAAGGTCGTGAGCCGCTGGAATTACTCGACGAAGTAGAGCGGATCCTGAATATTCGGTGCGCACCGATGACCTGGCCGATTGGTATGGGGAAAGGTTTTAAAGGCATATTTCATCTTTACAATGACAGCATTCGCCTGTTCGAAGCGCACAGTAAAGAAGCGACGGCAGGTGAATTGATCCAGGGGCTTGATAATCCGCGGCTGGATGAATTATTTGGCAATATGGCCGATGAATTGCGTGAGGAAATTGAATTGGTGCGCGGTGCCAGTGATGAATTTGACCTAGATGCGTTTTTAAGCGGTGAAATGACGCCGGTGTTTTTTGGCTCAGCAATGAATAATTTTGGTGTTACCGAGTTGATGGATGCTTACGTCGACTATGCGCCATCCCCACAAGCCCGCGAAACCACCGGCCGTAGCGTTGCCGCCAACGAAGAAAGTTTCAGCGGTTTTGTCTTTAAAATCCAGGCCAATATGGATCCCAGGCACCGGGATCGCATTGCTTTTATGCGAGTCTGCAGCGGCCATTACACCAAGGGGATGAAACTGCGGCAAACCCGAATTGGTAAAGATGTCAGCATCGCTAATGCCGTGACCTTTATGGCCGCCGAACGGGAACAAGCCGAAGAAGCCTGGCCCGGCGATATTCTCGGTTTGCATAACCACGGCACTATCCAGATCGGCGATACCTTTACGCAAGGTGAAGATCTGCAATTCACCGGCATTCCGTATTTTGCGCCGGAATTATTTCGCCGGGTGCGTCTGCGAGATCCGTTGAAAAACAAAGCATTGTTAAAGGGTTTGCAGCAACTGAGTGAAGAGGGTGCCACCCAGTTATTCCGGCCGCTGGACAATAATGATTTGATTCTGGGCGCCGTCGGGGTATTGCAGTTTGATGTGGTGGTACATCGCCTGAAAGGTGAATATAACGTTGAATGTGCTTATGAGCCGGTGCAGGTGAATACCGCTCGTTGGGTGTATTGTGACGATGTTAAAAAACTCGAGGAATTTAAACGCAAAGCCTCACAGAATCTGGCACTGGATGGGGCCAACAATCTGACCTATATCGCACCGACCCGGGTCAATCTGGATCTGACTATTGAGCGCTGGCCGGAGATTGATTTCCGGGCCACCCGCGAACATTTGTAATCAGCACTTGCAGCGTGGCGGGCGGTCAAGCAGAATAAAACCAGTTGCCCAGCGGAGACAGACCATGAAAGTCAGATCCATTACCAAGAATAAAGGCAAGCCGGTTATTGGCCTGACACCAACCGATTCGCTGGATAAAGCGGTGAATCTGATGATGGAGCACCGTATCGGCTCGCTGGTGGTCACCGATAATGGCGCTTTGGTGGGGATTTTGTCAGAACGCGATTTACTGAACGTGCTGCATCAAAAACACGCGATGTGGCAGCCACGTACCGCCAAAGATGCGATGACGCCGGATCCTTACACCTGTCATCCGGACAATACCCTCGAAGAAGTGATGAATATTATGGTGGATCATAATATCCGCCACTTACCGGTGGTTTATCAGGGACGTTTGGAAGGCATGTTGTCGATCACCGACATCGTTGAAGAATTACTGAAAAAAGCCAAATTTGAAAATAAATTACTAAAGAATTATATTCAGAATTGGCCTGATGCCGAACAAGGCAGCGAGTAGCGGTTAATTGTCGTCGAATTGCTCGCGGCGTTCGACCTGTAAATTATTTTCGCGGCCAAAATCCAGCAAAAACTCAAACAGCATTTCATCTTGCTGTTCCAACTCCGCGTTAATCACCACTGATTTAACGCCATCAATGGACGCCATTTTAACGTGCGGATGAAAGATGATACGCCGTCCGGGACCATAACTGGCTACCGCGCCACACAGGCGTTCTGCCCAGTCGCTGGGCCGGAATTTACCGCCGTCTTCGGTCAGACCTTTGATGATGACTTTTTCGCTTGCCGGCATTACCTGATGGCTCTCTGTCAGTGAGAATTTCAATGAGCCGCCATTTTACTGCAATTTGCTGACCTAAAGCTAAGTCAATAAACAAATAAAAGCAGTCGCGATGATTCAGGTCAGTGCTAAAAACCCGTATAATCGCCAGCTTTAACTATCGATAACAACGAGATATTTGTGGCCGATTACAAACAGACTTTAAATCTACCCGCGACCGATTTCCCGATGAAGGCGGGTCTGCCGAATCGCGAACCGTTGATTTTAAAGCGTTGGCAGGAACAGGACTTATATCGGCAACTGCGCGACAACAACGCCAATAAGCCAAAATTTATCCTGCATGATGGCCCGCCGTATGCCAATGGCGATATTCATATTGGTCATGCGGTTAATAAAATTCTTAAAGATATGATTCTCAAAGCCAAAACCCTGAGCGGCTTTGATACCCCCTATGTGCCGGGGTGGGATTGTCATGGCCTGCCGATTGAGCTCAATGTTGAGAAAAAAATCGGTAAACCGGGCGTCAAAGTGACGGCCAGTGAATTTCGCCAGGCCTGCCGTGACTATGCCGGCAAACAAGTGAATGGCCAGCGGGAGGATTTCAAACGGCTTGGTGTACTGGGCGATTGGGATAATCCTTATCTGACCATGGATTTCCAGTTTGAAGCCGATATTATCCGCACGCTGGGTAAAATCACTGCTAACGGCCATTTGCATAAAGGTGTTAAACCGGTGCACTGGTGTGTTGATTGTGGTTCAGCGCTGGCCGAAGCGGAAGTTGAATACGAAGATAAGCGTTCGCCCGCCATTGATGTGCGTTTTAAGGTTATTAATAATGCAGCTTTTGATGCAGCTTGTGCCAATAACGGCAGCGGTGATATCAGCATTGCGATCTGGACCACCACACCCTGGACTATTCCCGCCAATCAGGCGGTTTGTTTGCATCCGGAACTGGATTATGTGTTGCTGCAATGTGGTGATGAGCGGCTGGTGCTGGCAGAAGCGTTATATGAAACCGCTTTGGAGCGTTATCAGTTAAGCGGTGACATTATTGCCCGCGTTAAAGGCGCTGCTCTAGAAAAGCTGCAATTACAACATCCGTTTTATGATCGAGAGGTGCCGGTGATTCTCGGTGTGCATGTCACAACTGATGCCGGTACCGGTGCTGTGCATACTGCCCCCGGCCATGGTCAGGATGACTATGTAGTGGGCCAGCAATATGGTTTGCCGGTTGATAATCCGGTCGGTGGTAATGGTGTGTTTTTACCGGATACGCCGTTATTTGCCGGTGAATCAGTGTTTAAAGCCAATCCGCTGGTCATTGAAACCCTGCGTGAACACGGCGCTTTGCTGTGTCATATCGATATTCAGCATAGTTATCCGCATTGCTGGCGGCATAAATCACCGATTATTTTCCGTGCCACCCCGCAGTGGTTTATCAGCATGGATCAAAATGGTCTGCGTGCTGCGGCCATGCAAGAAATTGCCAATAGCAAATGGCTGCCCGACTGGGGCCAAAAACGGATTGAAAATATGGTCTCTGGGCGGCCTGACTGGTGTATTTCGCGCCAGCGTACCTGGGGTGTGCCGATCCCGATTTTTGTTCATCAACAAACTGGTGAATTACATCCGAAAACGGCCGAATTAATTGAGCAAGTAGCGCAGAAAGTCGAGCAGGGCGGCATTGATGCCTGGTTTGATTCAAGCGCCGAAGATTGGCTTGGCCATGATGCCGCGGAATACGACAAAGTCACCGACACGCTGGATGTCTGGTTTGATTCAGGCGTATCACATGCCTGCGTATTGGATCGCCGCGCTGAATTAACACGGCCGGCTGATTTATATTTAGAAGGCAGCGATCAACATCGCGGCTGGTTCCAGTCTTCTTTGCTAACTTCAGTATCGGCCAACGGCAAAGCGCCTTATAAAGCCGTGCTAACCCATGGCTTTACCGTTGATGCCGACGGCAAAAAAATGTCCAAATCCAAGGGCAATGTCGTCGCACCACAACAGGTTGTAAATAACTTAGGTGCCGATATTATCCGTCTTTGGGTGGCTGCGACTGATTACAGCGCCGAAATGACGGTGTCTGATGAAATCCTCAAGCGTACCGCGGACTCCTACCGCCGCATTCGTAATACCGCGCGGTATTTATTATCCAATCTTAGTGATTTTGAGCCGGCGCAAAATCTGATGAATGCTAAAGATATGCTGCCTTTGGATCGTTGGATTTTGGATAATGCTTATCAGCTGCAACAGGAAATTATCAAGGCATACGATAATTATCAATTCCATCTGATTTATCAGAAAGTACATAACTTCTGTGCCAATGAACTGGGGAGTGCGTATCTGGATATCACCAAAGATCGCCAGTACACCATGCAGGCTAATAGCCAGGGTCGGCGTTCGTCACAAACGGCGATGTACCATATTTTGGAAGCATTAACGCGCTGGATAGCACCGATTCTGAGTTTTACTGCCGAGGAGTTATGGGGATTTATTCCGGGACAGCGTAATGATTCAGTATTGCTTAATGAATGGTATACGGATTTAGCACCGCTGGGTGCTGACTCAGTCATTACCCGAAGTGATTGGGATAACATTTTTGAGGTGCGTGAAACAGTTGCCAAGCAACTGGAAGAAGCGCGAAACCGCGGAGAGATAAAAGGTGGTCTGACGGCCGAAGTGAGTATTGCAGCGCCACCGGCTTCACCTGTCAGTCAGTCACTGGCAAAACTGGGTGCTGAGCAGAAGTTTTTATTTATTGTCTCGAATGTGAATTTGGCTGCTACCGACAATGCCTATAATTCGGCATATTCAGTCAGCATAGCGCGTAGTCAATATTCACGCTGTGAACGTTGTTGGCATCAAACGGCTGATGTGGGTAGCCATGCCGAGCATCCGGATTTATGTGGCCGTTGTGTCAAAAATGCCTTTGCTGAAGGCGAACAGCGGCAGTTTGCCTGAAGTTTATGATGCTGAAATATTTATGGCTGAGTTTGGTAGTTATTATTGTCGATCAAATCAGTAAAACCGTGATGGTTAACTGGCTGGATTTATATGAAACGGTGCCGGTGTTACCGTTTTTTAATCTGACGCTGGCACACAATACTGGTGCGGCGTTCAGTTTTCTGGCGGGTGCTGGTGGTTGGCAGCGCTGGTTTTTTGTGGTGCTGGCGGCGGTGATTTCGTTGGTATTAATTATCTGGATGCGGCGTTTGGCACAAACCGCCAAACTGGAAGCCATCTCATTGGCGCTGATTATTGGTGGTGCTATTGGTAATGTGATTGACCGTTTAATTTATGGTTATGTGATTGATTTTATTGATATCTATGCTGGTGGCTACCACTGGCCGGCCTTTAATATTGCCGATTCGGCGATTTGTATCGGTGCCGTATTATTAATCATCGACAGTTTCCGTAAGCCGGTGGCAAAAGCATGAATTATCAGGAATTAGCGGTTAGTCAGTTGGCGGATTTACAACCGTATGTGCCGGGTAAACCGATTGCTGAATTACAGCGCCAGTATGGTTTAAAAGATATTGTTAAGCTCGCTTCCAATGAAAATCCATTAGGCCCGTCAACAGCGGTGCAGGCGGCGATTGCTTTGGCGGTTCGGGAAACCACGTTATATCCCGATGGTAATGGCTTCGAGTTAAAGCAAGCGATCGCTGAAAAATTTACCCTTCAGCCAGCACAAATAACCTTGGGTAATGGCAGCAATGATGTGCTGGAATCGATTGCCCGTTGTTTTGCCGCATCCGGTGATGAGGTGATGTTCGCCCAGCATGCGTTTGCCGTTTACCCGCTCGCTGCCAAAGCGATTGGCGCGACGGCAGTGGAAATACCGGCAAAACATTATGGTCATGATTTAACGGCAATGCTGGCGTCAGTGACCGATAAAACCAAGTTGATTTTTATCGCCAACCCTAATAACCCCACCGGTACTGCGGTGGCTCACGGCAAACTGGAAAAGTTTCTGGCAGCATTACCACAAAGTTTGATGGTGGTGCTGGATGAAGCCTATCTGGAATATAACGATAATCCGGTCAATACTCTCGCGTGGCTGGATAAATATCCCAATCTCATTATTTGCCGGACCTTTTCTAAAGCTTATGGTCTGGCTGGTTTACGGGTTGGTTTTGCAGTATCGCATCCTGCGGTAGCGGATTTACTGAATCGTATTCGCCAGCCTTTTAATGTCAATAGTCTGGCTTTAGCAGCAGCGGTGGCAGCATTAGGCGATGATGGTTATTTAAACCGTGCCCGTCAAATCAACGCTATCGGCATGCAGCAATATGAAGATGCTTTTCAGGCGCTGGGTCTCAGCTATATTCCTTCCAAGGGTAATTTTATTTGTGTGGATGTTGGCCGTGAAGCCGCACCAGTTTATGACGCTTTGCTGCGTGAAGGTGTGATAGTCCGGCCAGTGGGTGGTTATGGATTACCCAATCATCTGCGTATCAGTATTGGTTTTGAGCAAGATAATGCCCGTTGTTTAGCGGCCCTGGAAAAGGTGCTCAGTGATGATTAAACAACTTGCAATAATTGGGGTCGGTTTGATAGGCGGCTCGCTGGCATTGGCTTTGAAAAAAGCCGGCCAGGTTGAGCGGGTGATTGGTTACTCCCGATCTGCTGATGCCCGTGAACAAGCCCAGCAACTGGGTATTATTGATGAAGCGACGACTAGCATTGCCGATGCCGTCAAAAATGCCGATATGGTGTTTGTTGCCGTGCCAATGGGCGCTATGCAGACAGTGTTTGCTGAACTGGCACCGCATTTAAAAGCCGGCGCGATTGTTACGGATGGCGGCAGTGCCAAACAACTGG
>JAVVFF010000018.1:0-23026 GCA_032250995.1 Methylophaga sp. | reverse complement strand
CAACCTGTAAAAACGGAAAATCGATATGTCTGAACAAGCCCCAATTATTATGATCACTGGCGCCACTGCGGGCTTTGGTGAAGCCACCGGCCGATTATTTGCTAATGCCGGCTGGCGGTTGATTTTGACTGGTCGCCGCCGGAAACGTCTGGAAAAATTGCAGGCCGATCTGGGAGGGCCAGAGCAGACTTATATTGCTGATTTTGATATCAGCGATCGACAGGCGACGGAAGCGGCGATTAATGCTATCCCGACTGCATTTTCCGATATTGATGTGCTGGTTAATAATGCCGGTCTGGCCTTAGGTATGGATCCCGCCTATGAAACGCAGCTTGATGACTGGGAACGCATGGTGGATACCAATATTAAGGGTCTGATGCGCTGCACCCATTTATTATTGCCAAAAATGGTCGAGCGGGGGCAGGGATATATCATTAATATCGGCTCGGTCGCCGGTAACTGGCCGTATCCGGGTGGTAATGTTTATGGGGCCAGTAAGGCGTTTGTCAGACAGTTTTCGTTGGCGCTACGCGCTGATTTGTTAGGCAAAGGCGTGCGGGTCAGCAATATCGAACCGGGCAATGCCGAAACCGAGTTTTCAATTGTTCGCTTTAAAGACGATATCAAACGCGCTGATAAGCTTTACGCCAAAACTCAGGCACTGACCGCTGAGGATATAGCCGACACCATTTTTTGGCTGGCCACTACCCCCAAACATGTCAATGTCACCACATTGGAAATCATGCCCACGCAACAGGCTAATGGGCCGTTTGCTATTTATCGCGGCGAGTGATTAGTCCAGCAGCCATGTTTTCGGATTAGGGTAGGGCAGGTTTTTACTGACAATACGCAGTCCTTTAACACAGCGAACAATCAGCCAAATCAGCCAGATCAGTAAAATTAACCAGCCGATGCCAACAACCAGTGTCAGCCAGCCGATGATTTGCAACAGCAGACTGATCCAGAAAGTGCGGATCTGAAAGGTGTAATGCGATTGCATCGTAGTGCTGGCTTCGCCGCGAAATACATAGGCTACGACCACACCAACAATCGTCATCACCGGCAATAAAATCCCCACCAGATATAAAATATAAATGACTTTCGGGGTGCTGTTGTCTGGTTCATCTGCCATAACCGGCTCCTTGGATTAATAACAGCAAATTAGCAAATTCGTTGTGTTTTGACTACACCAATAAAAAGCCCGGCGAAAAGCCGGGCTCTTTGTGTTTAGGCAGGTGATTTAACCCCCAAAATCAAAGCGCACCCCGGTCATAATGGTGCGGCCGATTATCGGCGCTTCATCTTTCAGGAAGCTGGTATGCCGGCGACCATCTTCATTCAGCAGATTCCGGCCCTGAATAAAGACTGTACCGCCTTTAAAGCTGTCCGGTCGCCAAAACAAGTCAAACGACACCAGGTTGTAGCCACTGGTATTGTCTTCAGCGACAGCGGTTTTGTTTTGTTCAAATACCCGCCGATAATCGACGCTTAAATTCCAATCCCCATAACCGGTGTCAAATCCGACGCCCAGCCGGGTAGGCGTAATACGTGGTAAATCATCACCATCGCGTAATTTGCCGCGCACATGATCACCGCTGAAACGCACACTCAGTGGCATCGGTCCCTCAATCAAATCGGCAATGGCGGTAAATTCAGCACCATAGAATTCAGCATCGGCCTGCTTATTAAATACCAGCGTGTCACCATCTACGGTTACCGCATTACCGATGCCATCATCCTGTGATGCCAGATAGATAAAGTCTTTGACACGGTTATAAAACAGCGTCGCATCGAAGCGGAATATACCCGCGTGACGATCAACACCGATTTCAAAATTGGTGTAAGTTTCTTCATCAAGATCTGGATCACCGATTTCCAGCGTACCGGCAGCGGCATGGCTGCCAAAAGCATATAATTGTTCAGCTGACGGCGCCCGTTTTGAACGGGTTACCGCTAAGCGCAAATGATGCCGAGCATCGAGGTCGATAATTGAGCCTGCCGACAAACTAAACGGCGTAAAGCTGCGATTGCCAAGATCCGCTGCCTGTTCGAGTTCTTCACCACCGATATCAATATGCTGTTCTTCATCTAAAGTGGATGGATCGGAATCAATATGGTCAATGCGCGCGGCAAATTCTAATCGGCCGAAATCGGTTGGCAATTCTTCCAGTAAAAACACGCCGAATGACTGGGTTTTATTGGCGCGCACATAGAAACCTTCACCACCATGACCGGCACCATCGGCCTGAAAATCACGATCATTAAATTGCAGACCTAACACGCCCTGCCATAAGCCGATGGGCATATGTACCATTTCCAGACGCAGATCGGTTTCATCATTTTCAAAGCTGGTTTCAGCTTCGCTTTCGACAAACTGACCATTATCGAGCTCGGTGCCGATTTCTTGTTGATTAAACTCAGTATAGGCTATTTTCAG
This sequence comes from Methylophaga sp., assembly GCA_032250995.1. Lineage (GTDB taxonomy): Bacteria > Pseudomonadota > Gammaproteobacteria > Nitrosococcales > Methylophagaceae > Methylophaga. Next base: position 20,589 of record JAVVFF010000018.1, on the reverse strand, counting down.
ACGGGCAGAGGTAACACCGGGCAATGGATCATTAAATTCACCGCGAAAATCAACGCGATCGTAATCAGCGCGGATTTGTTCTTGTTCTTCCGGCCCAGTACCAAGCGTTACTTCCGGAATACGGTATTTTGTACGCCAGCGACTGTAGCCTAGACCGGCATGACCCCAATCACCTTTAAACAAACCTGTGGCTGAAAAAGCATCGGTATCGGTCGCGCTGTTTTGTAAGGTGTCTTTATCACCAGCGGTCTGGCCTTGTTGCTGGAAGCCATCAATATCAAAATCATGGCTGCGGCGCAGACTATAATCAGTGCGCAGGACAAAACTGTCAGTGACCGGTAATTCCAGACCTAAACGACCGCTGCGTTCATCGCCATTAAAGCTATAACCCATTTCACCGTCAACGCGCGGCGCATCGCCAAACTCCGGATTAAAGCGATTGCTTTTAACATTGATTACGCCACCGGCGGCGCCACTGCCATACAGTAGGGTTGCCGGGCCACGGAACACTTCAATTTGCTCTGCGCGACTGGGATCGATTGCAATGGTGTGATCGCCACCTTCACCGGATACATCGACGGTTTTCATGCCATCTTCAAGCACTTGTACCCGCGAACCTTGCAGGCCACGCACTACCGGCCGGCCAACGCCGGGACCAAAATCTGAATTGGCGACACCGGGCAGACCATCAAGGGTTTCACCGAGTGTACCGGCACGTTTTTTATCAAGTTCTTCATCTGCCAGCACGGTGACCGGCAGAATTAATTCATCGGGACTGCGTACGCCCAGCGGATCAGCAGTCACAGTCAGATCAGGAATTTTAACGATATTGGCATCTTCAGCTGTTGCAGCCAACGGCATCGCAGCCAGTGCTGCACTCAGCAGCACGGCCAATTTATTTGGGGTAAACATAAAAAATCCTCATAACACCATAGATCGCTACCGGTAAAAACGGCGCGATCCAAAAAAACAGAAATAATTGTCAGGGTGTTATGAGAAAACAGGCGGGCCGCGAATCAACTGCGGCAGATGACGATTTTTAACCGTCAGATGGTGGTCGGCAATAGCGACAATGTGTAACAGAACAGTAGTGCCTGAAACCAGCAATGACGGATTGGCATTAACCACCGGCGTGTGCTTGATGATTTCCAGCCGCTCACACTGGGCATCAGCGGTGTGGAATGGATGCGCCGTGTCATGCCAAATAGCTAAAGTCTGCAAAGACAGCACCAGGGCTGCCAGCAGATAAAGCCATTTAAAATGATGACGACGATTTTGCATGATTAGCTGAGTAAATTAACCAGTAATTGTTCGTAAACGGCCGATAGTTTATCCAGATCAGCAACTGAAACGCACTCATCTATTTGATGAATCGTGGCATTGAGCGGGCCCAGTTCAATCACCTGGGCGCCGGTTGGCGCAATAAAACGGCCATCGGAAGTACCGCCAGAAGTTGATAATTCGGTGTTATAACCGGTGACGGTTTTGACTGCTTGTTGCACAGCTTCCAACAATTTACCGCCAGCGGTACGAAACGGTTGACCGGATAACACCCAGTCCAGTTGATAGCTGATGCCATGTTTATCAAGGATAGACTCGACGCGTTGTTGAAGCTGCTTATCGGTTACTTCCGTGGAATAACGAAAGTTAAAAATCATTTCAACGCTGCCGGGAATAATATTGGTGGCCCCGGTGCCGCTATTGAGATTGGAAACCTGAAAACTGGTTGGCGGAAAATCCTCATTACCGTTATCCCAAACTTCAGCGCATAGTTCGGTCAACGCCGGTGCCAGTCGATGCAGGGGATTATCGGCTAAATGTGGATAAGCAATATGACCCTGTTTACCATTGACCGTCAGATAACCATTGAGTGAACCCCGCCGGCCATTTTTAACAACATCAGCAACTTTATCGCCGCTGGTGGGTTCGCCCACCAGACACCAGTCAATATGTTCCTGACGGGCTTCTAAGGTATCAATCACTCTGACGGTACCATCGGTTGCCGGCCCTTCTTCATCACTGGTCAGCAACAAGGCAATGCTGCCTTGATGCTCAGGAAAACGTTCGATAAATCGTTCACAAGCGGTGACCATGGCGGCGATACTGCCTTTCATATCGGCAGCGCCCCGACCATGTAACATGCCATCAATAATATCGGCAGCAAAAGGGTCATGGGTCCATTTTTCGAATGGGCCAGTCGGCACGACATCGGTATGGCCGGCAAAGACAAACAGCGGCCCCCGATGGCCTCGGCGCAGCCACAGATTGTCGACTTCACCAAAACGTAAATGCTCGGCATTAAAGCCTTTATCGGCAAGCCGTTTGGCCAGCAGCAGCTGACATTGCTGATCATCGGGCGTCACACTGTTGCGGCGAATTAATTCCCGGGTCAGTTCAATGGTGGATGATAATTCAGTGGCCATAACGATTTTGGTATTCCTGTTCATTAAAGCCAACCTGACAGCCGTTAGCATCATACAAAATCGGCCGTTTAATCAGCATTGGATTGTCCAGCATCAAATCGATAGCGGAAGTTTTATCCAATGCCTCTTTACGCGGATCCTCAAGCTTTCGCCAGGTGGTGCCGCGTTTATTAAGCAAGGTCTGCCAGTCAACCGAGTGTAACCAGCTTTTCAGTGTCTGTCGGTCTAAACCATCGGCCCGCAAATCATGAAACTGATAGACAACCGCTTGCACATCCAACCAACGACGGGCTTTTTTAACGGTATCGCAGTTTTTAATGCCGTAGACAATCATATGATTTTCTATAATCCATAATTAAAACTGGGTCATTGCCGCGCAGGCGGCAATCCAGCCAGGCTTAACTGAATTCCGGATAACCGTATTGCGTTTTCCGGAATAACAGCAAGTTTGCTAATTAAATATCACGCAGCAGTTCGTTAATACCAACCTTGCCACGGGTTTTTTCATCGACTTGTTTAACGATAACAGCGCAATACAGGCTGTAGCGGCCATCTTTTGACGGTAAATTACCGGACACCACCACTGAACCGGCTGGAATACGGCCATAGCTGATTTCGCCGGTCATGCGGTTAAATATTTTGGTGCTTTGGCCAATATAAACGCCCATTGAGATAACAGAGCCTTCTTCAACGATAACGCCTTCAACCACTTCGGAACGGGCACCGATAAAGCAATTATCTTCGATAATAGTCGGACCGGCTTGCAGAGGCTCCAATACGCCGCCGATACCAACACCGCCAGATAAATGCACGTTTTTACCTATTTGTGCACAGCTGCCAACGGTCGCCCAAGTATCGACCATGGTGCCGGAATCCACATAGGCACCGATATTCACGTAAGACGGCATCAGTACAACGCCCGGGGCAATATAAGAACCACGGCGTGCAGCAGCGGGGGGCACGACCCGAACGCCAGCTTTATTAAAATCGGCTTCGGTGAAGCAGGCAAATTTTGGCTCAACTTTGTCGAAATACTGGGTTTCACCGCCGGCCATTGGTTTGTTGTCATTTAAACGGAATGACAACAAGACCGCTTTTTTCAGCCATTGATTAACGACCCAGTCGCCATTGAGTTTTTCAGCAACACGGGCAGTACCGTTGTCGAGCATGGACAGGGCTTCATTGACGGCATTACGGACATCACTGTCAGCATTTTTCGGGGTAATGTCAGCACGACGTTCAAATGCGGCTTCGATTATGGATTGAATTTGGCTCATGGAAAACAGCTCCGGTTAGGATAAAGATTCGATAAATTGGCGGATTCGGCAGGCGGCTTCAACGCACTCTTCTTTAGATGCGACCAGCGCCATACGGATGCGATTGATGCCGGGATTACCGTGTTTGGTATCACGCGCCAGAAACCGGCCGGGTAACACGGTGACATTAAATTGGCTAAATAACTCGCGGGCGAAATCAGTGTCGGCAATCGGTGTTTCTGCCCACAGGTAAAAACTGGCTTCCGGCTGCCGGACTTTCATCACCGGTTGCAGGATTTCCAGCACTGCCTGAAATTTTTCGCGATACAAACTGCGGTTATGGACTACATGCGCTTCATCATTCCAGGCAGCAATTGATGCTGATTGGATGGCTGGCGACATGGCGCAGCCGTGATAGGTGCGATAGCGTAAAAATTCCTTGATGATTTTGGCATCACCGGCGACAAAACCACTGCGCAAGCCAGGTGCATTGGAACGTTTAGACAAGCTGTGAAACACCACACAGCGGCTTAGATCAGTATAGCCCGCAGCAACAGCAGCCTGTAATAAGCCAACCGGTGGCAATGCTTCATTAAAATAAATTTCTGAATAACACTCGTCGGCGGCGATGATAAAATCATAATCATGCGCCAGCTGGATCAATCGGGTCATGGCCTCAGCATCAATTACCGCACCAGAGGGGTTGCCGGGACTGCAAATGTATAACAACTGACATTGCGACCAGACGCTACCCGGTACCTTGTCAAAATCAGGCACAAAACCATTGTCATCGGTGCAATTGAGCAAATGCATTCGGGCGCCGGCGAGGATCGCCGCACCTTCATAGATTTGATAAAACGGATTGGGCATCACCACCAGTGGATCATCATCACGATCAATGATCGCCTGAGCAAAAGCAAACAGCGCTTCACGGGTGCCATTTACCGGCAAAATCTGCGTTTGTGCGTTGATATGACCGGCCAGTTGAAAGCGTTGGTCTAGCCATATACCGATGGTTTGCCGTAATTCTGGCGTGCCGGCAGTAGTCGGATAAATCGACAGGCCATGCAAATGACTGATGACCGCCTCGGTAATAAAGCCGGGCGTTGGATGTTTTGGTTCACCAATCGACAAGGCAATATGCGGCAAATGTTGTGGCGGCTGGCAGCCTTTTTGCAACTCAGCCAGTTTTTCAAAAGGATAGGGATGCAGCTTAGCCAGTTCTGGATTCATGGGTGAGTTTGCCGGATCAAAATAACGCTACATTATAACGCTTTGCGGTTCTCCCGTGTTATAAGCATTGCCATGAATCAAAGCACTGTTCAACAATATCGTCTATCTGTTCTGAGTCTATTGTTTGCTGCCAGTATGTGGGGTTTTATCTGGTATCCGATGCGTCTTTTTGAAGCTGCTGGCTTGCCAGTGGTGTGGACGACACTGCTGATTTATATGTCTGCCGCGCTTTTACAATTACCGCAAGCATTGCGTGGTCACTGGCCATGGCGACAATTACCGCTGGATTTGATCTGGCTAGCGCTGGCGGCCGGTGTGACCAATCTGGCTTTTCTGGTGGCGCTGATTGAAGGCGAAGTCATGCGCGTGATGCTGTTGTTTTACTTGGCGCCGCTATGGAGTGTGATTCTCGGTCGCTGGTGGCTGGGCGAAACGCTTTCTCATAAAGCGATGGCAATGCTGGTTTTAGCCATGACCGGTACGTTGATAATGCTCTGGCAGCCTGAAATGGGCTTGCCCTGGCCACATGGGTTGGCTGACTGGTTGGCGTTGTTTGCCGGCATCATGTTTGCCATCAATAATGTGTTAAGTCGCAAACTGGCCAATGTGCCAATGCATATCAAAACGACTGCCGTTTATTGGGGTGTTGTTGTGGTGGCTTTAGCTGTCATTCTGATCCGGGGGAGCGTAGTGCCAGACGTTTCAATGACAGTGGGCATATTGGCCATCATCTTTGGTGGTCTTGCCATTGTCGCCATGACAGTAAGCGTTTTATTTGGCTTGGGGCGTTTGCCGGTATACCGCGCGGCTGTCATTATGTTATTTGAATTGGTAGTGGCAGCGGTGACCGCCTGGTGGTTAACTGATGAAACCATGGGCATTGCTGACTGGCTGGGCGGTGTTTTGATCATTTTTGCGGCTTATGGTGTCGCCCGGATTGAAGGTAACCGGCAGCAAAGTTGATTGGTGCTGTGTCAGCCGAACGCCAACCTTTTTTGATTACATTTAAGAGGAATTTCGCAATGATCAAATCAATTGCACATGCGACCTTTCTGGTCGCTGATTTACAAAAATCCCTGGATTTTTATTGCAATATTTTGCAAATAAAACAAAATCACAGCCGTCCGGAATTCTGGTTTGACGGTGCCTGGTTGGATCTGGATAACGGTCAGCAGATCCATTTAATGGTATTGCCGGATCCGGATCCTAAAGAAGGGCGACCTGAACATGGCGGTCGGGATCGGCATGTTGCTTTAATCGTTGAAGATCTGGAAAAACTGGCAGAACATTTTGATAAAGCCGGTGTGTCCTATTCGCGAAGCAAGTCGGGGCGGGCGGCATTTTTCTGCCGCGACCCGGATGGTAATGCTTTGGAATTTGCCGAAGACTTTACCCTGCCTAGCAAATAATTCAGCCGGTTAAATTCAGCAATCAACAGCTTAGCGACTTACTCACATTTTCTGTGGACAAGTCTGTGATTAACATTGGTGAAAATCGCTAAGTGGTTCATCTGTAACAATGGATGACAAAATGGTTAAATTTTGAGCATACTTTATTTTCCAATAAAATCAAATGGTTATATTATAACTTTAAGGATTCAATGACTTAGCGCGATATCTTGTAAAGTTACTGTAATAGTCACGCTAAATCTTGAATAACTTATTGCCAGCGCCGAAAATTTAAGTCAATTAGCGTGCCAAAACTGGAAATTGCTGATCATCATAAGCCGCATCCCGGTCGCTGCTGATTGTTTGTCTGTGTGCTTCCAGACTAACAAAATCAAATAAGTTGTTATCAGCCAGTTGTGATGGGACAATATTTTGCAAGCTACGGAAAATATTTTCCAATCTCCCCGGCGTTTGTTTTTCCCAGGTTTGCAGCATGTCTTTGATGACTTGCCGTTGCAGGTTTTGCTGTGATCCGCACAGGTTACAGGGGATGATGGGGAACTGCCGCACCTCGGCATAGCGGCTGATATCGGCCTCTTTGGCATAGGCCAGCGGCCGGATCACAATATTGGTTTTATCATCGCTGAGCAGTTTCGGAGGCATGGCTTTGATTTTACTGCCATAAAACATATTCAGAAACAGCGTTTCAATAATGTCATCGCGATGATGGCCCAGCGCGATTTTAGTAATACCGTTTTGCCGGGCATAACCATACAAACTCCCCCGGCGCAGCCGCGAGCAAATACCGCAGGTGGTTTTGCCTTCCGGTACCACTTCTTTAACGATGCTGTAAGTGTCTTTTTCGATGATGTGATAAGGTACGCCAATCGAACGCAGATAATTCGGTAAAACCTGTTCTGGAAAGCCGGGTTGCTTCTGATCCAGATTAACGGCAATCAGCTCAAAATTGATCGGCGCATGATCCCGAAGGTTGAGCAGGATATCCAGCATGGTATAGCTGTCTTTACCGCCTGACAGGCAGACCATAACTTTGTCGCCATCCTGAATCATGTCGTAATCGGCTATTGCCTGGCCGACCTGTCGGCGCAAGCGTTTACGCAATTTATTAAATTCAAATTGTTGTTTGTCGTGGACTTCTGACATTAGATTAAACCTGCAAATGGCTGAATGGTGACCTGTTCGCCGGTGCTGATGCCATCACAGTCTTCATCCAGCAAAATAAAACAATTAGCTTGGCTCATGGAACTTAAAATGCCTGATCCTTGCGCGCCCGTCATGCTTACTGATAATTGGCCATCCACACTGGTCATCACGCCGCGCTGAAATTCAAAGCGTCCCGGCCGCTTACGGATCGGCGCTGCAGCAATTGCTGGTAACAAAAATGGCGCAGTCTCGGTTTCACCGGCCATTTTTTTCAGCGCTGGCAAAACAAATTGGTAAAAGGTCACCATCACCGACACCGGATTACCGGGCAGCCCAAAAAATGGCGTTTTGTCAAGATGACCAAAAGCCAGTGGTCGGCCCGGTTTCATGGCGATTTTCCAGAAATTCACCTGGCCGAGTTCTGCCAGTAAATCTTTGATATAGTCAGCGTCACCGACCGACACACCACCGGAAGTAATGACCAGATCCGCATTATCAGCAGCCGATTGCAGCGCTGTTCTCAGTGCATCGGGATCATCTTTAACCACGCCCATATCCAGTATATCAGCGCCGGCATTTTGCAACATTGCATACAGACTGTAGCGATTGCTATCGAAGATATCGCCTGGATTTAAGCTGTCGCTAATTGATTTGAGCTCGTCGCCGGTGGAAAAAAAGGCCACCCGTAAGCGGCGCAAAACAGTGACTTCAGCCATTCCTAATGAAGCCAGCAGGCCTAAATCAGCAGCATTAATACGCCGGCCTTTTTTAAGCACGGTTTGGCCATGATAAATATCTTCACCCGCCAGCCGTACATTCTGACCCAACTGATGCTGGCCCTGAAACCGAATATTATCGCCGCTGTGGTCGGCTTGTTCTTGCATGACCACAGTGTCACAACCTGCCGGTAATATCGCGCCGGTCATGATCCTGATACATTCGCCTTGATTGATTTGACCGCTAAATGGCTTGCCGGCAAAAGCACTGCCTACACAACGCAAAGTAGTCGCTTCAGTCGTCAAATCAGCATGGCCCATGGCATAACCATCCATGGCTGAATTGTTATGCGGCGGCACATCTGATGGTGAAATAATAGCTTTGGCCAGAATTCTGCCCAGCGCATTACGTAATGGCAAAAGTTGCTGATTTTGCAGTGCGGCAACTTGCTCGAGAATTGTCTGACGCGCCGCATCAACACGTAAAACCGATGGCTTTTCGGGGGTGGCGCAGCTGTCTTGTGGCGTTTCTTCACGCATAAGCGGGTTGGCCCTGTTGACAAAATTCCGTAATAAATTCAGCAATTTTACCGATATCGTTTAAATCCAGCACTGGCAAGTCACGATGTAAACTTATCGGTGCGTCGGTCGCCAGTGCAATAATTTGTTGATCTTCGTTGGCCATAAGTGGCTTACCAAGGCTGGGTCGGTGCAGTTCCAGTTTGGTAAAATTGGCTTGTTTAAAGCCTTCGACCAGCACCAGATCCAGGGCATCGTAATCAAGCTTTGCCAGACATTCGGCCAGTTGCGGTTCGTTACGTTCCGCCAATGGTGTTTGCATTAATGCCAGTAAATTTTTTGAGGCCACTACTACCTGACTGGCGCCAGCCTGACGAATTTGATAACTATCTTTACCCGGTTTATCAATGTCAAATTGATGATGGGCATGTTTAATCACCGCCACCCGTAAACCTTTTTCGCGCAGTTGCGGCAGCAATTGGGTTAATAATGTGGTTTTGCCTGTGCCGCTGAAAGCGGAAATACCGAGCATTGGCAGTGGACAGTTTACCGGCAAAGCAGTCAGATCTTCGGGATGGTTGAGATTCATAAAACAGGCTGGATCATCACTGAAATCCACTTCAGCAAGCGGGTATTGTGCAAAAAACAGATCTATTTTACGTTCACCACTTTTTAAAAAGGCTGCTAAATCAGCCTGTAAATGACAAGGCATTAAACAATAAACCGGCTGCATGCGCTGGCCATCGCTGGCAACTGCGATGGTTTTACCACTGTGTAATAGTGATTCCAGCATGCGCTGTCGTAATTTTTGACTGAGCAGCGGGCCGTCACAGGGCGCCGTTAAAATATACTCTGAGTGCGCATTCTGCATGCCACTGAGCATGCCGGCCAGCGGGCCTTGAAAGTCGGCCAATGTGTCGGTAACAACACGGTAGCCAAATTGCTGGTAGCGGTCTATATTACGATTAGCATTGATAAGCAGTTGATCAACTTGTGGCAACAGGCGTTTGATAACGTGTTTGATAAGCGGCTGGCCCTGAAACTCGACCAGACCCTTATCGTCGCCACCCATGCGCCGGGCAAGGCCACCGGCAAGGATGACGCCGCTGACTGTGGGATAGCTGGCAGCTGACATTTACATAAAATCCTGCTGGGAGAAAAACGCCATGTGCATAACAATTCGATTATTTAAATACATCATTATACCGTTTATCCTACCGGCCGTTGTTTTGGCCGAAGCGGCCCTGAGTATTCAGGTTACCGGCTTGTTCCGCGATCAGGCGGTGATTAACATCAATGACACCCAGCGGATCCTGAAAGTGGGTCAAAGCAGTCCGGAAGGCGTTAAACTCATTGCCGCCAATAGTGATCAGGCAATTCTGGAAATTGCCGGTGTGCAGCAGACATTTCCACTGGGCAGTCAGATCGGCGGGGTATTTACACCGCCGGCACCGCAACCCATCGTCAGTCTTTGGCCGACTGATGGTATGTATTTAACCAATGGCAGTATTAACGGTTTTGGTGTCGACTTTCTGGTCGATACCGGCGCGTCAGCAGTGGCATTAAATGCGCCGACCGCAAAGCGTTTAGGCATAGATTATTTAGATGCACCAAAAATTGGCGTGCGTACGGCTTCGGGTGAGGGTGTTGGTTATCAGGTGAATTTGGATCAAGTGCAACTGGGCGATATCACGCGCTTTAATGTCATGGCGATCGTGCTTGATGGTCCTGAACCGCAACGCGCTTTACTGGGTATGAGTTTTTTACGGGGCCTCGATTTGCAGCGTAATGGTCAACGACTGGATTTGATTCAGAAATTCTAAACAATGCCCGAACTGGCCGGGCACTGTTTTCTAGTAATGTTTTCTTTAAAAACCCTTGGTAATAAGTGCGTACGCCGAGTGATTATGAATCGACTCAAAGTTTTCTGATTCCACCGTATAGGCTTTGATACGCTTATCGGCATTTAACCGCGCCGCTACATCACGCACCATATCTTCAACAAATTTTGGATTGTCGTAAGCATGTTCAGTGACATATTTTTCATCCGGCCGCTTCAGCAGGCCGTAAATCTGGCATGAGGCTTCGCCTTCAACCAGATCGATCAAATCTTCGATCCAGATAAAGCTATCGGTTTTAACCGTCAGCGTGACATGTGAACGCTGGTTGTGGGCGCCATAATCGGAAATATTTTTTGAGCAAGGGCACAAGCTGGTCACCGGCACGATGACTTTAACTGTCATGCAGGTTTCACCTTTATTGATTTCGCCAATAAAGCTAACCTGATAATCCATCAAACTGCGCACCTTGGAAATCGGTGCTTCTTTGTTAACGAAGTAAGGAAAGCCCATTTCGATATAACCAGACTCGGCATCCAGACGCTCGGTCATTTCGCCGAGCATGGTATGAAATGATTTCACGGTGATTTCGCGTTCATGTTGATTCAATATCTCAACAAAACGTGACATATGCGTACCTTTGAATTGGTGCGGCAGGTTCACATACATATTGAAGTTGGCAATGGTGTGCTGTTCACCGGTGGTGCGGTCGCTGACCACAACGGGATGGCGGATATCTTTGATACCCACTTTATCGATGGCAATATGACGTTTGTCTTTGATGTTCTGAACGTCTTCGATTTCACCAGCAGCTGTCGGTTTATTTTGTTCGGTCATGTGTGGCTTATTCCTCGCTATATTTAACGCAGGCGCGGTCAGTTTCCCAAAGGGTCACCCCAGAAACGCTGGCGATATCATTATTCAATATGGGGCTGAGCTGCTGATAAAAATATCTGGCAATGTTTTCAGCAGTGGGGTTAATTTCATCAAATGGTGGAATATCATTTAAATAACGATGGTCCAACGTTTTCGCCAGCTCCCGGGTGGCGGTTTTGATGGTTTTAAAATCCATACCCATGCCATGTTCATTCAAACCACGTGCTGTGACTTCAACTTCTACTTTCCAGTTGTGGCCGTGCATCCGCCGGCAATCACCGGGGTAGTCGCGCAGCGTGTGGGCAGAAGCGAAATCAGCAAGGATTTTAAGGGTATAGGTGACGCTCATATTGTTGACTATTATACTCAGGAATTAGTTGCGGTAACAGACCATCATGACGCAAAAAAGCGATTGATGAAATCGATTAAACCATTGGCGGACAGGCCGGCATCAGCCAGCATTTGTTGATGATTACCATGCTCAATGAAGCTGTCTGGCAAGCCTAGGTGCCGGATAGATGTCGGACAATTGACTTCACGCAGATATTCAGCAACGCCACTGCCAGCGCCGCCTGCCATAGCGTTTTCTTCAATAGTTACCAGCAAATCATGTTCTGCTGCCAGCTTGTTTATCATGGCCGTGTCCAGCGGTTTTACAAAGCGCATATTAACCACCGTGGCATCCAGCTGTTCGCCGGCTTCCAATGCCATGGTCAGCATACTGCCAAAAGCTAAAATAGCGACTTTATGACCCTGACGGCGCAAATCTGCTGTAGCGATTACTAAACCTGATAAATTTTTATCAATCTTGACGCCTGGACCAGTGCCACGCGGATAACGCACTGCTGCCGGGCCATCATGTTTAAAACCGGTGGTTAACATTTGCCGGCATTCATTTTCGTCAGCAGGGGCCATAATCAGCATATTGGGAATACAGCGCAAATAACTCAAATCAAAACTGCCGGCATGGGTCGGCCCATCAGCGCCCACTAAACCGGCACGATCTAAGGCAAACAACACTGGCAAATTCTGCAACGCCACATCATGAATCAATTGATCATAAGCACGTTGTAAAAAGGTCGAATAAATCGCCACTACCGGTTTTTTGCCTTCACAAGCGAGACCAGCGGCTAAGGTCACTGCATGTTGCTCGGCAATGCCAACATCAAAATAACGTTCCGGAAACCGTTCGGCGAAAGCGTTTAAGCCCGAGCCTTCACACATTGCCGGGGTAATACCGATAAGATCCTTGTTAGTGGTTGCCATATCGCAGAGCCATTCACTAAATACCTGGGTGTAACTGGGCCCGGATTTCGCGCCACTCCCTGCCGGGCTGACACCATGATATTTACAGGGTTGTTCTTCCGCAGGCGCAAAGCCTTTGCCTTTTTTGGTGACAATGTGTAGAAATTGCGGGCCTTTGCGTTGCCGCAGATTAGTCAGTGTGGTGATCAACGTATCAAGATTATGACCATCAATCGGGCCGATATAGTTAAAACCCATTTCCTCAAACAAGGTACCTGGCACCACCATGCCCTTCATGTGCTCTTCGGCACGGCGGGCAATTTCCCATGCTGAAGGGATGTTTTTGAGAACTTTTTTGCTGCCTTCGCGGGCCGATGCATAAAAATTACCCGATAACAGCCGAGCCAGATAATTGGCCATACCACCGACATTTTTGGAAATAGACATCTCGTTATCGTTAAGCACGACCAGCAAATTGGCACTCAAATCACCGGCATGGGCTAAAGCTTCATAAGCCTGGCCGGCAGTAAGAGCACCATCACCGATAATGGCTACGGCGCGACGTGAATCATGATTGACCTGCGCGGCAATCGCCATGCCTAATGCAGCACTAATTGATGTACTAGAATGGCCAACGCCAAAGGTGTCAAATTCACTTTCGCTGCGTTTGGGAAAACCGGATAAGCCGCCTGGCTGACGCATGGTGTGCATTTGCGCATGGCGACCGGTCAAAATCTTATGGGTATAACTCTGGTGGCCAACATCCCAAACCAGACGATCTTCAGGGGTGTTAAACACATAATGCAGCGCCATGGTCAGCTCGACGACACCGAGATTGGATGAAATATGGCCGCCGGTTTGCTGGACACTTTCAATAATCAGCGCGCGGATCTCATCAGCCAATTGTGGCAATTGTTTGCGAGACAGTTGCCGTAAATCCTGCGGTGCATTTATCTGATCTAGTAGTCGGCTCATGATATTCATGTCAATAAGTCCGCCGCACAACAAAATGCGCCAGACCCGATAGCGCCTGCGTTGGCCCAGATAACGATTGTAAAGCGGCCAATGCTTGTTCGACCAAATCCCCGGCTTTTTGCTGAGCGGCTTGTAAGCCTATCAGCGCTGGGTAGGTCGGTTTGTCGCGGGCGATGTCAGCGCCTTGTTGCTTGCCAAGGGTTTGCGTATCGGCAATGACATCCAGCACATCATCTTGTACCTGAAAAGCCAGTCCAATGGCTTGTCCATATTGATCCAATGCCTGCAAATCGCACGCCGTTGTTTGCGCAGCCAATGCACCCAATTGTACGCTGGCAGCGATCAGCGCGCCTGTCTTTAACTGATGCATATTTTCCAATGCACAAAGGCTCAGTGTTTTACCGACACTTTGTAAATCAATCGCCTGACCGCCGGCCATGCCATTCACACCACTTGCTTTAGCCAGCGTTTTAACCATGGCAATTTGTTGCGTTGCTGCTAATTTATTATCAGATAAAGCAAAAAAGGCATGAGTTTGCAAAGCATCACCTGCCAACAACGCCGTGGCTTCATCAAAAGCTTTATGACAGCTTGGCCGGCCGCGACGTAAATCATCATCATCCATCATTGGCATATCATCGTGGATCAATGAATAAGCGTGGATCATTTCCACTGCACAAGCAGCAGCATCCAAACCGTCAGCATCACTGTGCAATGCTTCACCAGCCGCATAAACCAGCAGGGCCCGCAGGCGTTTACCGCCATCAAGCGTCGCATATTGCATGGCTTTGACCAGCATTTGCGCATCACTGCTCATGTTTAAACGCGTAGTCAGCGCGCTGGTAACACGTTGCTGATGCGCCGACATCCAGTCGTTCAGGGAAAAAACTGCGGTCACGAAGCGTCAGGATCTGAATCAAAATCGACCAGTTTCGGATTACCGGCTTGTTTGACCAGCATTTGTACTTTTTGATCAGCTGCTTGTAAGGCTTCCTGACAATCACGGGTCAGTAACACCCCCCGTTCATACAATTTCAGTGATTGTTCAAGCGTAATATCACCGCGCTCAAGTTGTTCGACCAGCGACTCCAACTCGGCAACGGCCGCTTCATAATCCAGTTTTTTGCGTTTTGCTACCATGACGGCCTCAAAAAAACAGCTTCAGCAAACTATTATAAAAGAATATGGCACCCGCTGGAATGTTATTGCATTTGTGCTTATGCTATTAAGCCTCAATTTAACTGCTAGTTTGAAATGCCCAGAATTATTCGTGGTTTGCACAATTTGCCGGTTCCACAATGTGCCTGCGTGGCAACGATAGGCAATTTTGATGGTGTGCATTTGGGTCATCAGGCGGTACTCAACCAGCTTGCGATGAAAGCCGATATGCTAGGTCTGCCGGCAGTAGTGATTACCTTTGAGCCGCAGCCTTATGAGTATTTCGTGCCGGAAAAAGCACCAGCGCGACTCAGCCGGTTTCGTGAAAAAGTCGAAACACTGCGGGCTTATTCGATCCAAAAACTCTGCGTACTACGCTTTAATCAAAAACTGGCCAATATGCCGGCTGATGAATTTATCCAGCGGTTGTTGATCGATGGCTTGCAGGTCAGTTATCTGGTGGTCGGTGATGATTTCCGGTTTGGTAAAGATCGCCGGGGTGATTTTACCCTGTTGCAGCAAGCCGGCCAGCAGCATGGTTTTCAGGTGGTCAATATGCACACCTTCGCCATAGACAAAATGCGGGTTAGCAGCACGCGCATTCGTCAAGCACTGCGCGATGGCAATCTGGATCTGGCGGAAAAATTACTGGGCCGGCCGTACCGGATGAGTGGCCGGGTGGCACATGGCGATAAACGTGGCCGGCAAATGGGTTTTCCCACCGCCAATATTCATCTGCATCGCTGCAAAGTGCCGCTCACCGGTGTTTATGCCGTGCAATTGTTTGGTATCGACGGTGAGCCGGTTAATGGTGTTGCTAATATTGGGGTACGGCCGACCATTGGCGGTGATAAAGCGCTGCTGGAAGTGCATTTACTGGATTTTAACCGGGATATTTATGGCGCTCATGTGCAAGTGGTGTTTTTACAAAAACTGCGCCAGGAACATAAATTTGCTGATCTGGATGCATTGATTGAACAGATCCACATTGATAGTAAAGCCGCCCGGCAATATTTTGCCTCAAGTCCTGATTAAGCGGCCGGCTTCATAATCTTCGATAAGCTGCTCAGCGGCAGCGATATCGTCTAGTTCATGGACAAAAACATGGGCAAAATCACTGGCTGGTAAATCCCCCACCGCACCTTGCAAATAATGTCCGGCAACATGATTATCAATGCCATTAGCGGTTAGCAAGCCACTGATAATATGTGCTTCAAGAATATTTTCACCGCGAAAAATCAACTGCATAACAATTGCGTCATTAGATAATCTGCCAGCAGCTTCATGTTTCTATAAACCATCTATAGCTTTTCCCAATTAAGCTGTTTTATACGGCGCCGTTAATTATGCATAGCGCCAGCCAGGGCGCCAAAAACAACATAAATATCAGGATCTTAAGAAGGGCCATGCCGGCATAATGAATACCGGCAAATTGCTCGCGCGATAAGGTAAACCAGCGACTATGCAACTGGTAAATCCACTCACCGCAGCACCCATAAATCACAAACCACACCGTTAACAGCAAATAATTAATCAGCGCTGACCAGCCCAACACACTTTGCAAAATGTCGAGGTTCATAAGCCTGCTCCTTAAAGCGATAAGTGCAATTTACGACGTCATTCAGTTACCTGTTAACTAGCCTTGTTTACGCGCTTGCCACCAGCGACGAATCGCCTTGCGGCCATATTTGCGTTTAAAGTTGACTTTATAATCATACAAATAAAACGGTAGTTTCATCCGCCAGCTAAACGTCTTTCCAAATTTACGGTTCAGCGCCAAATACTCATCAAGTAGTTGCTCGCGACCGGGCCAGTGCAGTTTATGGCAAATTCGTGCCAAATCCGATAACCGCTCGCTAAGCGTTGCATTACGATTAAAAAAACGCGCCCGGTTAATATCAATCAACGTAAATGCCAGCGTGCCATCCGCTTGTTTTTTGATCAGAATATTGCCGCCGGCTAAATCCCGGAAAAATACGCCGCGGGCATGCATATCATTCAAAAACGTTGCCAGTTGCGGGTAAGCTTGAGCTTCACAGACTCCCTGAAATTCGCTGGCACCATCGCGAAATGCTGTGAACAAATCCCGGGCACTGAAATCATGATCCACCTGTTCACATAAATACAGGTTTTGCAGCAGGGTTTTGTCGTTGGTTTTTTCAAAATAAGCAATTGGTTTGGCTGTGGCAATACCACGGCGCAATAATTCGGCAGCGGCGATCCAGCTACGTTTGGCTTTACTGGGCCGCCAGCGATCCAGCAGCCGTTTATGGGCATGCATTTTTAGCGGTTGTTTAGCAATAAACGGCCGGTCCAGAATATTATCCAGACGCCAAATCACATTACGCGCTCTGCGCAGCGTGTTGTCTGGTAATGCTGCCGGCAGTGTTGCTGGCTGTAATGTCCGCCGTAAAAATTCGGCGTCCGTTTGGTTTTCGGCTAGCAGCAAACCTTGCCAGCCAGCTTGCTGGAATTGATATAGCTGTTTGCCCGGCATATAGCGATACCAAGCATCTAACCCTTTGCCATGCGGATCCTGAAAACTGACCAAGGTACCGACCGGCCAGCGCAGATAAATCGGTGATTCACCGGCAAATTCCGGCATTTCAGTGAGTTGCTCACCATCACGGCTGTAGCATTCGGCTTTGGCTAGACTTTCAATATCATAAAGCTGATTTAAAGCCATGGCTTTGCCATTGATGGTCCATAAAACATGCACCAGAGCATCGCTACGGCGAAACGCATGCACTTCCAGGTTTTCAGTGGTGGCCAGCGGCCCCTGATAAAAACTACCGGGGATCTGCCGGATAAATTGTTGCAGGGCATAAAACGCCGGCCGTTCGCGAAAATCAGCCCGTTGACCGAGTACCGACTGGTAATGGGTGATGCGTTCCAGTTTTGGATAAACGCCGCTGCCATCATCAACCAGGCCTTCACGGCTGCATAAAAACGGTCCCCAAAAAGCCTGTTGCAGGGCACCTGAAGCGGCCAGCAAGGTGAAATAGCGGGTCAGGTAGTCGGCCTGTTTTTGTTCGCCATGCACCAGTAACCGGCGAATCCGTGGCAAAGTCCAGAAAGCTGCCGGCGAGATAAAACTTTTAACAGCAAAATCGGTGGTGATTTTTTGCAACAAACGAGCTTTTTTGACCAGATTTACTTTCAGCTTCAGCGCCAGTTTAGTGCCAAAAATGCGGTGGTCAAAGCGTTCCGGCTCGGTAACCCGTTCACTGAATAAATTGTTGGTGTGAATATCCGGTAATTGCAGTTCGCGCTGCAGCCGGCTCAGCACCGCAATATTATGTAATGGCTCAAAATCAGAAATATTTGGTCCGGCCAGTTTGATCCGCTGTTTGCGGATAATATTGTGGGCAATGCGCCAGGTATGAAAAAAACTCTCGGTGTCATAACCCGACCAATGGCGACGGTTGCTGGTGGTGCCAATTTCAATGGCATAAACCCTGTGACCGAATTGTTCGGTGACGGTTTCGACAAATGCCTGCCAACGTTCCTGCGCTTCCGAGTTTTTCATTTGCTGCGCTTCACGAAACGGCTGCACCAAATGCAATAAAACACTGATTTTAGCGGTTAGTAATTTATCCAGCAGCCGGCTAACAGGCCCATTCAAATCGGTATAAGTAAAATCCAGCCGGACTTGTTGCAAATTGAGTTCAGTCAGTTTGGCAAGAATAAAATCATCAATTTCAGGATCATCGCCGGTGGTCGCGCCAACGCCGATAAAATCTTCTGGTACCTGATGCGCTGGTTGCGGTAAATGCCCGCCGGGCAAAGCCAAGCGGCCTTTAACGACGTATTTCAGAGCGTTGCCTAATTGGCGAAGATCCATCAGCGGGCCATTAACTAATTCACGTTGTTGCTCAGGGCTAGACTTCATTTAAATACTCAAATTACAGGTTAAAGCGGGCAAAATCAGTGAGAAACGCTGCCGGAAAATACATTGAGGGTAATGACCCCGGCGATGATCAGACTGATACCAACAATGGCCGGAAAATCCAGTTTTTGGTTAAAAACCAGCCAGCCAATCGAGGCGATCAGCACGACCCCGACACCCGCCCAAATGGCATAGGCAATGCCCACCGGAATATATTTCAGGCTCAGCGCCAAAAAATAAAAGGCGATGACATAGCCGACTATGACGGCCACCGAAGGCCAGAATTTGCTAAAGCCCTCAGAGGCTTTTAAAAAACTGGTGCCAAACACTTCGGCAACAATGGCGGCGCTAAGCAATATCCATTTAGACATTTAATAACTCAGTTGTAGGTGAAAAATAAGCTGATGGCCAGTGCACTGCCAAGCACCGCAATGATAAAACTGACGACAACGCTCCACTGACTGCGGTAGCCTTCGGGAAACTCGGATTCCCCCAGCGTTTTTAACACTTTTCGAAACTGACTAGTGGCATAAACGGCTGTAAAGCTGCCAAGCACAATAAAGGCCAGACCCAGCCAGAAGGTGATTTCGGTATTAATGATTTGTTGACCGTCAGATAAGATTTCTAAAATTAACCCCGAACGCTCAATCAAAAAACCAAACATAATAAACGTCAGACCAGTGCGGATCCACGCCAGTAAGGTCCGTTCTGCTGCGAATAAAACCCTGGGATCTTGCAAATAAGACATATTATTTGACCTTACGCCGGCGCAGCCAGGCTTTCAGCTTAGCGCTCAGTTTATGGAAAAAACGATGTTTATTGCCGGCAGCATCACTGGTCAGAAAATTAATCTGGATAGAGCGGCGGGTGCCTTCGTAGGAGGGGTAACCATGCCAGCAATTATCGGTGACTTTAAAAGCGACCAGTGTGCCGGGGCCGGGGGCGATTTCCGCGACATAATTGTCCATATCATGCTCATTACGAAGCACTCTCAATCGACCGGTCGCTGCTGGCCATTCTGCGTTTAAATAAATGAGTATGGTGACCATCTTGGTTTTAGAGTCGGTATGAATTCGGCCATCTTTGGCACGCGAATAACCACGCAATGTCATCAGCACCGGCAAATCCATTACATCAACAGCGAATTTGTCGCAGATAATCTGTCGGAAATCGGCGCTGTCGATGGCATTTAAAAATGCTTTGAAATCGTCATTAACTGCGACATCCTCAACATTAAAGCTGCCGCCATCATCAATGTCTGGAAAATCACTAATAACCCGCTCCAGCATGGCATCACTAATCGATTGCGCCACGGTAAAGAATGGGAACGGATCGGTTTTCAGAGGCGCTGCCTGTAAAGCAGCCAAATCAAGCACGTTGTGCATGCAATATCCTGTAATCGGTTAAATCAGCTGTTCAACATGATAATACAAATTGGCTTTGAGCCGGTCTTCTCGGAATGTTGCGTGACTGAAAATGTCACAATGCAGCGAAATGTACGTCAGTTACAATATGGCAAAATCTTAGGAGTCAAGCATGGCAAAATGGTTAACCGGACAGGTTGTTGAAAACAAGCGCTGGACGACAAGTCTGCATTCGCTGCGGATCAAAGCTGATATAGCGCCTTTTGAAGCCGGCCAGTTCACGCGTTTAGCCTTGGATGTCAATGGTGAAGAAATCAGCCGGCCGTTTTCACTGGTGAATGCCCCGGATGAGCCGATTCTGGACTTTTATTTTATTGAAGTGCCGGGCGGTTTGTTATCAACCAGACTGGCAGCAATTCAGCCTGGTGAAAATATTTTGGTCGCACCGAAAGCTGCTGGCTTATTAACGCTGAAACAACTTGCGCCAGCCAGTAAATTATTTTTAATTGCCACCGGCACCGGTATCGGCCCTTTTTTGTCGATTA
>JAVVFF010000157.1:0-3935 GCA_032250995.1 Methylophaga sp. | reverse complement strand
TTCCAGTTCGGCAAAAAAATCCACATCCGGCGTCAGCGGCACATGACGAATATCGGCGCCGGCAATGACAAAACCATAAGGATGGATGGGGTATGCCGGATTTGGCACCAATACCGCATCACCGGGACCTACAGTTGCCAGCGCCAGATGTGCCAGACCTTCTTTGGAGCCAATGGTGACGATAGTTTCTGAATCGGGATCTAATTCAACATCAAACTTACGCTGATACCAATCACAAATAGCTTTACGCAAGCGCGGAATACCCCGGGAAACCGAGTAACGATGGGTGTCAGGGCGCTGCGCTGCTTCAACCAGTTTATCGACAATATGCTTAGGCGCCGGTTGATCGGGATTACCCATGCCAAAATCAATAATGTCTTCGCCGCGCGCGCGCGCTTTAGCTTTCAAATCATTTACAATGTTGAAAACGTAAGGCGGCAGCCGTTTGATTCTGGGAAATTCGTCGTTCAACTGAATACCTGCAATAAACTAAAGCGGTTGGCAAACCAAGCAAAATAACTGAAAATCAACCACACTTCAAATTCAATTAATACAGTGAATTACTATGAGCCAACAAGACCAATTGTACAACAACATCCTGGCCGATTTGGACACTGGCAAATTGTTACTGCCGACCTTACCGGAAGTCGCCCTGAAGGTTCGCGAAGTCGTCGAGGATCCTAACGCCACAGCGGCCCAACTGGCAGATATTATTGTTACCGATGCAGCGTTGTCTGCGCGGCTGTTAAAGGTTGCTAATAGTGCGCTCTATCGAGGTCGGGTGCCGGTGGAATCGGTGCAAACCGCAGTGTCCCGATTGGGCCTGACGATGGTGCGCAACCTGGTAACTAGCTTAGTCATGGAGCAAATGTTCAAACCAACATCGCGATTACTGGAAAAACGCATGCGTAAACTGTGGGAACATAACACTGAAGTGGCTGCCATCAGCCAGGTTATAGCTAGTAAACAGCCAAATATTAAAAATGATGAAGCGATGCTTGCAGGGCTTATCCATAATATTGGTGTACTACCAATTTTGATGCGCGCTGAAACGATTCCGGGCCTTATTGAAGATGATGCCCGACTCGATCAGTTGATTGAAAACCTATACCCGCGCATTGGTGAAGCCATTCTGCAAAACTGGCAATTCCCGCAAAATCTCATCACTGTTGCAGCCGAACACGCCAATCTGAACCGCAATAGTGGCCCGGAGGGTCCGGATTTATGTGACGTGGTGCAAGTTGCCAATCTGCAAAGTTATTTCCCGACAGATAAGGCGCTGGATCCGCAAACCCGTCATAAAGTGCTGGCGTTTGAAAAACTTGGCATCGATACCGGTATCAGCGTTGTTGAAATCGATGAAAACAGCGACGAATATCAGGAAGCGCTGGCACTGTTTAAAAACTTCTAAACAAAACGGGCCTGAGCGGCCCGTCTTCTTTTCTTTATCAGCGATTGGCGCTTACATTTAACGCTTAATCAAATTATCAATACTCCAGGCACCACCGCCGGCCATCCAGATATACAGAAACACAAAGCTGTACATTGCCGCCAGTTCACCACCATTATTCAAAGGCCAGAACCCTTGTGGTGCATGCGCCAAAAAGTAAGCAAAGGCCATCAAACCAGACAACAAAAATGCCACCGGCCGGGTAAATAAGCCGATTAATAGCAATACCCCGCCAAATAACTCCAGCACCCCCGCGACGCCGCTCAATGAGGTAATATCAAACGGGTAACGTTGTTCAGCCGGAAACCCAAGAATTTTTTGTGCACCATGCTGCATAAATAAAAAAGCCGTTACAATCCGCAAAATACTGAGTACTCGCGGTTGCCACGCTGCCAGAAAATTATCCATATTGTTGATCCTTATTAAATTTGAAAGCTATGCTTACAGGGCTGCCCTGAAGAGCTGAAGCGATATTAACAAGAAACGGCTTAATGCACATCATTAGCCCATCTTCAGCGCTTTTGCCTGTTGACAGCTAAGACTGGGCTTTTAACATGAAGCGTAAAGTTTCCATCACCATCTGATGTCACTAACGGAATTAAAACTAATGATATGGCAAACCGTTGCGGCTATTCCGCAGGGTAAGGTTGCCACTTATGGTGATATTGCTAGGCGTTGCGGTTATCCCGGCCATGCCCGGTTTGTCGGCACCTCGCTGAAAAATCTGCCTGAAGATTCTGTGCTGCCCTGGCATCGTGTTATCAAAGCCAATGGTGAATTGGCCTTTGCCGTTGGCACCGACGCTTTTATCCGGCAAAAAACACAGCTAGGCGCCGAGGGTGTGCCATTTAAGCAACAAAAAATCAGCCTAAAAACCTATCGCTGGCATTAGGGCCAAAACAACTATGTTACTGATTCTGCTCAATCTGCCGGGCACGCCCGGCTGCCGACTCGGTGACAAACTGATTGATATCGTTATCAAAAGCTTCCAGTTGCTGCGGAGTTAATGGCACCTGAGGTGTACCATTTTGATCATAGCCGACCGTTTGTGGCGAGGGTACCATTAAACCCAGTTGTCCGTATAGTAACCAGCCAACCACCAGCAGTGCCAACAATAAACCAAGCATTTTCATGACCGCGTTCCGTCGTTAAAATTTCTCATCAAAAATCATCTGAAAACCGCCATAAATCATCCGTTTGTTATCAAATGGTGTATTTGCCATATTCAACTGATAATAAAAACTTGCTTCACAATTTTCGCCATAGCCCGTATTCAGGAAATCACCATCGTTTCATCTGGTTGACGATCGTCATCGGCAATCAAACCTATCAATATCTTCCGTACTGCCAGCATATAGACAAATCATTTACCAATCTATTCAAACGTCGGGAAACACCAAATAAATTGAGGATTTTCAACCCGTTTGGCTAAATTGCAATTTGCGCTTTCGATAAAGTTACGTCAAGTTGTCGGCCAGCAAGGTAGTTACCGAATGTCATTTTTTCGCTGACGCCAGCGCCGAATGACGCGCAGTACGGGCGCCAACACAAAACTTATCAAGCCGCCGACCAACAATAGTCGCTCCGCAATCATTACATGCTTGTGATACTCGGCTTGTTGTGCCGTTGACGAATCTGGATAAGGCACGCCAGCAACATAACTACCCCAGATAATACCGGCAATGATCAAAACCAACCCCACCAGAAAAGCAATCAAACCATGAGACCGCATTAACAAATACCTCTTATCGACTTTAGCATGGGTACCAAAACATTCAGCATCAGTATGTAATTAATACTATTACTATAAACTTATATAATCTTAGTACTTGTTTTAATGGAATTTACTGGATTTAAATCTGCCTATTTTATTTTGCCCTAAATACAAGCTAATGAGTTTAATCAAACCGCAATTTTCGCCTGTTTTAGACTGGCCATTATCAGCATTGATGCTGTCTGTGATTTTTATACTCAGTAACTGCCAAAGTGCTCACAAAGCGCCGGTAAGCGATCGCATTGAAATCACACCACCTTTAGAATATTCGCAACAAAGACAACGCGATCCGCTGTTGGAGAAACTCTATCAGCAACATGAAAAATGGTATGGCACGCCCTATCAACTCGGTGGTAATAATCGCAAAGGTATTGATTGCTCAGGGTTTGTGCAAGTCACTTATCGGGATGTATTTGGCGTTGATTTGCCTCCAACCACCACGCAACAATTTCGCAGCGGCCCACGTATCAATAGATCAGAACTAAAAACCGGTGATCTGGTATTTTTTCGCCACGGCCGTCATGTTGGCATTTATCTTGAAAATCAAAAGTTCTTGCATGCATCCACCACCCGAGGTGTAATGATTTCGGATATGAAAAATCCTTATTGGGCGCGTCATTACTGGCGCGTCATCAGTATTCCAAATATCTCTAACCCTGAGGTATCCCCACAAATAAACGAACAAAATCATTAATATAGGTATTAAGGGAA
>JAVVFF010000017.1:0-23365 GCA_032250995.1 Methylophaga sp. | reverse complement strand
GGATCTAAACAGGTGCACATTAATTCCGGTAGGGTGTGCTCAGTGGACGCTTACATTGAATTAGCATTCAGCTGACGGTAATTAGCGCTTTTTTTACTGTCCAGTAACCAACGCACTAACATCACAAACACGAGAACTACCGGAATAAAGGCAATGGCCAGATTAAATGCCGGGATCGCGGCAACGGTCTCATTCATCTGATCTCTCTTTTATTACCCTGGGGCTTGTTTATCTTTATATCCACCGCTGCTGGCGGCTCATTGTGTCCGGCAAGGCGGAAAACGCGCCGTGTAGTTACTCTACATAAGCGATTGACAAATTAGGTCTGGAATCCATTTGAAAAGCTTTGCTGGACGTGAAGCGGTGAAATACAGGGATGTATTTCATACAACGCAGCCGGGTGCAGAAATAGTGCCGGCCCTGCGGGTTGTGACTGAAAAAGCGCCACTTATGTCAATAGATGGACGGTATGCCGGCGCGCCATGGAGGCGCGCGCCGGTCTGCGTTGCTCGTTGTTTGTTTAGAATAACTACAAAAACGCCAGGAGCGTTTTTGAGCGCAAGCCCCTAAAAGGGAGAGATACAGGGATGTATCTCACAAACGGATCTCCTCGCGCCTAGATTGGCCGCCTTTTCAACTTTCAACAGAGGCGGAGATGAAAGATAAATAAGCACTACACCATGCCCGAATGGTCTAACAAACTGCACCATTATCAATCCGCATATCGTTTTCAAGTTTAGTGATAGAGCTCACGCACTAACGTTGCAATTTCTGCAGCTTCGTCTGCCGGAATCACCAAAACCGGTTTTGATTTGTCATCATGAATAGTCGGTAGCTGTTGCTCATTTTTAGCGGTATCCAGCATAAAGCCCATAAAAGCTAATGGCTGAATTATTTGCTGGCGAATGCCGGCAGCGTGTTCACCGATGCCGGCCGTGAACACAATGGTATCCAATCCGCCAACTTGCGCTGCATAGTGACCTATAGCGCCACGAACGTGTTCGCAAAAGTAGCTCACTGCAAAGGCTGCCGGCAGCGTGTTACTTTTCAGTAATGTCGCCATGTCTCCACTTTCGCCATCGGATAAAGCCAACAGCCCCATCTGGTGAAAAACCATATCGGTCAGTGCTTTAATATCGGTTTTTGCCGCCAGTTTGAGCATCACCCCCGGATCCAGATCGCCACTGCGTGTGGCCATCGGTATGCCACCTGCCGGACTGTAACCCATCGAAGTTGCTACTGATTGTAAATTTTGCAGCAAACAAATACTGGCACCACTGCCCAGATGGGCAATCAGTACATTTTTATAAGCCGTGTCAGCAAGCAAATCCGGTAACTGACGGGCAATATGCGCATAGTTAATGCCATGAAAACCATAACGACGCAGGCCAAACTTTTTCGGAACCGGCAAACGCCATGCTGATGCCGGCAAAGTCTGGTGAAAGGCAGTATCAAAACAAGCAAATTGCGGTACGCTGAAATGCTGCCGGCAAAAGTCTACCCCGGCTAAATTTGCCGGCATATGCAGTGGTGCCAAATCAGCAATCGCTGCTAAGCGTTTTAACTCATCGGCATCTAGCATTCTGGCCGCATCAGGACAATCGCCACCATGCACAAAGCGATGGCCAATAACATCAATCTGGTAAGCCCGAAAAAACTGCCTCAAGTCCTTAAAAGCCGCCGGCAACGCCTGATCAAGTATATTCTGCTGACACCGGTACTGGCGGTCATGGCGTGTGCCATCAGCCATAAACAAACTAGCTTTCAAGCTGGATGAGCCGCTGTTAATCGTCAGAATATTCATCGTATTGACTGTATCCCCGCAAGCATTAACAGAAGCATGCTGCGCACAGGCATTACGTTAAAGACCATATCCATTCATCGAGCGACGGCATATCAGTGCCGTTCTGATAAGCATGATTCAATGCCGCCTGTTGTTTCTGTATAACGTCAGCGCTGACTGTTTCAGCGTTTTTCAGCGTCGGAATATACTTGAGAACATCAAGCACCAGACTGAAACGATCGATGCGGTTGTTGATAGCCAGTTCCATTGGCGTATTGATATTGCCCTTCTCGGTATAACCCCGCACGTGCATGTTTTTATGACCATTACGCCGGTAAGCTAGCCGGTGTATCAAATACGGATAGGCATGGAAGTTAAACAGGATCGGTCGATCTACAGTAAATAAGGCATCAAAATCGGTATCACTTAAACCATGTGGATGCTGAAAATCTGGGGTTAAGCGATATAAATCAACTACATTAATATAACGAATTTTCAGTGACGGGAAATAACCATGTAGTAATTCGATGGCGGATAGCGCTTCTCTGGTTGTCACATCACCGGCACTGGCAATAACAATATCCGGATTGCCATCATCATTAATACTGGCCCACTGCCAGCGATCCAGGCCTTTAGCACAATGCTGCCGTGCTTCGTCCAGCGTCAGGTACTGTAAATGTTTTTGTTTATCGCAAACAATCACATTGATGTAATTGTTGGTTTGCAGACAATGCTCAGCTGTGGCTAGCAAGGTGTTGACGTCCGGCGGCAAATAAATGCGCGTCACCTCGGGACTTTTGTTAACCACCACATCGAGAAACCCCGGATCCTGATGGGTAAAGCCATTGTGATCCTGGCGCCAGACCGTTGAGGTCAGCAATAAATTCAGCGATGGTACCGGCGCCCGCCAGTCAAATTGACGGGCCATGGCCAGCCATTTGGCATGCTGGTTAAACATCGAATCAATCACATGCACAAAAGCTTCGTAAGTTGAGAAAAATCCATGCCGACCGGTCAGTAAGTAACCTTCCAGCCAGCCTTCCAGCGTGTGCTCAGAAAGCATTTCCATCACGCGGCCATCCACGGCGAGCTCTCCCCCGTTGGCATCTTCCGGCAAATAATCTGCCAGCCAAGTTTTTTTACTGACTTTATATATATCATCTAGCTTGTTGGACGTATTTTCATCGGGGCCAAACACCCGGAAATTTTGCATATTTTGGCGCATAACTTCGGCCAGAAACTTACCCAGCGGCCGGGTATTTTCCGCGTAGTGGTTGGCCGGTTTATCGATTGCCTGGGCAAATTCTGCGATATCTGACAAAACCAAATCGCGGCGCAAAGCACCATGCACATGTGGGCTGGCGCTCATCCGCTTTTCGCCACTAGGCGCCAATGCTTTTAATTCCGGCAGCAGCTTGCCCTGCGAGTCAAACAGGTTTTCAGGTGCATAACTTTTCAGCCAGCTTTCCAATTGCCTTAAATGCGTAGGATTATCACGAACATTTGACAGCGGCACCTGATGCGCCCGCCAGTAACCCGCGACTTTTTTACCATCAACTTGCGCAGGGCCGGTCCAGCCTTTAGGGCTACGTAAAATTATCATTGGCCAATGCTGACGGGTTGCCTGACCTGATTGGCGCATCTGTTGCTGAATCGTCTGGATCTGCTCAATACAATTGTCTACGGTCTCAGCCATGAGATGATGCATTGTTTCTGGGTCATCACCTTCGACAAAATACGGCGTCCAACCATAGCCCTCAAATAAGGCTTTTAACTCATTATGCGGAATACGGGCCAGCAAGGTAGGGTTATTAATCTTGTAGCCATTGAGATTAAGGATCGGCAATACCGCCCCATCGGTGATGGGATTTAAAAACTTACCCGAATGCCATGAGGTTGCCAAAGGACCAGTTTCCGCCTCGCCATCACCAACAACTACTGTGACAATTAAATCCGGATTATCAAACGCTGCACCAAATGCATGACTGACGCTGTAACCCAACTCTCCACCCTCATGAATGGATCCAGGCGTTTCTGGCGTGCAATGACTGCCGATGCCACCTGGAAATGAAAAGCGTTTGAAAAACTGTTTTAAACCCGCGGCATTTTCAGTGATGTCAGGATAAATCTCTGAATAAGTGCCTTCCAGATAAACCGGCGCCAATACCCCCGGCGCGCCATGACCAGGACCAGCAAGGAAGATACTGTTAATGTCGTATTTATTAATTGCCCTGTTGATATGCACATAACTGAAACTCAGCGCGGGACTGCTTCCCCAATGACCAATCAAACGTTGTTTAATATGTGCGGGTTCAAGTGATACTTTTAACAGCGGATTATCCTGCAGATAGATCATGCCGGCTGCCAGATAATTACAGGCCTGCCAGTATCTGTGGAGCAATTGCAATTCTTGTTTGTCCGCTACACACATTGTTTGCTCACATTTTTTGGTAAAGATTAACTATAACATCTGTATTTATTAACTATTATGCGTTTATCCAGTTTGTAATTAAGCGTTTTTTTAAACCATTAGTAGAATTTGTCATGCTTGCCGACTCAGGAGAACGTTACGGTAGCCTAACCCGCTTTTTTACTGGCTGGTTACGATGCTGGTTTTACAGCAATTTTTCAAAATTGCCGAACGGATTAATGAATCAGATAGTTTGCAGTCATAAAAAGGCTACACCTGAAACAGGTGCAGCCTTTTTATTTTAAGCAAAACTTAACTTGCTGCAGCTTGCTTGTATTCATCCAATTCATGGAAGTTTAAGTATCGGTAAATTTCATCAGCCATTGGCTGAATGCCGGCGACTTTTTCCATATATTCAGCAACGGTTGGGATCCGACCGATGCTGGCAACGACAGCAGCTAACTCTGCGGAGGATAAATACACATCAGCGCCATTACCCAAGCGATTGGGGAAGTTACGCGTAGAAGTCGACACCACTTTAGCATTGTCGGCTACCCGCGCCTGATTACCCATACATAATGAACAACCTGGTGTTTCTGTCCGGGCGCCGACGCGACCAAAGGTATTGTAAACGCCCTCTTCGGTCAGTTGATGTTTGTCCATTTTGGTCGGTGGTGCTACCCAAAGTTTGACCGGCAGGTTACCCATGTTTTCCAGCACTTTACCGGCTGCGCGATAATGGCCGATATTGGTCATACAAGAACCGATAAAAACTTCATCGATTTGTTCGCCGGCCACTGCTGATAATGGTTTTATATCATCCGGGTCATTCGGGCAGGCTAGCAGCGGTTCTTTGATTTCATTCAAATCAATTTCGATAATGGCCGCATATTCGGCATCGGCATCCGGCTCCATTAACTGTGGGTCGTCCAACCAGGCTTGCATCGAATCAATTCGACGTTGAAGAGTGCGCGGGTCTTCATAACCTTCGGCAATCATCCATTGCATCAGAGCAATATTAGAATGCATAAACTCGATGATCGGTTCTTTATTAAGGCGGACTGTACAACCATTGGCACTACGCTCAGCCGAAGCATCAGAGAGTTCAAAAGCCTGCTCGACTTTCAGATCCGGCAAACCTTCAATTTCCAGCACCCGGCCATTAAAAATATTTTTCTTACCTTTCTTCTCAACGGTCAGTAAACCTTCCTGAATCGCTGCATAAGGAATAGCATTAACCAAATCACGCAGGGTTATACCCGGCTGCATGTCGCCTTTGAAGCGCACCAGCACGGATTCCGGCATATCCAGTGGCATGACGCCCAATGCTGCGGCAAAAGCCACCAACCCCGAACCTGCCGGAAAACTGATGCCAATCGGAAAACGGGTATGTGAATCGCCGCCGGTACCGACGGTGTCCGGCAAAATCATCCGGTTTAGCCAGGAGTGAATAACCCCATCACCAGGACGCAACGAAACGCCACCGCGAGTGCTGATAAATTCTGGCAGTTCATGTTGCAATTTGATATCTACCGGTTTCGGATAAGCGGCGGTATGGCAAAAAGACTGCATCACCAAATCAGCTGAAAACCCTAAACAAGCGAGCTCTTTCAGCTCATCACGGGTCATGGCTCCAGTGGTATCCTGCGAGCCCACCGTGGTCACGGTTGGTTCACAATAGGCATTGGGCCTTACACCATCAACACCGCAGGCTTTACCAACCATTTTCTGCGCCAGCGTATAACCTTTATTACTGTGTACCGGCTCAACCGGGCGTTTAAAGATATCAGAAGGCGCAAGCCCTAGAGTTTCACGGGATTTGTCGGTCAGTCCGCGACCAATAATCAACGGGATCCGGCCACCGGCACGCACTTCATCACCCAGTGTAATAGGTTTTAGTGTGAACTCAGATAATACATCGCCAGCTTCATTAACAATCTTGCCTTCATAGGGCTTGATAATAATAACGTCGCCGGTTTCCAGCTTATCGACATTACATTCAATCGGCAGCGCACCGGAATCTTCGGCGGTATTAAAGAAAATCGGTGCAATATTACTACCGAGGATCACGCCGCCCTGGCGTTTGTTGGGCACATACGGCACATCATGGCCCATATGCCACAACACAGAGTTGATGGCTGATTTACGCGATGAGCCGGTACCGACCACATCACCAACATAAGCCAGTGGATAACCTTTTTCTTTCAGGGAAATAATGGTTTCCAGCGCATCGGGCATTTTACTGACCAGCATCGCCTTGGCATGTAACGGAATATCCGGACGGCTCCAGGCGTCAGTGGCCGGTGACAAATCATCCGTATTGGTCTCGCCGGGTACCTTAAAGACGGTTAAGGTAATTTCATCAGCGAGTTTGGGCCGGTTAGTAAACCACTCGGCCTCGGCCCACGATTGCAGCACATTTTTGGCGAATTGATTGTGTTCGGCTTTTTCAACCAGATCGTGATAGTCGTCATAGACCATGACGATTTTTGACAACGCTGTCTCAGCCGCCTGCGCGGTTTCATCGTAATCCAGCAGTTCAATGAGTGGTGCAATGTTATACCCGCCCATCATGGTGCCAAGCAGTTCAGTGGCGCGAACCGCGTCAATAAACTCGCAGCTGGTTTCGCCTTTGGCAATGGCTGCCAAAAAACCGGCTTTGACGTAAGCGCCCTTATCAACACCCGGCGGTACCCGTTGCACCAGTAATTCCAGCAGGGCATCGGTATCAGCTGATTTGGGTTGTTTCAACTGTTCAATAATGGCTGAAACCTGCACTGCATCTAAAGGCAGTGGTGGTAAACCTTCGGCAGCACGTTCATCTACATGTTTTTGATATTCTTGCAGCACGCAATTCGCTCCACATTAGTTGTCGCTCTGTACACGTATTTTAGCGCATATTAACGGCTTTCACCGAATCAAATCCGGTTTTGCTGATGACTTCTGCTATAATTTTGCGCACATTTCAGCTTGTTTTCTACGGAGTTTTCATGGAATTAACTGCACTGACCGCGATTTCACCGGTCGATGGCCGCTATGCCGACAAAACCAAAGCCCTGCGCCCTTTCTTCAGTGAATATGGCTTACTGAAAGCCCGGGTTGAAGTTGAGTTGCGCTGGTTACATTTGTTAGGTGCCAATGCCGGTATTGCCGAAGTGCCCAAGCTGAGCGGAAATGCCGAAAGCTTTATTAATACCATGATTAACGATTTTTCGGTTGACGATGCCCAGGCCATTAAAGACATTGAGTGCACCACCAATCATGACGTTAAAGCGGTCGAATATTTCATTAAAAATAAATTTGCCGCCAACAATGAACTCAATGCTATCAAAGAATTTGTGCATTTTGCCTGCACCTCCGAAGATATCAACAATACCGCCTATGGCATTATGCTGAAAAATGCCCGTGAGCAAGTGATCTTGCCGGAGATGGACACTATTATTGCTGCCTTGCAAAAACTGGCACATGAGCATGCAGCCACGCCAATGATGTCACGCACCCATGGTCAACCGGCATCACCAACCACGCTGGGTAAAGAAATCGCCAATATCGTCAAACGGTTGGAATTACAACGCACGCATTTTGCCGCCGTCTTGCTGTACGGCAAAATGAATGGTGCAGTGGGTAACTATAATGCCCATTTAGCGGCCTATCCTGATGTCGACTGGCCGATGATGGCACATGCTTTTGTAACGGGCCTGGGGCTGCGCTGGAATCAATACACCACCCAGATTGAACCGCATGATTATGTTGCTGAATTATTTCAGGCGATGATTCGTTTTAATACGGTAATGATCGATTTCTGTCGTGATATCTGGAGTTACATTTCCATCGGTTATTTCAAACAAAAAACCGTTAAAGGCGAAATCGGTTCATCAACCATGCCACATAAGGTCAATCCGATTGATTTTGAAAATGCCGAAGGCAATCTGGGCATTGCCAATGCGACCTTTGATCATTTGGCGCTGAAATTACCAATTTCACGCTGGCAGCGGGATCTGACTGATTCGACAGTGCTGCGTAATATCGGTGTCGGTTTTGCCCACTCAATGCTGGCCTATAGCTCAGCGCTGAAAGGCATCAGCAAATTAGAAGCTGCGCCAGAAACCATGGCCGCCGATCTGGATGCCAACTGGGAATTACTGGCAGAACCGATTCAGACCGTGATGCGCCGTTACGGCATTGAGAACCCTTATGAAAAACTCAAAGAACTGACTCGTGGCCAAAGGGTCAATAAAACTATCATGCAAGCCTTTATCGACGATTTGGATATGCCAGAAGAAGCCAAGCAGGCATTAAAAGCCATGACGCCGGCCAGTTATATCGGTAATGCCGTTGAACAGGCGCGTAACTGTTGATATGTCTGATAACGTCACCCCTGCTATGCCCAACCGTCAGGTCATTGATGGCCGGCTGCAGGCGGTGGCTGCCGGCAATCAGCTCATTCAACAGGCGAAACGGGAAATTTGTTTTTTTGCACCGAGTTTGGATAAGCATTTACTGGATAATGAAGAAGCTTTAACGGCTATCAGTGCGTTTGCCCGTGATAGCCGGTTCAGTAAAGTACGTTTGCTGGTGCATTCCAGCCGCGATGCTGTCAATCAAAGTCATCGTTTATTGCCGTTAGCACAACGGTTAAGCAGTCATATTGAAATTCATGAATGTGCCCGAGAAGATCACGACCAAGTCTATTTATGTCTGTTAGTTGATGACTTCGCGACGTTATTTTGCAGCGATCCGCTGCGTTATCAGGGCTATATGGCTGCTGCGGATCGAGCCCAAAACCTGCAATTACGTCAGCACTTTGAAGTTATATGGGCACGCAGCCATCCTGATCCACAATCGCGCCGATTGCATATCTAAGCGGAGCCGCTGATGAAACACACTTTGATTACCCTGTTGCTACTGTGTTGGCTGATGCCGGCTTTTGCAGTCAGCAGCATGCATACCATTGAATTACAACATCGCACGCCGGCTGAAGTTTTGCCAGAAATTCAGGCGCTACTGCCCGAAAATGCTGCCGTAAGCAGTTTTGATAACACCCTTATTTTGCGCAGTGATGGTGCGACCTTTGAAGATGTTCGTCGTGTATTGGATGTTCTCGATAAACCACAGCAATCCATCAACATTACATTGCTGCGCAGTCAAGAACAATTAAACAATCGGCAACACCGAGATAGCCGGCTAGTGATTGATAGTGACTCCGCTGGCGTTGAACTCAATCGCTGGTCAACCCGTGATAACCGAAACCGCGATATGCAATTACAAGCGCACGGCCTCGCCGGTGAACCGGTACAGATTAACACCGGTCAATTGATAACCCAGCGGGAACAATTGGTTTTGATTGGCCCGCATGGTGGGGTTGGTGTTCAGAATGTCACCCGCTATTTGCCCATCGATAATGGTTTTCAGGCATTGGTGTCTGTGTTATCAAATAAGCAGTTACGTATTGAACTGTTTCCAACCTTTGCTGAATTTGATCGGCGTAGCGGTGATATTGACCGCAGCAGCCTGTTAACAACTGTAAATGCCAAGTCAGGTGAATGGCTGTTGATTGGCCGGACTGGCGACAGTGAAGCTTTTGCCAGTAACCAAACTCAGTACCATAGTCACCGCGACAACCAGCAGTTTATTTATATGAAAGTTGAGTTAAATTGATTTTAAAGAGGTTTATTTATTTTTATGGATGTTAAAGAAGCGATCCGCACACGGCGTTCAATCAAACATTATGATCCCAGTCATGAAATGACCGAGACGGAAGTTCAGGAATTAATCGAATATGCCATTCTGTCACCCACCGCTTTTAACATCCAGCATTGGCGTTTTATCCGTATTCAGGATAAAGCCAAACGACAGCAAATCTTTGAGGCGGCCTGGGGGCAGGCGCAGGTGGTCGATGCTTCAATGTTGCTGGTGCTATGCGCCGATCTGAATGCCTGGGAGAAACAACCAGAGCGTTATTGGCGGAATGCGCCGCAAGCAGCACAAGATGCAATTTTACCGGCCATCGAAAACTACTATGCCAACCATCATCAGGGGCAGCGTGATGAATGTGTTCGTTCGGCCAGTATCGCCGCGATGAATCTTATGTTGATGGCCCGAGCTATGGGTTATGACTCTTGTCCGATGGATGGTTTTGATTTTGATAAAGTTGCCAAGATCATCAATATGCCTCATGACCATATCATTGTTATGATGATTACTATTGGCAAAAAACTGCAGGATGCACGCCCGCGTGCTGGCCAGATACCACTTGAAGAAGTGTTTATAACTGACAGTTTTTAAAGGGATTTATATTATTGGCGGTGGCGCTTCAGAAACGCTATTACGGCCCTGACGCTTGGCCATGTAAAGTGCCCGATCAGCACGTTGCATAAAGCTGTCGATACCTTCACCACCAACATAACGGGCGACACCAAAAGACATGGTAATGGTGCCCAGCGGCTCATGGGTGTCTTTACGCTGAATACGTTTACCAGCGATTTCTGCGCGCAGCGTTTCTGCAATCAGTCGGGCATTTTGTAGGGTAGTGTTCATCATCAAAATGGCAAATTCTTCACCACCATATCGGGCCGCCATATCACGACCTTTCAAGCCATTTTTAAGCGTTTCGGCGACCACCCGCAGGACTTGATCACCCACCATCTGCCCATGCTTTTCGTTGATACTGCTAAACATATCCAAATCACAGAAAATGACCGAAATATCCATGCCCCGGTGATCAGCATCATGCACGGCTTTAGTAATTGTCTCTTCAAAAGCTTTGCGATTAGCGAGTCCGGTTAGTGTATCGGTTTTAGCCTCACGACGAGCATCGTCAAGCAGCTTTTTCAAGGTTTCGACTTCGGAGACGGCGGTATTTAAGCGTTCGTTGAGTATTTCACCGGTGGACACCACCAGACGAGTTTCAATCAGAATTTCTTCGACTAAATCATGCAGTTGTTGCTTAGAAATATCGGGTTGTAATCGCCCCAGCATACGTTGTAACTGATTATTGCTTTTATCGGTGGTGTTAACGCCGGTATAAATGAACTTAAGCACTTGTTTAAGTATCCGGCCCATTTCCTGACGCATTTCCAACACAGCATTACGGTCATTTTCGCGTTCAAAAAACCGTTCATAAAGCGTACGACTCTGCTGTTCGGTCAACAGGCCATGTTCGGCCAGTTGCTGATCAAGCGCTTCCATTAAATTAGCATTATTACCGGATACGTATTCATACCAGACAGCATAATTAGCTGGTGTCGTAGCGATACCATGTTTTTTCATCATGGAAATCGCCAGGCGCATGTATTCCGAAGTGCGTTCTTCGTATTCGGTATAGTCCATTGCTAAATCGCCTATCGCCCTTCTAGAGCGTTGTTAATTAACGTTTCCTGCCAGCGATTTTCAGACGTAAGGCATTGAGTTTGATGAAGCCCTCAGCATCCTTCTGATCATAGGCACCTAAATCATCTTCAAAGGTGGCAATCGACTCGTCAAACAAACTGTCTGTTGCCGAACGCCGTCCTACTACGACGACATTTCCTTTATAAAGTTTGATTTTGACATCTCCGTTAACCGTTTGCTGTGATGCATCTATCATTGTTTGCATCATTTTTCGTTCTGGTGCCCACCAGTAGCCGTTATAAATCATGCTGGCATACCGAGGCATCAATTCATCTTTTAAATGCGCGACTTCACGATCTAATGTCAATGATTCAATCGCCCGGTGGGCACGTAACATCACGGTGCCGGCTGGCGTCTCGTAACAACCACGTGATTTCATGCCGACATAGCGATTTTCAACAATATCCAGACGGCCAATACCATGCGCACCAGCCACTTTATTCAAATAAGTCATCACCTGCGCCGGGCTCATGGTATCGCCATTAACCGCCACAATATCGCCCTTCTGATAACGCAATTCTAAGTAAGTGGCTTTATCCGGTGCATTTTCCGGAGACACTGACCAGCGCCACATAGACTCTTCGGCTTCCGCCCATGGATCTTCGAGAATACCGCCTTCATAAGAAATATGCAGTAAGTTGGCATCCATGGAATACGGCGACTTTTTACCCTGCTTCATTTCCACCGGAATGCCATGTTGCTCAGCATAATCGAGCAGTTTTTGCCGTGATAGCAGATCCCATTCACGCCATGGCGCGATCACTTTGATATTTGGATTCAGACTGTAAGCACCCAGTTCAAAACGAACTTGATCATTACCTTTACCGGTGGCACCATGGGCAACCGCTTGGGCACCGGTATCCGCCGCAATTTCCACTAAACGTTTGGCAATTAATGGCCGGGCAATTGACGTGCCGAGCAAATATTCGCCTTCATAAATAGCATTCGCCCGAAACATCGGAAACACAAAATCACGGGCAAATTCTTCACGCAGATCTTCGATATAGATTTCTTTAATACCCATAGCTTGCGCTTTGGCACGCGCTGGTTCGACTTCTTCGCCCTGCCCTAAATCTGCGGTAAAGGTGACCACTTCACATTGGTATTTGTCCTGCAGCCACTTGAGAATAACGGACGTGTCCAAACCGCCGGAATAGGCCAGCACAACCTTATTAATATCAGACATGGGGAGATATCCTGTAACGTAAAATGAGTTGAAATGACGAACGTATTGTATCAAAAACCCCGCAGGGCCAGCACTTCCTTAACGGCTTTACGAGAGGCAGTTTTACAACTGATTCGCCGCGGCGCATCAATGTATCTCAAGCGAAAACCCAGCTTACGATAAAGCTGGCAGATCCGCAGCGTTGCCTGGTTGGACAACACTACTGGTCCCGGATGTTTGGCAAGCCATTCAGCAAGCCGCTCTTGGTCCTGCCAATCAAACCCCTGCTGGGAATATTGCCGGAACGGCACATCATAAGGCGGATCAGCATAGATAAAATCATTATCCTCGATAGCCAGTTGTTCAAAATCAGTATTAGCAAATTGCCACTGGGACAACACTGGCTGATAAGCCGAAAAATCTGTCAGATAGTGAATGGTTTTATAACGGCCGAATGGCACATTGTAACCACCGGTTTTATTAAAACGGCACAGGCCGTTATAGCCGGTGCGGTTCAGATAATAAAATAATTGCGCCCGCTGCTGCGGGTCCTGTAAATTGTCATTAAAAAGTTGCCGATGCTGGTAGTATAAAGACTTGTCATTGGCCAACATAATATCTATCGACAAGCCCGCTTTCAGCTGCTGATAAAAATTGATCAGTGCCGGGTTAATATCGTTCAGTAACGCCTGTTTTGGTTGTAACCCCAGCGCCACTGATAATCCCCCACAAAACGGTTCCACCAGACGTTTTTCTGCATGTGGCTGCCATAATTTTTGTAGTGTAGGTAATAACCAGCGTTTACCGCCCGCCCATTTCAAAGGGGGACGTAATGCAGTTGCTTCACTCATTTATAAACGATTAATAAATATAGACAGGCCGGTCACCAGACCAGCCCTTGTTTTGATTCGGGCCAAAACCTTGCTGCGGCATTATTTGGAATGCAATGTCTGCCGGGGCGGCATCAAATCGGTAATACTGCCCTCTGCCATTTCGGCGGCAAAACCAAGGGTTTCAGACAAGGTCGGATGTGGATGAATAGTCAGGCCGATATCTTCTGCATCGGCGCCCATTTCCAGTGCCAACACCGCTTCAGCAATCAATTCGCCGGCGTTAGGGCCGACAATACCGGCACCAATTAACCGGCCGGTGGATTTTTCAAACAAAGCCTTGGTTAAGCCTTCATCACGATCAATACTCAGACTGCGACCACTGGCAGCCCATGGGAATGCACCTTTGACGTAGTCAATACCCTGCGCTTTGGCTTCAGTTTCACTAAGCCCCATCCAGGCAACTTCCGGATCCGTGTAAGCCACAGACGGAATAGTCATCGGTTCAAATACCGATTTTTGACCGGCAATCACTTCAGCTGCCACCTTGCCTTCATGGCTGGCTTTATGCGCCAGCATTGGCTGACCAACAATATCGCCAATGGCAAAGATATGTGGTTGATTGGTGCGCATTTGACCATCAACCTCAATGAAACCCCGGTCATTCACCTCCACACCAGCGGCTTCTGCATTAATCAACTTGCCATTGGGCGTGCGGCCAACAGCCACCAGAATTTTATCGAAGGTTTGCGGCTCCAGCGATTCATTAGCTTCAAAGGTCACTTTCAGACCGGATTTCAGCGGTTCTATTTTGCTGACTTTGGTATTCAGATAAATCGCTTCGTATTGTTTTTTAATATGCTGATATAACGGTTTGACAATATCTTTATCGGCACCCGGGATGAGACTGTTCTGTAATTCGACAATAGAAATTTTAGACCCTAAGGCATGATATACAGTGGCCATTTCAAGACCAATGATGCCACCGCCAATCACCAACAAACGTTTCGGAATATCTTCCAGATCCAGCGCATCCGTAGAATCCATCATTCGTGGATCGTCATTGGGGAATACCGGAATTTTAGTGACGCGTGAACCAGCGGCAATAATGCAGTTATCAAAGCTGATGGTTTTTTCACCGTCGGCGGTTTTCACCAACAGACTATTCGCAGAGCTAAACGCACCCTCACCCTGGACAATTTGCACTTTGCGCTGTTTGGCCAGTGCTTCCAGACCGCCAGTCAATTTATCAACAACGCTATCTTTCCAGCCCGTCAGTTGTTTTAAATTAATTTTTGGCGCGCCGAAGGCCACACCATTGTCGACCATATGACTGGCTTCGTTAATGATTTGTGCGGTATGCAGCAAAGCTTTTGACGGAATACAGCCCACATTCAAACAAACACCGCCAATGCGTTCATAACGTTCGACCATGATGACTTGTTTGCCTAAATCAGCCGCGCGAAACGCAGCGGTATAACCGCCAGGCCCAGAGCCCAACACTAATACTTCAGCATGCATATCACTGTGATCCAGTTTGGCAGCAGCCTTAGGGGCTGCTTTAGCTGGTTTTTCAGTTTCGGTTTTTTCCGGCTCAGCTTTTTTGGCGGCTGGTTTTTCAGCAGGCGCGTCGGCTGCAATTTCCAGTTTCAGGATGACATCGCCTTCACCGACCTTGTCACCGACCGAAACCAGTAACTCAGTGACTTTACCGGCAGCAGTGCTGGGTATTTCCATCGCTGCTTTGTCAGATTCCAGCGTGATGATGTCTTGATTGTCAGTGATCTCATCACCGACAGCAACCAAAATCTCGATAATTTCAACGGCGTCAAAATCACCAATATCAGGGACTTTTACTTCCACTACGCTCATAACAAGACCTTCCGGATATCTGACAACATTTGGCTGAGCATCACGGTAAATCGGGCACCCGCAGCACCATCAATCACCCGATGGTCGTAAGAAATCGACAACGGCAACATTAACCGGGGCACAAACTCTTTACCATTCCAGACCGGTTTCATCTGATGCCGGCTAACACCCAAAATAGCCACTTCCGGTGCATTAACTATCGGCGTAAAGAACTGTCCCCCAATACCACCCAGACTAGAAATCGAGAAGGTGCCACCCTGCATATCTTTGGCACTCAAAGCGCCTTCACGGGCACGGGTGCTGACTTCACCCAATTCACCAGCCAGTTCCAGAAAGCCTTTTTTATCAACATCCTTAATCACCGGCACCATCAGGCCATTAGGTGTATCGACCGCAACGCCAATGTTATAATACTTTTTGTAAATCAGGCTTTCTTTATCTTCGCTAAGCGACGCATTAAATTCCGGATATTGTTTCAGGCAGGCAACCACGGCTTTCATAATGAATACCAGCGGTGTCAGATTGACGCCCTTTTGGGCGGCCATGTCTTTATTTTCTTTACGGAAATTATCCAGTTCAGTGATATCCGCTTCATCAAATTGTGTGACATGCGGAATATTCAGCCAACATGCATGCAGATGTTTACCGGAGATCTTTTTGATCCGCGACAGCTCTTGGGTGTCGATCTCGCCAAACTTCTCAAAGTTAACGACAGGTACAGAAGGTATGCCACTACCCTGCGCGGCAGGAGATGCCGCTGGTGCTGACATCGCTTGTTTGACAAATTGCTGAACGTTTTCCTTAGTAATGCGGCCTTTTTCGCCGGTACCGATTACCGAAGTTAACTTCACCCCTAATTCCCGGGCAAAACGGCGAACTGATGGCGAGGCATGCGCCCGTTTCAAACCCGATTTATTATCCGGTGCATAGGGAATAGCTTCAGCATGATCGAGTTGCTTAGCAACCGGAGTCGGGGGGGCGGCGAGCTTTTCAGCAGTTTTAGCGGATTCAGCTTTTTCCTGCTTAACTTCGGCTTTCGCTTCAGTTTTAGCCGGCGCAGGTTTTTCGTCTTTTTTGCTTTCGCCAGCGGCTTCCAGCATGGCAATCACGTCACCTTCGCTGATTTTGTCACCGACTTTGACCTTCAGCGTTTTAACAACGCCGGACATATCTGACGGGATCCCCATCATTGCCTTGTCTGATTCGATGGTGATGACCTCTTGATCAGCACTGATTTCATCACCCTCGGCGACCAGTACCTCGATGATTTCAACCCCTTCAAAGTCACCGATATCCGGTACTTTAAGTTCAATTAAATCTGCCATAATTACGCCTTAACTGGATTGACTGCGTTTGCGTTGATGTCGTATTGCTTAATCGCTTTCTCGACTACATCGTGTTTGATATCGCCCTGATCAGCCAGTGCATTGAGTGTTGCTACAACAATATGATGACGATCCACTTCAAAGAAACTACGCAGCTGTTCACGCGTATCACTGCG
This sequence comes from Methylophaga sp., assembly GCA_032250995.1. Taxonomy (GTDB): domain Bacteria; phylum Pseudomonadota; class Gammaproteobacteria; order Nitrosococcales; family Methylophagaceae; genus Methylophaga. The sequence goes on along the minus strand of JAVVFF010000017.1, from coordinate 6,415 downwards.
GCCGAAACCATCCGTGCCCAATACGGTATAGCTGCTTTTCAGCCACGGCCGGATTTGCTCAGCATACAGTCGCATATAATCGGTTGCCGCCACCACAACGCCCGGCTGGCCATCCAAACATTCTGCCACATAGGCTTTTTGTTTAGGAGCCGTTGGATGCAGACGATTATGCCGATCAATATGCTGACCATTGCGGGTCAGCTCATTAAAGCTGGTCGCACTCCAGACGTTGGCGGAAACTTTCCAGTCTTTCTCCAGTAATTCGGCCGCTGCTTCCACTTCACGCAAAATCGTACCACTACCGATTAACTGCGCTTTCAGCTTATGTTTAGCACCGGCTTTTAGTTGGTACAAACCTTTGATAATGCCATCTTTAACACCTTCCGGCATCGCTGGATGCGTGTAGTTTTCGTTCATCGCCGTCAGGTAATAAAACACGTTTTCCTGTTTTTCATACATGCGGCGCATACCATCATGAATAATAACGGCCACTTCATAGGCATAGGTTGGATCGTAGCTGATGCAATTTGGCACGGTATTAGCCAGAATCATGCTGTGGCCATCCTGATGCTGCAGACCTTCACCATTCAAGGTGGTGCGACCAGCCGTACCGCCAATCAGGAAGCCTTTGGCCTGAATATCGCCGGCCAGCCAGCATAAATCGCCAACTCGCTGGAAACCAAACATGGAGTAATAAATATAGAACGGCACCATACTAACGTTGTAATTGGAATAGGCCGTTGCTGCCGAAATCCATTCTGACATGGCACCGGCTTCATTGATACCCTCCTCCAAGATCTGGCCAGTGGTATCTTCGCGATACCACATGACTTTGCCAGAATCTTCCGGTTCGTACATTTGGCCGGATGAAGAATAAATACCGACACTACGGAACAGGCCTTCCATACCAAAAGTACGGGCTTCATCGGGGACAATCGGCACAATATTTTTGCCCAGGGTTTTATCACGGATAAGAGCCGTTAATACCCGGACAAACGCCATGGTGGTGGATAATTCGCGATCACCACTGGATTTCAGTACGGCATCAAAAATCTTTAGATCCGGGATCTTTAATGCTGGTGCGCTGGTATTACGCTTAGGCAGAAAACCACCCAAATCTTCGCGGCGTTTCAGCAAATAGTCTTTTTCTGGACTACCGTCTTTCAGAGTCACATACGGGATCTTGTCGATATGTTCATCAGAAATCGGAATATTAAAACGATCCCGGAAGCGTTTCATTTGTTCAACTTCCAGTTTTTTCTGTTGATGGGTGGTGTTCTGACCTTCACCAGCCTCGCCCATACCGTAACCTTTAACGGTTTTCGCCAGAATAACAGTAGGTTGACCTTCATTATCAACAGCCTGCTTGTAAGCTGCATAAATCTTGCGCGGATCATGACCGCCACGGCTCAGGTTCCAGATATCTTCGTCAGTCATATCAGAAACCATATCCAGCAACTCCGGATATTTACCGAAGAAATGCTGGCGCACATAAGCGCCGTCTTTGGATTTGTAGTTTTGATACTCACCGTCGACTACTTCTTCCATCCGCTTCAGCAACAAGCCTTCGGTATCGCGCGCTAAAAGTTGATCCCAGCCGCTGCCCCATAACACTTTGATGACATTCCAGCCGGCACCACGGAATAACGCTTCCAGTTCCTGAACGATTTTGCCGTTACCGCGCACCGGCCCGTCAAGACGTTGCAGGTTGCAGTTAACAACAAAAATCAGGTTATCGAGTTTTTCACGGCCGGCCAGGGTAATGGCGCCCAACGATTCCGGCTCATCCATTTCGCCATCACCCAGATACGCCCAAACATGGCGACCACTGGTTTTAACAATATCGCGATGCTCCATGTATTTCATAAAGCGCGCTTGATAAATCGACAGGATTGGCCCTAAACCCATAGATACCGTTGGGAATTGCCAGTAATCCGGCATCAGCCACGGATGGGGATACGATGACAGACCTTTGCCGTTAACCTCAAAGCGGAAACCATCAAGTTGTGCTTCGGTTAACCGACCCTCCAGGAAAGAACGAGCATAAATACCCGGTGACGAATGGCCTTGAAAAAACACCAAATCGGCGCCATTGCCATAATTATCACCTTTAAAGAAATGATTAAAACCGACGTCATACAATGTCGCCGCCGAAGAGAAGCTGGCAATATGACCGCCGACCGCACCCGGTTTCAGGTTGGCTTTGACCACCATCGCCATAGCATTCCAGCGAATGTAAGAACGCAGTTTATGCTCCATTGCCTGATCGCCAGGAATGCGCTCCTGCTGATCCACCGGAATCGTATTCACATAAGCGGTGTTGGCACTGTAGGGTAAATTGATGCCGCTACGGCGCGCCATATCAATGAGTTTTTCAATTATGTGATGCGCTTTCTGGTCGCCGGCGACTTCAATGACAGACTCCAGAGCGTCCAGCCATTCTTGTGTTTCCTGCGGGTCTTGATCGACAAAATCAGTCATAAATACCTTCTTAAGATCTAAAAACACCGTTAATAATAACGAGCCATTGTAACAGTTTTTGTCAGAATTCATCCCCCAAAAGGTTGGCAAGCTTCAGCTGACAATGGCTAGCTGATAAGGTATTAACAGGGAGAACAACAGAAAAAAGCTGGTATAGCAAACACTTAAATGCGTGCCAGCACCATCGGTTTCAGATAATGATGATACAGACGCACAGCCAGCAACAGCGCCAAAATAACGATATATAACACTGGTTCGCTAATATCTGCTTTGACCAGCATCAGAAAATGCAGGCATGCCAAAGGGGCAACCACGTATGTGAGTTTATGCAGGTGTTTCCAGCGCTTACCGCCCAGACGTTTCATCATTTTGTTGGTAGATGTTACGACCAGCGGTAATAACAAGATGAAATTGATAAAGCCAACCGTAATAAAAGGCCGTTTCACAATGTCTTTCCAGATTTCAGACCAGTCAAAAAACTGATCCAGCCACAAATACAACAACATATGGATCACTGCATAGAAAAACGCAAACAAGCCGGTCATCCGCCGGAAGCGAATAATCTGACTGAGGCCCGTCAGCCAGCGGATCGGTGTCAGACATAAGGTCAGTAATAAAAACCGCAAAGCCCACAGCCCTGAATCTCGGGTGATTTCTTCGATTGGATTAGCGCCTAACTGGTCGGTGAACAGCGCGTACGTCAACCAGACCGCCGGCATTAAGCAGACCATAAATACCAAAACTTTAAACTGCGCGATGCTGGGCATTTTAATCAGAAATATCTGCGCAGATCCATGCCTTGGTAAAGGCTGGCTACCTGCTCTTCATAACCATTAAACATCAGCGTTTTACGTTTCAAAAATTCACCGATACGCCGCTCACGTTTCTGGCTCCAACGGGGATGATCGACATCCGGATTGACATTGGAATAAAAACCATACTCGCCGGCATTGGATTCTACCCAGGCGGTCAACGGCATTTTTTCGACAAAACGAATGCTGACAATGGATTTAATGCTTTTAAAGCCATATTTCCACGGCACTACCAAACGAATCGGCGCGCCATTTTGCCCGGGCATGTCATGACCATACAAGCCAACCGCTAAAATCGTTAACGGATGCATCGCCTCATCAATGCGCAGCCCCTCAACATAAGGCCATTTTAATACCCGGCGATTTTGGCCTGGCATTTGTTCAGGATCAAATAAGGTGGTGAATTCGACATATTTGGCTTTGGAATTGGGTTTGGCGGCTTTCAGCACGTCTGCCAATGGAAAACCAATCCATGGGATCACCATCGACCAGCCCTCAACACAACGCATCCGGTAAATCCGCTCTTCCAGCGTTTGTCTGGCAATTAAATCGGTGTATTCAAATTCGCCCGGATTGTCACATTCACCGTCAATTTTCACCATCCATGGTTTAGCCGGATCCGGAAAATCTTCAGCCAGTAGCGCCGGTGACTGTTTATCGGTACCAAATTCGTAAAAATTATTATAGGTGGTAATGTCTTGATAAGCAGTCAATTCTTCTTCAGTTGAAAAATCGCTGGTGACAAGATCATCAAATGCTTTACCAGAAGGCTGCTCCGCGGCAAAACTTAATGGCATTGCCGTTACTGCGACTATGCCTGCCACGCTGTTGATAAAATGTCGGCGGTTTAAAAATATCTGATGATCCGTCACCTCTGATTCCGGTAACTGCCAAGATTGTTGTTTACGAAGCCACATAAACCACTTTTTTATCTATTAGTCTTTCGTGCCAACCAGTAATCGACACTTAAGTAACGACCGCCACCAATAAAAAACAGCACTAACAACATGACAAAATAGGTCGCCGCAAACTCAATGCCATTATTAAGTGATACTAAACTGCCGTGCTCGGTGAGCCAACTATAATTGCCATGTTCTCGCAGAATATCTTTAGCACGGCTCAGTCTCTCAATGGCTTCCGGTGCATTAGATGAAGCAAACGCACTCATCGGATCATGAATGGCCTGCCAGCCATTTTTCCAATGCACACTGAATGCGGCCACCAACATGGTTATCATCAATGGAATACTGACCCATCGCACCGCTAACCCCAGCAATAACAAGATGGCACCAAAATATTCCGCGCCCCAAGCAAGATAAGCCAGCAATTCTGGAAATGGCAACCCAAGGCCCCAATCTTTATTAGCAAACCAGTTAATAGTATTTTGTAATGAGCTATCGGGATCCAAAGGATTCCATTTATTATTAGCAGCAACCCAAAATACCGGAATCAGATATGCTCTTAATAATAATGGCGCCATAAAATCAACCTGTCGCGTTTTATCCAACATCGACTGTAACCATAACAATAATGCTTTGATATTCATCATTCACTCCCGCCAAAAAAACAAGGGCCCCTAAAAAGAGCCCTTGTTATTAGTTTTAACAAAAGACAGATTATTCGCTATCTTTTTCAGCGTCTTCACCACTTTTGGCTCCGCCATCTTTTTTAACATCTTCACCACATTTGGCTTCACCGCATTTGCCTTCGCCATCTTTTTTAGCATCTTCACCGCATTTGGCTTCACCACATTTGCCTTCTTCACCATGGTGTTCGGCCAGTTGCATGTAGCCACTGCTCAGCTCAGCACTGGCAAATGGATTAGCATCGGCGCTGGCCAGTGATGAAAAAGCCAGACCTGCAGTTAAAGCAGCACCAGCAGCCAGAGCGATAGAAGTTTTTTTGCTTGTTGACATGAGAAATTTCCTTTTTGTTGGTTCAAAAAAACAACCGACTAAACAGCCGGCCTTGTTAGCTAGACTCTAATTAAATTGATTTGTTACACCTTTTTTGAAAAACCCCGCTTATAGAACAGTCTGACGCAGCGGGCTACATTAAATTCTTCATTCTCGCTTCACCGCATTTACCCTCGACATCTTTTTCAGCCAGTTGCCTATAATCACTGCTTAATTCTGCACTGGCAAACGGATTGCTATCAGCACCGACCAGCGGTGAAAAAAGCTAACGTTACGGTTAATAAACTACCAGCAGCAATGACCAGCGACAATTTTTGTAGTTAACATGAGTCTTATCTTTTGTGTATGATTCCGGGGTCAACCGTCCACATCAACAATCTTGACAGCGAAGACGGTCCAAGCAAGGATTTTTTATAAGCGCTATGAGATTAACCTCAGTATCGCGTTTTGACGATGAGCAAATTTTGATTGATGCTTTATTGACCGGTCAAAGCGATGCATTTGAATGGTTGGTCGGCCGTTATCACAGCCGGATGCTTGTGGTAGCGCGCGGTATTATCGGCGAGGCTTTTGCCGAAGAAATCGTCCAAGATGCCTGGTTATCAGCAATAAAAGCCCTGCCGGAATTTGCCGGTCGCAGCAGCTTATCAACTTGGTTAATGCAAATTACTGCCAATGGCGCTAAATCTCGCTTACGTCGCGAAAAGCGCCATGTATCCCTGGATGAAGGCTGGCAGACCGATGATCACGAAGGCCTTTTTGATGCCCGGCATCACTGGCGGCAAGATGTCAGTCAATGGGAGTTGGCAACGCCGGAAGCGATTGCTGAAAATGCTGAATTGTCAGCGATCATCGCCGAGGCGTTTAATAAATTACCGCCGATGCAACAGGCGGTAATAGAGTTGTATGATTTACAACAAACCCCTATGCCAGAAGTTTGTAACATTCTTGACATCAGTGCATCTAATGCTCGTGTGCTACTGCATCGTGCCCGTAGCACCATTCAACAACAAATAGCCAACTATCAGGACCTAAACTAAATGCTTCGTTGCAACCAAATTGCCCAACAAGCCAGCGATTATATTGATCAGCAACACAGCTGGCGGCAGCGCCTTGCATTTCGTTTGCATCTGTTTATATGCCGCAATTGCCGGCGTTATATTAGTCAGTTGCGAAGTACTGTTGGCAGTTTGAAGCTGCTGAAAG
>JAVVFF010000156.1:0-4110 GCA_032250995.1 Methylophaga sp. | reverse complement strand
CGTAGCCGGTTTCCACGTTGAATATTCAGGCATGGCCTTTGCGGTGTTTTTCTTGGCCGAATACGCAGATATGATTTTGATTTCGATGCTGGCGGCGACGTTATTTATGGGCGGCTGGCTATCTCCATTCGAGGGCATTCCATATTTAGAACCGTTATTTTCCTGGGTGCCGGGTTTGATTTGGCTGCTCGCCAAAACCAGTTTATTTTTGTTTATTTATCTGTGGATCCGGGCGACTTTTCCGCGTTACCGTTATGATCAGATCATGCGTTTGGGCTGGAAGATTTTTATTCCGGTGACGCTAGTGTGGATTGTTATTATCGCTACGATGCAGGTGTTTGATATCGGACCTTGGTTTAGCAAAATTACGGCTGGGAGCGGCTTGTGAAGCAGGCCGTTATCCATTTCTTTAAGAGCTTTTTATTGTGGGAGCTTTTGCAAGGGTTGCGACTGACCGGCCGGCACTTTTTCTCACGTAAGATCACCGTGCAATATCCGGAAGAAAAAACGCCGCAATCGCCACGTTTTCGAGGTTTACATGCGCTGCGCCGTTATCCCAATGGTGAAGAGCGTTGTATTGGTTGTAAGTTGTGTGAAGCGGTATGTCCGGCGCTGGCGATCACCATTGAGACGGAGCCACGTGAAGATGGTACCCGCCGTACCACCCGTTACGATATTGATTTGTTTAAATGTATTTATTGCGGATTTTGTGAGGAATCCTGTCCGGTGGATTCCATCGTCGAAACGAGGGTATTCGAATATCATTTTGAAAACCGCGGTGAAAATATTATGAGCAAACAGCAGTTAATGGCGATTGGTGATAAATACGAAGCTGAGATTGCCGCCGACAGGGAGGCTGATGCGCCTTATCGCTAGGCCGGTGTTATGGAAAAAATACTGTTTTATGTTTTTGCCGCCATTTTAGTATTCGCCGCGACCATGGTGATCACCGTGCGTAATCCGGTGCGGGCGGCATTATTTCTGGTGCTGGCCTTTTTTACCAGCGCTGCTATCTGGCTGATACTGGAAGCCGAGTTTCTGGCGATTAGTCTGGTGCTGGTTTATGTTGGCGCAGTGCTGGTGCTGTTCTTGTTTGTGGTGATGATGTTGGATATTGATCTGGCACCGCTCAAAGAAGGCTTTGCCCGTTACTTACCGTTGGGCATCATCGTGGCAGCTTTGATTGTTATTGAAATGATCGCCGTGGTCGGTGTCAGTAATTTTGGGCTGGAACAGGTGCCGGCACCCACCGATGATGTTAATGCTGATGGTAATACCCGGCGTCTGGGGTTAATGCTGTATACCGTTTATGTCTATCCGTTTGAAATTGCGGCGGTGATTTTGACGGTGGCCATAGTCGCGGCTATCACACTGACGCTACGGCCGCATAACCGCAAATTACAGGATCCCGGCAAACAAATCCGAGTGCGCCGTGAAGATCGTGTGCGGCTGGTCGATATGCCTAGCGAACCACGAGGCAGTGGTGAGGATAAATCATGATTGCCTTGTCGGATTATCTGATTTTAGCCGCGCTGTTATTTAGCTTGTCGGTGGCCGGTATTTTTCTGAACCGCAAAAATATTATTATTTTGCTGATGTGTATCGAACTGATGCTGCTGGCGGTGAACCTCAACTTTCTGGCCTTTTCGCATTTCCTTGGTGATGCCGCCGGGCAGGTGTTTGTGTTTTTTATCCTGACGGTGGCGGCCGCTGAGGCGGCGATTGGCCTGGCGATTCTGGTGGTGCTGTTCCGTAATTTAAGCACTATTAATGTCGATGCTATCGATAAGCTCAGGGGTTAGCCGATGACGCAGAATTTGTTATTGGCGATTGTTTTAGCACCACTGCTAGGCAGTATTCTGGCCGGTTTTTTTGGTCAGCAGATCGGCCGCAATAATGCGCATCGTATTACAATTCTAGGCGTTGCCATTGCCTTTGCTTTATCGGCCTATGTGCTGAAGCTGGTGCTGGTTGATGGCGAAAGTTATAACGCCACCGTTTATCAATGGTTGCAGGCCGGCAGTCTGAATATCGAAGTCGGTTTTCTGGTTGATTCGCTGACCGCCATAATGATGGTGGTAGTGACTTTTGTATCGCTGATGGTGCATATCTACACCATTGGTTATATGCACCATGATGACGGCTATTGCCGTTTCTTTAGCTATATCTCACTGTTTACCTTTGCCATGCTGATGTTGGTGATGGCCAATAACTTTATGCAGTTATTTTTTGGTTGGGAAGCAGTAGGGCTGGTGTCGTATTTGCTGATTGGTTTTTGGTATAAAAAACCGACGGCGATTTACGCCAATCTGAAAGCTTTTCTGGTCAACCGGGTCGGGGACTTTGGCTTTTTGTTGGGTATTGCTGCCGTGCTGATGTATGCCGGCAGCCTGAACTATGTAGAAGTGTTTAATCAGGCGCCGCAAATGGCCGAGCAACAAGTCAATATCTGGGGCGACAGCAACTGGTCGCTGATGACGGTCATTGGCATTTTGTTGTTTATCGGTGCGATGGGTAAATCAGCACAAGTGCCGTTGCATGTCTGGTTGCCAGATTCAATGGAAGGCCCGACACCGATTTCGGCGTTAATCCACGCGGCAACCATGGTCACAGCGGGTATTTTTATGGTGGCGCGGATGTCGCCGCTGTATGAATATTCGGAAACCGCGTTGGCATTTATTCTGGTGATTGGCGCTATTACCGCCTTGTTTATGGGGTTTCTGGGCTTGATTCAGAATGATATTAAACGGGTTATCGCCTATTCGACCTTGTCACAGCTCGGTTATATGACGGTTGCTTTAGGTGCGTCAGCCTATTCAGCAGCGATCTTTCATTTATTTACCCATGCGTTTTTTAAAGCCTTGCTGTTTCTGGCGGCAGGCTCAGTAATCATGGCGCTGCACCATCAGCAGGATATTCGTCAGATGGGCGGTCTGAAAAAATATCTGCCGATTACTTACTGGACCAGCTTAATCGGCACCTTGGCGTTGATTGGCGCGCCGGGACTGGCCGGCTTTTTCTCCAAGGATGCCATTATTGAAGCGGTGCATGCTTCGACCATTCCGGGCGCCGGTTTTGCTTATATTGCGGTCATGATTGGCGTGTTTGTCACCGCGTTGTACAGCTTCAGATTGTTGTTTTTGGTGTTTCATGGCAAAGAACGCTTTGATGCCCATGGTCATCCACCGCATGAATCACCCAAATTCGTGGCCATTCCTTTGATTTTATTGGCGATCCCGTCGGTACTGGCCGGTTATCTGATTGGCTATATGGTATTTGGCGACTGGCTGGCAGATTCGATTAGTGTGATGCCGCAGCATGATGTGTTGGCACGAATTGATTATCACGGTGTTTGGGGCTTTTTATTACATGGTCTGCAAATGCCGCCATTCTGGTTGGCATTGGCTGGTGTGGTTACCGCCTGGTTCTTGTATATCAAACGCCCGGATCTGCCCGACAAAATCCAGCAAAAAACCATATGGCTGTGGTGCATTATGGATAACAAATATGGTTTTGACAGCTTTAATGAAAAAGTCTTTGCTGCGGGCTCACGCGGTTTGGGTGGGCTGCTGTGGAAAATAGGGGATACCTGGCTGATTGATGGTCTGGTCATTAATGGCAGTGCCCGTTTAATCGGACTGGTCTCCAGAGTCGGCCGGCAAGTGCAGTCCGGTTATCTCTATCATTATGCGTTTGTCATGATGATTGGCGTCTGGTTGTTACTCACCTGGTTTGTCATATGAGGGTGATGCTGCGTGTTTGATTTGCTGATGCTGAGTTTGCTGATTTGGTTGCCCATTCTTGGTGGTATTGCCGTATTGCTTTGCCGCGATAATGTTTATGCGGCGCGCTGGCTGGCGTTATTGATTAGTTCAGTCACCATGCTGCTGTCGTTTGGTTTGTATATCGGCTTTGATGTCAGCATGGCACAGATGCAGTTTGTTGAACGGCTGCCCTGGGTTGATACCTTTAATATTGAATACTTTCTGGGCATTGATGGCTTTTCAATGCCGCTGATGATCCTGACGACGATTTCAACGTTGCTGGTGGTCATTGCCAGTTGGCAGGTGATTAAAGATCGCATTGCTCAATATCTGGCGGCGTTTCTGA
>JAVVFF010000155.1:0-4142 GCA_032250995.1 Methylophaga sp. | reverse complement strand
GTAATTTTCAGTTTTAATTTTTCAACCGTACCAATACGCACTAATTGATGACCGCTTAAAGGATATTCGTGTTCGGTCATCAAAGGCTGCACCTTAGATTCAACATACTGTAATTGCCGGCTTGATAACTTGGTTTTCCATTGTGCGACCAAGGCAAGATCCGGCTTGCTGTACGTCGAATGCTGGTCGTAGTTCAGCATATCGTCATGGTACTCAACCCCGACAAACGCACAGATCTCAGTCAATACCTTTTTCGGCGATAAGATTAAATCTTCATAGCGGATTTGCAGATACTGATTAGGGGAAATTTTTTGCTGTAATTGTTGCCAGTCATGCTCAGAGTCAATCCAATGATCAACGCCATGATATACATTACCGGCCCAGCCCATGCCGATACTGGAACGGGCAACATCCCGGGGATCTCTGATCAAATGGATAAATTTGGCATCAGGTAAGATATAAGGAATCCGATCAAAACAACGATGAATATTGATCATTAACGTACTATTCTGCGCCGTTAATTGCCGTATAAACGATCGAATCAAATCGGGATAATTTAAGGTGTCATCAAGATGGAAATGCTTAGCCTTAAAGATACGATCTGTTGACAGCCCGTTTTGGTATTTCTCAATGTCAGGCAACTGTCCATCATGGGTTATTTGATCAAATAAAAAATCCAGCTCGCCTGGATTATTTATTTTAGGATGCTGATCCAGCATTAACCCTATTAATGACGTACCTGAACGCAGAGAACCGCATAAAAAAACCATTATTTAAAACGGTACATAATGAACCACCTTCTAATTATTTACGGCCATTTTAGGTATGCCGCATAGCGATTTACTGTTGGTCAATAAAGTCTATTGGGCTAATCATTCGGCGCTTGAAGCCGACCGTATGTTAAAGATTTATTTCAAACGATAATGTGGTTGTTCAGCGCTGGTATAACCACTCCCTACCTATTATGGGTATTTCACCCACCGCTTAACTGTTAGGTATCGAACAGACGCCAAAAAAGATATGCAACAAGTTAAATAATAGGGTTGTCTCTATAATTGCTTGGATTTGCTGTAAAGGCATTAAAGTTAAGCATCATTGATTTCAGCTTTACTGACCCATTACTCAGTAATGTCATATGGCAACTGATTTCATTCATTTGGAGAACAATTCATGCAAAAACGATTGTTAGTAAGCAGCGTTATGACTGCCTTGATGCTGAGTCTGAATGCTTGTGCTGATAATGCCGCATTACCCAAAAACGTTGGTTTTGGTCCCAACCCGACATTACCTGAGCCTAATCCGGGTTTGTTACCAACCGTTAATATTGCGCCCGCCAAAGGCTGGTCAGAATCTGAAAAACCAACTGTTGCCAAAGGCCTTGCCGTCAACGCATTCGCCAAAGGCTTGGATCACCCGCGCTGGTTATATGTGCTGCCTAATGGCGATGTTTTAGTCGCTGAAACCAATGCCCAGGCTAATCCTAATGCTGATAAGAGTCTTAAGGCTACGATTCAGGGTTGGTTTATGAAGCGGGCTGGCGCGGCCGTGCCCAGTGCTGATCGCATTAGTTTATTGCGGGATAAAGATGGCGATGGTGTTGCTGAAACCAAAACCACATTTATTGATGATCTGACATCACCATTCGGTATGGTACTGGTCGGTAATGATTTTTATGTTGCCAATACCGATGCAATTGTCCGTTTTCCGTATCAACAAGGTGCCACAGAAATTACCGCGTCGGGTGAGCATATTGCTGATTTGCCGGCCGGTAATATTAATTACCACTGGACCAAAAATATCATCGCCAGCCAGGATGGCGAAATGCTCTACGCCACGGTGGGCTCCAACAGCAATGTTGGTGAAAAAGGCATGGATAACGAATTCAACCGCGCCGCCATTTTGCAAATCAATCCTAAAACCGGTGACAGCCAATTATTTGCCTCAGGTTTACGCAATCCCAATGGCCTTGCCTGGCAGCCGGTCACCGGCGAGCTCTGGACCACCGTCAATGAACGCGATGAACTTGGCGATAATCTGGTACCGGATTATATGTCGTCGGTTCAGGAAGGCGGTTTTTATGGCTGGCCGTATAGTTATTACGGACAAAATGTTGATAACCGGGTCGAGCCGCAACGGCCGGATTTAGTCGAAAAAGCCATTGCCCCGGATTATGCTTTGGGGGCACATACTGCCTCGTTGGGTCTGGCATTTTATCAAGCAGATTTATTACCGGCTCAATTTAAAGGGGGCGCATTTATTGGTCAGCATGGCTCCTGGAATCGCAAACCGCATAGTGGTTACAAAGTGATTTTTGTACCTTTTGAAAATGGTCAACCGGCCGGTATGCCCGAAGATATTCTGACCGGATTTGTCAATAAAGATGGTGATGCCCGGGGCCGGCCCGTTGGTGTGGCAGTCGATAATAAAGGTGCGCTGCTGGTTGCCGATGATGTGGGCAATGTTATTTGGCGGGTTACGCCGGATCATTTGACTGGAGAATAACCGATAGATGAATCGCGCTGCTGATTTGATGGTGACATTGTTTCACTGGAATATCCTGATCCTGCCGTCAGATACTGAAATCTTTGTCGGACTGCGGCAACGCCCGGAAACAGTGCCACCATTTGCGCCGCCCGACGATACCGATAAATTGCAGCCGTTTGTGCTGCATAACAGCAGTAAAATCACTGAATTTAATACACAAACCGGTGTTGGCTTTGATAATGACGGTAAACGTTATGTGCTGTTAGGCCCGCCCAGTGATCCAACCAATATGATTCGCTTTAGCATCAGTCAAATGCTGGCGACAGATGATATTCGCTGGAAACATGATTTTGCTGACTGATTAACGCATATTATGGTGGCAAGGCCAGATAGGTGCCGTCATTACGTTTGGTCAGCTCACGCATCAAAATACTGTAACGATCAGTACTGCTGGGCGATAAAAAGCCGACACCATGAATCTTTGCCAGACGCCGGCCATCACTGAGCTGCCGGTTTTGTTTGGTGATTTTATCGATTACCGCATCGAATGAACCGCCGGTGTAATCATCACCAAACACATAAATCGATGTGGTGATATTGGGTTTGGCATATTTTCTGAGTGCCGTTTCGATGCCTTCCACCGGACTGCTGTTAGACACCACCGCCCAGTTTCTGAATAAGCCGATGGCACTGTCCCGCGTTGATGGCGTATCGGACATCCAGCGACCGTCATAGCCCGAAATCATCGAAGTGCCCATATCATTGAGAATTTGGAAACCTTTAACCTCCGGATGAATATTCAGCACATTGACAACTTCGCGGGTCACCCGCGACCAGATCTGCTGCATACTACCCGAGGTATCAATAATAAACACCACATAATCACTATCCACCGGAATGCCACCGACTGCTTCTGAGCGTTCACCGGTACTGAGGCGTGGTGTCGGTAAAGCCGCCTGTTTCAGGCGCGACTCCACCAAACTCAGTCCGGCAATATTGTCAGTCAATGCCGCATTATCATCTTGAAGAGACTGCAACTGATTTTGTAATTGCGCTCTGGCGCGTTCAATCGCTGCTTGTTCACCCGACAAGGCATCCAGCCTCGCCATTTCAGCCTGAATTTGCTGCTCGGTTTCGGTGACAGAATTTTGTAAACCAATTAACGATGCCAGCAAGCTGCTGATATTGTCCTGCCCGGCGTCCGATACATCAACATCGGTTTTGGAGATCAAAATCAGCATGATCACCGCGCCAAACGCACAGGAAATCACGTCCAGAAAAGACAGGCTGAAAATATCCAATTCTTTTTTGCGAAGTCTCATGGCCAGTTGCTCGCCGGGCTAATTAACAAACCTCCAGTCGACGCAGCCCAGAGCCAATACTGATTGACTGCATCGGGATCGCCTTCCAGCGGCAGTAAAATGACATCAACCTGCGTCCCCTGCCGGTTGCTTTCCTGAACCGTTTGCTGGAACAGACGTTTACGACAGTCGCCGGAAATCGTCTGGGCATTGCCAGTCAGCGAATTACATTTGGCAAACGGATTAAGACTGCGGTACTGCGATTCACCTTTGGTGGGTAAACCATCGGTGATGACATATAAATTGCTTGGTGCAAATTTATTAATGGCATTCAGGCCTTTTTGCAGATTGGTGCCG
>JAVVFF010000016.1:0-24651 GCA_032250995.1 Methylophaga sp. | reverse complement strand
AGTACAACTCAACTAAATTCTTCATGCCTGTTCCTTGTTTTGGATAAATCTTTTTTTGTCGAAAGATCTGATCTTGGAACAGGCATTTAGTTCATTTTTCTTAAACGAGATTCAGGTTATTTAACGATTTTCAGGCTCGGCTTACCACTGCTGGACACCGGTTTGGGTGTTGTGGGTTCGGGGGGCGAGCTGTCTTCTGGGAAAAACATGCCCTCGTTGTTTTCTTTGCCATAAATAGCCTGCACTGCCGCAATAGGAATAAACAGATCCATGCTTTTGCCAGAAAAGCGTGCTGAGAAACTTATCCAGTCATTGTCCATTTGCAGTTGATGAATCGCATCGGGTGCTAAATTGAGCACAATACGATTATCTTTGACGTATTCGTTAGGTACGGTTACACCATCAATAAGCGTATTAACCAGCATATAAGGGGTGCAATTATTGTCCAGCAGCCATTCGTAAATGGCCCGAATAAGGTAGGGTTTTTGCGGTGTCATGCTGCTCATTGAGGCATGCCTTTTTCTGCTGTCGTCAAACTTGCCTTAAATGCCGGCCGGGCAAATAATCGCTGGGCATAATGATCGACCTTGGCGGCCGATGCCGGCAGCTTAACGCCTAAAGCGGTTAAGCGCCACAAGAAGGGTAGTAAAAAACAATCCAACAAACTCAATTGCTGACCATAAGCAAATTCACCTTCAGCCAGCAGTGGCGCCATTACCGTAATATCTTCCTGCAGCGTTCGCCTCGCTTTACTGGCACCGCGACTTTGTAATTGTGAGATCAACGGTTGCCAGTTCTGAGATAAATGCGACAACATCAGCCGTAATCGGGCACGTTCACCCGGTGAGGCGGGCATTAAAGCGGGGTGCGGATAACGTTCATCCAAATATTCTAGTATGATACATGGGTCGTATAACGCGACATCACGATCAATCAGTGTCGGCCCGCTGCCGCTGGGATTGATTTCGGCAAGAAACTCCGGCCATTCTCCAGCGTTTAAATTGACCAATTTGCAGTAAACCCCTTTTTCAGCGAGTGTAAAGCGGATTTGCTGACCAAAAGGGCAGTCTATTTGGCTGTATAAAGTCAGCTGGTTGCGGCGCTCTGGATTATCTAACATTACAGGATCAGGCACCAGCTGCAATGAATGCAGCAGGTTGCACAAATTTAATGAACATCTTTCCAGTAAGCCTTTTTCAGTGCTAAGGCAATGACAAAGAAGAAAGCCAGATATAACAATACCCATTTACCCAGTGCCAGCCGATCAAGTTTCGATGGCTCACTGATATAAGCCAGAAAATTGACCAGATCACCGACATATTGATCGTATTGACGCGGTGTCAACTCACCTTCCCGAGCCAGTGACATGGCTCCCGATTCAGCATCTTTTTGCAGAAAACCCTGCTGTTCCCAGAGAATATGGGGCATGGCGGCATTAACCAAAAACGGGTTGTTGGTCCCCATCGGCCGGGTATCATCCAGATAAAAATGACGCAAATAACTATATAACCAGTCAGTACCGCGGGCTCGGGCAATAACTGACAGATCGGGTGGCGTGACACCAAACCATTTTTTAGCATCTTCCGGACGCATCGCTACCTGCATGGTTTCGCCGATTTTGTCGGTGGTGAACATCAGATTTTCTATTACCAGCTCATCGCTTAGCCCCAAGTCTTCGGCCATACGGTTATAGCGCATAAAAGATGCTGCGTGACAGCTCAGGCAGTAATTGGTAAAAATCTGTGCCCCCCGTTGTAAAGAGGCCTGATCACGCAGATCAACCTCAAAATGATCTAATTCTGTTCCTGCTGATGCCGCCATTAACGGCGCAGAACCCAGACTTATTATCGCCATGATGGCGGCTATCATTAACGCTTTCATTGATATGTCACCCTTTCCGGCACCGCTTTGTCTTTATCAAAACGGGTGTAAATTGGCATCAGAATAAAGAAGGCAAAATAAATAATGGTAAATACCCGTGCCAACAATGTATACAGACTGGTCGCTGGTTGTGTACCCAAATAGCCAAGTATTACAAAGCTGATTACAAACAAGATCAGTGCAGTGCGGAAGTACGGGCCACGGTAGCGCACTGAGCGGACCTTGCTGCGATCCAACCAAGGCAGTAAAAACAACACGACAATCGCCATGCCCATGGCAATAACCCCGAATAATTTATCCGGCACCGCTCGTAAGATTGCGTAGAATGGTGTGAAATACCACAGTGGCACAATATGTTCAGGCGTCTTTAAAGGATTAGCAGGCACAAAGTTATCTTTTTCAAGAAACCAGCCACCGCCTTCCGGTGCATAGAACAGTACCAACGAGAAAATAAATAAAAATGCCACTACGCCGGCCAAATCTTTTACCGTGTAATAAGGATGAAATGGGATACCATCTAATGGTTTGCCATTGGCGTCTTTGTTTTTCTTAATTTCAACACCATCGGGATTATTAGAGCCAACTTCATGCAAAGCCAGAATATGCATTACCACCAAACCCAGCAAAACAATCGGCAGGGCGATAACGTGGAAGGCAAAGAAGCGATTCAGCGTTGCATCAGCCACGACAAAGTCACCACGTATCCACAGGGCTAATTGTTCACCCACTACCGGAATCGCGCCAAACAATGAGATAATAACTTGTGCGCCCCAATATGACATCTGGCCCCAAGGCAGCAAATACCCCATAAAAGCTTCGGCCATCAGCACTACATACAACAACATGCCGAAAATCCAGATCAATTCGCGTGGCTGTTTGTAGGATCCATACATTAGCCCGCGTAGCATATGCAAATATATCACCACAAAAAATGCCGAGGCGCCGGTCGAATGTAAATAGCGAATCAGCCAGCCCCATTCAACATCACGCATGATGTATTCAACCGAAGCAAAGGCCAACGCTGCATCTGGCTTGTAATTCATGGTCAGAAAAATACCGGTGATGATCTGCATCACCAGAATCAGCAGTGCCAGCGAACCGAAGAAATACCAGAAGTTAAAGTTTTTCGGCGCGTAATATTCTGAAAGGTGTTCTTTCCACATCTTGGTGGCGGGGAAGCGGGCATCTACCCAATCCATCAACTTTGCCATTACGCGGCTCCTTTGGCAGTTTCGCCAATGATGACGGTATTATCGCCTTGGAAATGATACTGCGGTACTTCAAGATTGATAGGCGCCGGGACGCCATCATAAACGCGGCCAGCTAAATCGAATTTGGAACCGTGACAGGGGCAGAAAAAGCCGCCTTTCCATGCTTCACCCAAATCCTCGGGCGCTAATTCGGGGCGATAAGTTGGCGAACAGCCCAGATGCGTACAAATACCCACTAACACCATCACTTCATCGCGAATTGAACGCGTTTCATTTTGACAATATTCAGGTTGTTGTGAAGCCACTTGGCTATTGGGATCACGCAATTCGTCAGCCAGTGTCGGTAATGCTTCCAATACTTTTTGACTGCGGCGATAAATCCAGACCGGCTTGCCACGCCATTCAACGGTCAATAACTGACCCACTTCAAGCTGACTGATATTGACCGACACCGGCGCACCAGCTGCTTCTGCTTTGGCACTCGGCGCAACCGAGACAACAAAGGGAATAGCGACGGCAATTGCGCCAGCACCACCGACAACACTGGCGGCGGCTGTTAGAAAGCGCCGTTTGCCGGTATCTATATTGTTACTCATCAGATGAGTTCCCCTGACATTCGTTGATAGAGCTTGCTAAAAACGGTTTGAAATACACCACTTCAGAGCAATTAAACCCGTAGATTTTAGCATAGCCAGCAAGTATTTGGATCAAAAAAGCCCGCTAAAAAGCGCAATGCCGTTCTCTTAAGCTGCAAAGTCATTGTATTTAATGAGATAACGGGTCTTAGCGATCTTAAACGCACTGGGCCTTGACGATCTGGGGATTTTTTAACAAAAATATAGCTGATTTCCAAAGTGGCTGATGCGGTGATTGATAAGGTTTTTTTAATAGCATCTAGACCACTGGACGCCATCTATCTCATTATTTTTCTTAATTGTATCGTGGTAAAAGTGCGTCTTAATATATAAGTTTTTAACAAAGCGGTTTATCTTGTGCTAGGTGCCAAATATAGACGGCTACAAAGAACTACTAGATATGTGACTGTCCGAGAATGAAGCTGCTTAGTTCGGTTAAATGTCTTGACCGAATTGCAAAACCGTAGGGTTAAGAATATTCTCATTTGTTATGTGGATGGGCTAAAAAGTTTTCCCGATGCCATCAAATAAGGCTTATCCAACAAATAAAATACAGCTGTGTAATGACCATATGGTAAGTAACGCTTTGAAATATGTGCTAATAAAAGACTACAAGGCAGTGACGGCAGAGTTGAAGCATATTTAGCAAGCAGTCACTGAAGATGAGGCATCACTAGCTCTGAACCAATTCCCACCAAGTTGGAATGATAAATAACCTCAAATCAGCAAAAGCTGACGCAACCACTGGCAAAATCTGAATACATTGTTTAAAAAAAAGCCCCAGGCCGTGAATGCCCAGGGCGGTTAAGATTGCACGTTGGATTTCGTTCTTTATTCGATGTTATGAATAACTCTCAAATCCTTGATCATTTTGTGTTCATCACCTTTCCAGATCCCATCATTACCCAGATTAATATCCGCCATTGCGCTTCGGCCCATAACACGACGCACAAAATTGACAATGGTGTCAGCCACCAGCTCCGGCTGATCTTCCGCCGGGAAGTGCCCTGCACGCGGAATATAAGTGATCTGAACATCATCCGTGCCAAGTATGTTTGCATAACGCTGGGTTTGTGCTGCGGGCATCATGTTGTCATATTCTCCCCACATAATAAGGGTTGGGATAGTGATGCCGTTGTAATCAACGCCTTCCGGATTCTTCTCTGCATGATAGGGTAATAACTGACTGGGACTCAGCACGGCTGCACGGTCAGCGAGGACTCTGATGTTATGCAGTTTCAATTTCATTGAGATTGAGCTGGCCGTATCTGTTATGCCATCACCGGTCGGATTTCTTGCATAATCAACATCAACGTAAGGGAAAACAAGATTACGCATATTGTATTGATTGTAGACGGCAGGAACATGGACCATGGTTTTCAGAATTTGAACCAGCGTCTGATCAAATGCGCCCATTGCTGCAGCAAATTGGGCATCCCCTTCTATGGTATTGGGTATCAGGGAAGCCCGGCCAACAGCTTGAATTTCATTTACAGGATAACCATCAAACGCAATGGGGTCCTGTTCAATTAATGCATGCAGTCTTTTATCGTTATATTTAGCCGCGTAGTGTGTGGCAATACCGGCACCCCAGTCATCCGCTACAAAAATGAATTTTTCACCGGGATATTCATGTTGCATCAATTTTTCAATATAGTCCGTGTCGTGCTTCCAGAACCAGCGATCATTTAACGCTTTATCATTTTTTTTCCCATACATACGTGGTTTCGTACTCTCACCCATGCCCAGCATATCTATTGAGATGGTGCGTGCGAAGCGGGACACATGATGCTGAACGCCTTCCCATTGTCTTCTGTTGGTAGGAACCCCATGCAGAAATAAGACAATTGGACCTTTGACGCCCATTTTTGTATAGGCTATCTCAAACGCATTTGTCCACTTCGTCTCTGTTCCATGAGGCGGGTCAACAAGTACCAATCCATCTGCAGGAGCAGTATATTTGAAGATGCCAAACTCGGGTTCACCGGCTTCACGGTAGATGGATAAGTCAACTTCATTTGGCCTGGCCATCCGCTCAGGTGGATGACTCAGTGCATCATAGGCGGTTATATTGGCAGCAAAGACATAAGGACCGTTGAGGCCAGTTAATAATAAGACTGATAAAAACAGTCGTTTGGTTATTGATTTGATAGTCATAACACCTTCTCTCTAATTCATATTCAGAATAGTTAAAACATCGAGATAATCTTGAGTTTTAGTCGTTTTATTACTATGTTTTTGGATCACTGACTTTGGTGTGTGGCTTGAATAGTGCCCAACTGAACCAGAACAATTTATTAATGTGTGAGACAGGTTTTAATGTTTGTCCTTTCAATGGTCCTTCAACGCTTTTGCCGGTTGCAGTCCATAATGATCCTGTTTCCTGATCACGTGCAATAACGGAATTATCTTGCTCAGTTAATGCTTCAAAAGTTAATTTTTGGGAATCAACTTCAGCAGAGAAGATGCCACCAACATCATGCTGACCATCATAGACAACCACAATTGGCTTGCCGCCGACTTCTTCGTTAATGACGCGCTGATCTTTAAGCTTATTTAACGAATAAGCACGGGCATCACCATTAATATCGATGCCATATACGAATGACATGGCTGGCAGACGTGGATCGAGTTTGCCTTGAATTCGATGCCACGGCTTAGTGCGTTTGGAAAGTTTAGAGATTGGAATCATCATGCCTAACATCAGGCCAACCATCTTGTCGCGAAGCGTGATCGGCGGAGATGAGAAAAACTTTGTATCAGGATGTGCATTTTTCCATTCTTCCCAGCTTGCCATAACGACCGGATAAGCCTCTAGCGACTTGCCTTTATCCGGACCATAGACAACGCTACCATCCAATTGCTGAATAAAATTCCCGGTGGCGGGATCGTAATAAATGACGTTGTTGTTATAGGCTGTCACGCACCTTAGGTTCAGTGCCTGACCATTGAGCTCGGAGTTATAAGCCGCACCGCTATTACAAAGGATGCAATACGAAACCGTTAATGGCGTCTTATTCAGCGTATCTTTAAAATAATGTGGTCTGGCTATTTCATCTCGTAGATAAGCTCTCACCTCATCACCATAAGCTAGGCCCAGAATCACATCATCAGGTTTAAGTATCTGATCAGCTTCTTTAGCTGTTAAAATTTTGTGTTTACTGGGAGGCGTCATCACATAAGGTACATAACCACTCCAGAACATCATGGTCAATGCGCCAATTGTTGCAATGGTGATCCAGAACCATTTATCTACTTGGTCAATACTTTGAGCCCCCATTACGCTATCAAGGCTACGTAATAAAACGAGTCCCAGAGAGAAGATACCTATCGCCCATAATTTATGACGATGACGATAAATTGCTATCTGTGTATCCCGTGAGAAGTTCACCAAATCGATGGTCATTGGCGAAAAAGGGGTAAAGATAACCAACATTGTGATAAGGCCAATTAAGTAAAAAGTAATATCAATATAAGCACTCATTAATCAAATCTCCAAGTGAAGCCTGCGCCGACGGTAATAATGGTGCCATCGGTTTCAAAAGCACCGACATTGTCTTCGCCATCAAAGGCATACGATGCATTGGTATCAAGTCGAATAGTTTGAGTCAGGTCATAACTTAACCCGACAGAAATACTTTGCCGCCAATAACCATTGGTAATAGTGGCTTGAGCACTCTGAATGAGTTCAGGACTAATCGGGATAGGTCCATTTGGACCATTCAGAGTGCTGACACCCGCAAAGCTGTTACCGAGTTTGCTGCCACTCTTGACCAGGTCGCTGCCATAGGAATAACCGGCACGAGCAGTGAAACGGTTACCAAAATTATGCTGTGCGCCTACAGAAACAATGTGCTGGTCTTGCCAGAAGTCCTGATAGCCATCTGCGTTTTCCCAGTTTTTGAAACGGTAGTTGATTTCAATATGGGTACTATCAGAAATCAGGTCAGTGGTTGAGATACCAAAGGTCACTTCCTGTGGCTGTTCCAGTGTTAATTTATCAAACTTATTTGGCGAAACTTCCACAGCCTTATCGTAATCAATTTTCATCGGTGCTTTATATGTGCCGCCTATTTGCAAAGCCCCAAAATCATAGGTTGCACCTAATGAACCGCCGACACCGAAACCATTAACAGACGAACCATTTTGCACCAGCCCGGCATTTAGAGAGCCGATGCCTATTGTTACTGCAGCACCGACGCTGAAATTATCTGTTGCCTGGTAGCCCGCGACCATATTGGCGCCGAATAACTTCAGATCAGCGACAAGCGCCGGGAAACCGGGTTCATCACGAAAATCTGATGCCAAGCCCGATACACCTGTCATGCCGCCGCCCACGACCCACTGTGAATTAATCCGATGAACAACCGCAGCGTGCGGTATAGCCGCATTTGTAAAGTCTGATTCTCCTGATGCTCCGGGAGCAACAAATGGATTTGGATTGATAGAGGAATTTCTCGCGTCTAGATCCATATTGAGGTAACTACCACCAAGGGTAAATGCTGTGGAGCCATTCAATTGCGTTAGGGTTGCTGGATTGCCGAATATCATGGCAACCGGGTCCTGCGGTCTGACAACCCCCACACCTTCCATACCACCGGAAGCTGGCGTGAGCGTTGTATCGAGTTCAGAGCCTCGGGGGCCAGCATTGACTGGTGCAGACAAGCTTAATAATAGAGGCGCACTCAGCAGGGTTAGTCCAAAAAAACGATTACCGGATTTTTTTACATTAACTGCAGACTTTTGTGCCTGCGATTTTTTATTTATTTGAGGAGCATTAACAGGTTGTCTGTGCAACGTAAGTGTTTTCATTTCTCTCTCCTGATGATGGGCCTTGTACGAAATGCAAAAAGCCCGGGTTAGATCTTGTTTTATTTCATTTTTAAAGACTCCGAAGCATTATCAAAATGGCCGCACACCTGACCATGCGTCGATACAAAGTAAGGAACCATATAGGTCAGAACGATCTTGATGGCAGTGCTCAAGGATAAGGTTGCACCAAAAAACAGGTCGTGATGATTGATGAGATTCAGAATAGTGCCGACGACTAAGGCAACAACAAAAGACCGCTTTATTACTCGCGGGTTGATCCAATCGATAGATACAAATCCTGTTTGATTTTTTTTTTGTTTGATCATAAATAAATTACCTGCATTGGCGCGCATACTGATACTCTATAACTATCAATAATGTTCAATAAGCATCAGTAATGATCATTTAAGCAGTGTATATTAAGAAATGTCAAGCCTTTATTTTTTATTGCAGAGAGAACGTCTTGGGTACTTGTCTTCGGTTAACAAACAATGGAGGAGACATTAGTTTCACTAGGGCTTTTTCAGTCCCAACCCGCAGGGTTGGGACTATCTTTGCGTCCTGCTGCGTTGTCCATCGCTTATGAAGAAAGACTACACAGCGCGCTTTCCGCCTTGCCGGTCACAAAAATAGCCGCCAGCAGTGGTGGATATGAAAGATAAACAAGCCCCAGTAGTATGGAAGCACAGTATGAGAAGTGCGTAAGCTATAAACGTGCACTGTCAATATGATGTGATATCAAGGTTAAACGATGAAATCATCAAGAAGATCATTGAAAAATAAGAGACTGTTCTCACGTTGGAGAGATGGAGAATGTCAAAGGATGAATATCATTTGGCATCTTCTGAATTGCAAACTCTTTGGCTTTGGAGGTTGGGGCGTTATCGCAAACTGGTCAAATAATCACAGTGCCGAGGCTGCAGGCTGGCCATTCAAGCAGATATATAGTTCAGAGTTTAAAAATATTGTAACTATCCGCGTGTTTATATTGTCTCTTCGTGATAAACAAAGATAATTATAGATAAGGTAGAACATCGATTATGGACACAATATCAACAAAACAGAACGAACTGCTCAATACCAGACAAGCTGCTGAGCTATTGAATGTGAGTGAAATTTCAATTCGCCGGTGGACCAAGTCAGGAAGACTGCCTTGTATGAGAATTGGTGCAAGAAGAGAACGTAGATTTAATCAACGAGATCTGCTGAACTTTTTGAAAATTCATTCAAATGAACGTTTTAGTGGCAGTGAAGATGAATATATCGAAATCGCTCAAAAAGATTTAAACATTGATCCCGGTAAAATATTACTGGAGGGTATGTCTATTGAGTATGGAAGTCACTTATGTACCGTCTATGAAACAGACAAAGGCATTATCAAACTGTCAATTCCTTTTTTAGCAGATGGTCTGCGTAACGGCGATAAATGTTATTTGATAGCCTCCGAAACGAGGCAGTCTATTATCCTTGAACATCTGGCGCATGTTTACCCAGACATTGATACCGCAATTAAAAACAAACGCCTTGTTATGTTTGAAGGCATTACAGACAGCGTCAAATTATATGAATATTTTGAAACTGAATTCCTCTCGGCCACCCAAAGCGGAGATAATTACATCAGAGTATTAGGTGATATGGCATGGGCCGTCGAAAAGAAAATGGATATTGATGAGTTGATGAGTTTTGAAATGAAATATAACCATTCCTTGTGCCGAAAATTTCCAGCAATAAGCCTCTGCCAGTATGATGCAAGAAAATTCTCAGGAACAGAAATTCTCAATGTGTTAAAAAATCACGACGATACTTTTAATTATCCTATTTCACGATTTATTGGATTTTAAGAGTTAGGTGTTAGGGGACTGTAAAAAATTCTGTGTAACTGGGAGTGTACATTCATCACTGACACCACCCGGTACAACGGCTAAGACTTTTGCCGCGCCTGAGTCAATGCACTTTTTGCCAACACGGTATCGACGGTTTCACTATCAAAACTGATACTCATCCGGTGGGTAATTTCGATGAGCAGCTCGTTGCGGAAAAAAGCCATCCCCACGCAACTTCCTCAAAGTACGAATTCGCTGACCAGTTTTCTGCGCTGTAGCGTTACCTGATAGGAATGCTGTGTTGTCAATTGCTGGGATATGCTCTGAAAAACACTGACCGATGGCAAGTAATAATCGCTACTGACCAAATGAGAAAGGTAAGGTTTGAACAGACATAAAAAAACGCCAGCGATATTACTATCACTGGCGTTTTGTCTCTTTACTGGGCCAGTCAAGTTTTCATAACTGATCAGTATTATGCTAAAAAGAGGAATTGCTTGTTATCAACCGAAAAACTGAATTATTCAGTTGCTTGTTGTACTTTTTTAACCAGACGTTTCAAAGCGCCTTTTGGTTTTGAATCAACAATGGCTTGCAGGTTTGTTGGCTCGCCAACGATGATTGCGCCGCCCATGCCTGCACCCCAGTGTGGGTCACATTTATACAGATAAACACCTTCGACTGTCAGTGGCTCAGTGGTAAAGTTTTCGCCCATTTGTGACATAAAACCTGTAGCACCTTCAGGGATATACTGATGTTCACCATCGGCATCTGTAAAGGTCGTATTAACTAAATGACCGTTCATTCTGCCCCAAGTGACCTGATCACCCGGTTGCGCTTTCACAACCAACGGATCAAATGATGTTAAAGCAGCATTCACTTGGTGGGTCTCAGCCATTGCACTAGCAGCAAACAACGTTGAAGCGCCTAAAAGTGCAGTCGTTAAAGTTTTGCCAAATTTCATATTATGTTCCTCTTAAATTTCTCAAAGTTTTTGCTTTAATTGCGAATTAAGTTTTGCACAAGCAAACTGAACAATGACTGAACAACGGTCATTTTTAATTAATTTTTTGGCTTGTCTTAAGACCAAAGGCGCTAAGTCTACCCCGAGTCAAATTCCTCTGTCCAAGATTTTCTATCTTAAAGAGATGTTTTCAAAGCAGCTTTATGGTTATACGTCAAAGAGATCGGCGATCGGCTAACGTTGCTTTTGCAGTTGCCACATTATTTTATATTGAGCATCTTTCGCAAGAAAAAACCAGATAGCTACTGCGTTCGATAATCTGATCTTTAGCCATCATCAAGATTTAGATAGGTATCAATAATCCCCGATAAAACATGGGCAATAACCAACGTTTTTATACTGACTTAGCCGATGTAATTGCTGGTTAAGGCCTAGCTTGGTATGACCATAACTAAATATTTCTTCCGTTTTGAGGTTCCCGCAGCTCGCTTCGGTTTTTTGCGCTAACAGTATGCCGATGTCGGCAGCTTTTGCTAATGATAAAGTCTGAAGGATTATAAATGCGGCCTATTCAATGATCATAAAAACGCAAACATACTGTGGGTTGCCCTGATTTTTTATCCGCACGGTTTACGTTATTGCCAGAATGACCGAGAAAGGCTAAGACGAAAACACTGTTTTTTGGTTATAATCGGTTAGTTGAGGTCTTGAAACCTGACGCGTAGTGCCTTATATCAGACGACGCAATATTATTTTTGCCTGTTGGAGATTGATCATGCCCTTTTATGAATACCGATGTGACAGCTGTGGTCACGATTTCGAGGCATTACAGAAAATCAGTGATGCACCGTTAAAACATTGTCCGGCCTGCGATCAGCCTGATTTGCGCAAGTTAATATCTGCGGCGGGCTTTCGCCTGAAAGGTGACGGCTGGTACGAAACTGATTTTAAATCAGGTAGCAAACGCAATTTAGCTGATACTGCCAGCAGCCCGGAAAGTAACAGTTTGCCGGCCGCCTGAGCCAGCAATTATTCTGGTCGCTAAAGCTTATATTTACGGTCATTGCTTTAAGTTGTTATGACTCTTGTGTCGCCGGATTGAGGCGGTTATTTGTTTTTTACTAATTTGAAAGTGTTGGAACCATTATGCGTAGCCATTATTGCGGTGAGGTAAATGAAACTTTAGCGGGACAAACAGTCACCGTCGCCGGCTGGATGCACCGTCGCCGCGATCATGGCGGTGTTATTTTTATCGACTTGCGGGATCGGGAAGGGCTGGTGCAAGTCGTTTGTAACCCAGAAGATGCCAAAAGCTTTGCCGTTGCCGAAAAAGTCCGCAGTGAATACGTGCTGCAAATTGAAGGTTTGGTAAAGCCACGCCCAGCGGGCAGTGAAAATGTAGAGTTGAAAAGCGGCAAAATTGAAATCATTGCCAAGTCATTGCAAATTTTGAACAGCGCCGAAACGCCGCCATTCCCACTCTCAGAGCAATCTGATGTCAGCGAAGATGTCCGTCTCCGCCATCGATATATTGATTTGCGCCGGCCTGAAATGTTGCAAAAGCTGCGCTTTCGTTCGCAAATCACCCGACAATTACGTCATTATCTTGATGATCACGGCTTTATGGATATCGAAACACCGATCCTGACCAAAGCTACACCAGAGGGGGCACGCGATTATCTGGTGCCCAGCCGTACTCATCCGGGCGAATTTTTTGCCCTGCCGCAATCACCACAGCTGTTTAAACAATTGTTAATGATCGCTGGTATGGATCGTTATTATCAGGTGGTTCGCTGTTTCCGCGATGAAGATTTGCGTGCCGACCGCCAACCAGAATTTACTCAGCTGGATATCGAAACGTCATTTGTTTCAGAAGAAGATCTGATGAACATGATGGAAGAGATGATCCGTAAGCTGTTTGCCAATGTGCTGGAACAAGCGCTACCAAATCCGTTCCCAAGAATGACCTATGCTGAAGCGATGGATCGTTTTGGTAGCGACAAACCGGATCTACGTATTCCACTGGAATTGGTAGAAATCAGCGACTTGATGCAAAACGTCGATTTCAAAGTGTTTTCTGCACCGGCACAGGATCCCGATAGTCGTGTCGCCGCTTTGCGCGTACCGGGTGGTAATAGCCTGAGCCGTAAAGAGATCGATGATTACACCAAATATGTTGGTATTTATGGGGCGAAAGGTCTTGCTTACATTAAGGTTAATGATTTAGCCGCTGGCCGCGAAGGTCTGCAATCACCGATTCTGAAGTTCCTGTCTGACGATGTGATGGATGCCATTATGCAACGGGCGGAAGCGCAAACTGGCGATTTGGTATTTTTTGGTGCTGATAAAGCCAGCGTTGTAAATGAATCTCTTGGCGCTTTGCGTGTCAAATTGGGACATGATTTGGATATGGTGGCACATGGTTGGCAACCATTATGGGTAATCGAATTCCCGATGTTTGAATGGGACGATAAAACCCAGCGCTGGCATGCATTGCATCATCCGTTTACCGCGCCGCGCGAAGCCGATTTGGATTTACTGAAAACCGATCCGGGCAAGTGCCTGTCAAGAGCTTATGATATGGTGCTTAATGGTACGGAACTGGGCGGTGGTTCAATGCGTATCTTTAAAAATGATGTGCAAAAACAAGTGTTTGAACTGCTCGGCATTGGCACCGAAGAAGCGGAAGAAAAATTCGGCTTCTTGTTACAAGCGTTGAAATTTGGTTGCCCGCCGCATGGTGGTTTGGCCTTTGGTTTGGATCGTCTGGCAATGTTAATGACTGGCTCAGCATCGATTCGTGATGTGATGGCGTTTCCAAAAACCCAGTCGGCTGCTTGTTTGCTGACCAATGCACCCAGTCCGGTGAACGATGAGCAACTGAAAGAACTGAATATCCGTTTGCGTAAAGCGCCGGTTGTTGAAAGTTAAGACAACCTCCTAAACGGGGCGGATAAGGAGGACGAAAATGACAACAGAACTGGCAAGCAGTCCGATTCCTTTTGAGGAATATTTTTCGCTGGATGACGCAGAATGCGACCAACGTATTACCGAGGCTAAACAGGCGCTTGGTGAGGACTTGGTCATTCTCGGTCATCATTATCAGCGTAATGAAGTCTTCAAACATGCCGATTATTCAGGCGATTCGCTGAAATTATCGCGCAATGCCGCCGCCTCAGATGCTAAATACATTGTATTTTGTGGTGTACATTTTATGGCCGAAGTCGCCGATATTTTGTCACGGCCGGATCAGATCGCAATTTTGCCGGATTTGGCCGCAGGTTGTTCAATGGCTGATATGGCCAATCGGGTCAATGTTGATCGTGCCTGGCAGGAAATGGCTGAAGTCTTTGATCCCGACGAACTGGTGACGCCGATTACCTATATCAATTCGGCAGCCGATCTAAAGTCGTTTTGTGGCAAACACGGCGGTATTGTCTGTACTTCAACAAACGCACCGCATGTGCTTGATTGGGCTTTTGCCAAGCGTGAAAAAATCCTGTTTTTTCCGGATCAGCATTTAGGCCGTAATACCGGCTTTAAAATGGGCATCCCGCTGGAAGAAATGGTGGTTTGGGATTTTGACAAGCCACTCGGTGGCCTGACCGCGGAAGCGCTGAAAAATGCCAAAATTATCCTCTGGAAAGGCTTTTGTTCAGTGCATCAGATGTTTCAGCCGGTGCAGATTGATAACTTTCTGGCTAAATATCCGGACACTAAAGTTATTTCGCATCCTGAATGTAGTTTTGAAGTCTGTCAGAAATCGGATTATGTTGGTTCGACCGAATACATCGTCCGCACCATTGCTGACAGTACACCTGGTACCCGCTGGTTAGTGGGCACTGAATTAAATTTGGTTAACCGATTGCATGAGCAATTTGAGTCACAGGGCAAATCGGTGCACTTTATGTCGCCAACGGTGTGCATGTGCTCGACTATGTTCCGCGTTGATCCGCAACATTTAGCATGGGTACTGGAAAATCTGGTCGAAGGTCATGTGGTGAATCAGGTGACAGTCGACGAAGTCACCGCCGCTCAGGCCAAACTGGCACTGCAACGGATGCTGGATTTGCCAATTTAAGTTTTCTGGAGCGGATGATGGACGCCAAACAAGCCAATATTGATAAGTATTATCAAATCCGCCCTGAAGATTTGCCGCTCTGCTGTCCGCTGCCGGAAATGGCGGTGTGGAATTCCCATCCACGCGTCTATTTGTCGCTTGAAGATCAAGACCAAGTGCGTTGCCCGTATTGTGGCACTTTATTCAAACTCGCTAAAAACTGATGCAGCATTTGCAGGTCGCTGTTGGCGTGATTGTTAACGCTGATAAACAAATATTAATCACCCGCCGACAGGCACATCAGCATCAGGGCAATTTGTGGGAATTTCCCGGTGGTAAACGTGAAGCCGATGAAAGCCGCTTTTCAGCATTACAGCGCGAATTACACGAAGAAATTGGTTTACAAGTGTTAATTGCAAAGGAATTACTACAAATCGATCACGATTATGCTGACCGGAAAGTAACGTTGGATGTCTGGCTGGTCGAAAAATTCAGCGGTGAAGTACATGGCCGTGAAGGACAACAAATCAAGTGGTGTCCGCTGGCAGAAATAGAGCAGTATGATTTCCCGGCCGCCAACGGCGCTATCGTCACTGCCATTAAAAATTATTTTCAGATTTAGTGTTTGTCGTACTCGGGATCGTTGGGATCGATAATCGGATCGCCAGCGATACGGTGATTCTCCGCCGCCCACTCACCAAGATCAATTAACTTACAACGTTCGCTGCAAAACGGCCTGAAGGCATTGTCTTCGGACCAAATAACTTTTCGCCCGCAGGTTGGGCAATTCACTTTCATCATCATTACATACTGCAACAGCTAAGCCGAAAGGCAACATCCTCAGAGATTTGCTGCGGCCGCTGGTTAATATCAAATAACATAAACCGTACGGTAAAACGGTGTTTACCACCGCTGATTTCCGGAAAATAGGCCGTATCAGACGGAATTTGTACGCGGATCAATTGTGTTGGTTGATTACTATCCAGACTGCGCTGAAAAAAACCGCTTTCAGCTTGCGCATCACTAAAAGCGGTACCACTGCGTATCAGTCTTAAACTGATATCGATCGCTCCTCTGACCGCGACAAATTGCTCTAGCCAAAATTGTAACTGACTGATCCGGTCGGCCACAGGCGTGTGTTGCAACCAAAAATGATAGGCCGGCAAATCAAAATCACAGGTGCCGCCGGCAATGCTGGAGCGCTGACGAATGCTGTATAAAAAATCATTTTCTTTCAGCGCTTGGCCAACGCCAGATTTACGCAATTGCAGCGCATCTAGTGTTTGATCCAACTCGCCGAGTAAATTATCTAAAGCACTGCGATCAACACCGGCGATATTTTCCAGCGCGCTAAGATTGCTGATCAGCCGCTCAACTTCCTTTAACACCTCAGACTTTAAATCATTGCGCTCAAATACCGACAAAATACTGAGCATGGCATCAATGGCATCCCGATGGCTGAGCTCATCGTCAAATTGCATAGCGCGGTCAACCCGCGCAAATAAAAACTCCAGCCTTAAAAAAGTCCGGATGCGCTCGTTGAGAGGTTGTTCGTAGGTAGTAGTCGCTGACACGTCGCTTCTGTTTGAAAAAACTAAGGGTTATTGGCAGCTAGTTGTTGATAGATTTTCATCAATTTTTCTATCTGCCCGGTGAGTTTTTCAACAACACCATTATTATCAATTATGTCATCAGCATAGTGTAATCGCTGCCGGTCATCAATCTGTGCATTAATCATCTGGCCGGCCAGCGCCGCTGAAATCGTTTCGCGTGCCAATAATCGCGCCAATTGCGTGTTGCGATTTGCCGTTACCAGCAAAATGCGATCAAACATATCCTGCATTTTGGCTTCAATCAGCAGTGGCACGGCGACAATGGTCACAGCAGCCTGACTTTGCTTTAATTGTAAGGTTAGTGCCTGCCTGACTTGCGGATGAATAATGGCTTCCAGAACCTTTTTGGCATCGACATCCTGAAAAATAAGCTGCCGGAGTGCCTGGCGATCCAAATCGCCTGTCTCCAGCAATAGATCTTCACCAAAATGCGCGACTATCTGCTGATGCGCGGGCAACCCCGGCTGACATAGGTCTTTGGCAATGATATCAGCATCAATAATATCTGCACCAAGCGCAGCAAATATGTCGCAAACCGTAGTTTTGCCGCTGGCAATGCCGCCGGTCAGACCTACCTGCAGCGGCATTTAACTGAGCCCGCTCCAGCGTAAATAGCCACTATTGATAACCTCGCCCCAGATCAGTGCCAGCCAGCCAGCAGCAGCGAGATAGGGGCCAAACGGAATCGGTTGGCTGCGTTGATGTTGACGTAATAAAATCAGGCTAATACCCACCACAGCGCCAACCAGCGATGATAATAAAATAATCACCGGCAAAAACTCCCAGCCCAGCCAGGCCCCGAGCGCTGCCAATAATTTAAAGTCACCAAAGCCCATGCCTTCCTTGCCGGTCGCCAGCCGAAACGCATGAAATACCAGCCATAACGATAAATAACCGGCGAGTGCACCAATCACAGCACTTTGTATTGTGGTGAAACTAGCAAATAAATTAAAAAACAAACCCAGCCATAACAGCGGCAGGGTAATGCTATCGGGCAATAATTGTTCATCAACATCAATAAACGTTAATGCAATCAGTGCCCAGGTCAACAACAATGCGCCCAGACAAATCCAGCTAAAACCAAAATGCCAGGCGACCACGGCGGATAACACACCGGTTAACGCTTCAATTAACGGATAACGAACTGAAATCCGCGCCTGACAACCACGGCAACGACCGCGCAGAAACAGATAACTTATCACCGGAATGTTTTCTAGGGCGCTAATCGCATGTCCACAATGCGGACAGCGTGAGCGTGGCGTACTTAACGTCAACGGCGTAGTTTCCGGCGCATCGCTGCCAACCAGTTCATGACATTGTTGCTGCCATTCACGGTGCATCATTTTCGGTAAACGGTGAATGACCACATTCAAAAAGCTGCCAATCAGCAGACCGAGAATAAAAATTACGCTAATAAAGGCCGGCGCGGAACCGGCCAGAAATTCGGCCACCGGCATTTACACCACAGCGCCGAGTTTAAATATTGGCAGGTACATGGCGATAACCAGTGTACCAATCAATACACCGAGGAAAGCCATAATAAACGGCTCCATCAAGGCGGTCATATTATCGACGGCATCATCCACTTCGCGTTCAAAAAAGTCGGCCACTTTGGCCAGCATTGAATCCAGTGAGCCGGATTCTTCACCGATAGCGACCATTTGAATCACCATATTGGGAAACAGTTCGGTCTCAACCATCGCTTTATTTAGCTGGGTACCGGTCGACACATCATCGCGCATCACGATGGTGGCTTCGGAATAAACAATATTACCGGTAGCGCCAGCGACCGAGGTCATGGCATCGACCATCGGCACACCGGCTTTAAACATAACAGCAAAAGTACGGGCAAAACGGGCAATGGCACCTTTGGTTAATACGTCGCCGATAATCGGTAACTTCAAAAGCAAACGATCGAGAAAATGCTGGATCTTGCGGGAGCGTTTTTTGGCGGCCATAAAGCCCATCACGGTACCAATCAACACCCCGAAAATCAGCCACCATTTTTCCTGAAAGATTTCTGACACCCGGATAACCAGCTTGGTTAAGCCCGGCAAGTCAGCGCCAAAGCCGGTAAATAATGATTCAAACTGCGGAATAACAAAGATCATCAAAATTGCCGTAACGATAAATGCCACGACAATAATCGCCGCCGGATAGACCAGTGCTTTACGGATTTTCGATTTTAAGGCTTCGGTTTTTTCCTGATAGGTGGCAATTTCGTGGAGCAATGATTCCAGCGTACCGGATTGCTCACCGGCATTAACCAGGCTGACATACAAATCATCAAAATACAGCGGGAATTTGGACAATGATTCGGCCAGACTGGTACCGGACTCGACATCAGCTTTAATGGCCAGAATCATTTCCTGCATCGACACCTTTTCATGGCCTTCACCGATGATTTGCATCGATTGCATCAGCGGCACACCGGAGGACATCATGGTCGCCAGCATGCGGCTGAATACCGCGATATCGGCGGGTTTAATCGGCGGTTTACGCGCGGCAAATAAATCTTTAGGTTTTTTGCGGACTTTTAATGGGGTAATGCCCTGGCGGCGAATATCAGCACGGACTGCCTGAATACTGTCGCCGGCAGTTTCACCTTTGACCCGGCGTCCTTGCTTGTTGGTGCCCTGCCATAAATACATAGTCGGCACGACCACTTTTTTTTTCTTTTTTCTCGCCGAAGCAGCAGCTTGTGCCATGGCTTACTCCTTGATTACGCGGTTAATTTCTTCAAGACTGGTCATGCCGGCCATGACTTTTTTCAAACCGGAAGCCCGCAAATCATCCACACCTTCCAATTTGGCTTGATCGGCTAACTGCATCGAGTTACCGCCTTCCATAATAATGCGGCCCATGGCATCAGAAACCGGCATCACCTGATAAATACCGACCCGGCCTTTATAACCGGCGGTGCAGTGTTCACAACCAATAGCACGATAAACTTTAAAGTTTGCGTCAATTTGCGCCTGCGAAAAGCCTTCTTCATGTAGCGTTTCCGTTGGTAAATCCTCAACCTGCTTACATTTTGGACATAATCTGCGCGCCAGCCGCTGGGCAATAATTAAGGTGACGGCTGAAGCAATGTTAAAAGCAGGCACACCCATGTTGGCGAGCCGTGTCAGCGTTTGCGGCGCATCGTTGGTATGCAGCGTGGAAAATACCATATGCCCGGTCTGAGCGGCTTTGATGGCAATTTCTGCTGTTTCCAAATCGCGGATCTCACCGACCATAATGACGTCTGGATCCTGACGCAAAAACGCCCGCAAACATTCGGTAAAGCCCAGTCCAATTTGCGGATGTACGTTGACCTGATTAATACCGGGCAGATTGATCTCAGCCGGATCTTCGGCAGTGGAAATATTGCGATCATCGGTATTAAGAATATTTAAGGCGGTATACAGCGATACCGTTTTACCACTACCGGTTGGGCCGGTCACCAGTACCATGCCGTAGGGTTTATGCATGGTTTCCATAAAGATTTGTTTTTGATCTTCTTCATAACCCAATGCATCAATACCCATTTGCGCCTGTGTTGGATCCAAAATCCGCAACACGATTTTTTCACCAAACAAGGTCGGGATGGTATTCACCCGGAAATCAATGGCTTTGGATTTTGATAATTTCAGTCGCATCCGGCCATCTTGCGGCACCCGGCGCTCAGCAATGTTCATTCGCGATAATACTTTCAGCCGAGCAGCAATCCGGCCACTGAGCGCCACTGGTGCCGTTTTGGTTTCATGCAAAATACCATCGATGCGGATCCGCACCCGATATTTTTTCTCGTAGGGTTCAAAGTGGATATCTGACGCACCCGCTTTAATCGCCTGGGTCATGATGCCGTTGATAAAACGCACCACCGGCGTGTCATCGATATTGGTTTCAGTGGCGTCTTGGCCGCGATCAATATCATCTTCCGGACCCAGGTCAATATCATCAAGTTCAGCATTGGCAAACTCATCAAGTTGTTGTTCGCGTTTGTCGAGGGCTTTTTCAATGATCAATGAAAGTTTGTGTTCATCGACCAGGATCGGATAGGTGTTGAGCGCGGTATTAAACTGAAATTCATCCAGCGCTTGTAAATTTGTGGGATCTGACACTGCTACATAGAGCCGCTTGCCGCGCTGAAACAGCGGCAGCGCATTGTGCTGGCGGATGAGTTTTTCCTGAAACAGGCTGGTCGGTGCCAGTTCCAGATTCATTGCTTCGATATCAAACAGCGGAACGCCGAATTCCTGTGATGCGATGTCAGCAATTTTATGACTGGCCAGCAGTTTGTGATTAACTAAATAAGTGACAAACGATTGTTTGGCTTGTTTGGCCGAACTTTGCGCGGATTGCGCTTCATCCTCGTTGAGCAGACCTTCGCTAACAAGACGCCTTGCCAAACCACTGAGCCGGATAGGTGCCGCCATATTTGCCATGACTAGTTGCGATTCCTTAACATAACACTATCTCCAATGCACCAATATTAGGGGAGTTGCGCGATAAATTCTAGTTTTCAATTCAGCTGGCGATTGCAATCACGTATAGTCTGCCTGCTATTCACCTGATGGGGAAGATATTATGCGAAAAGTTACCGGCTGGCGGGCGCTGGCCATCATATTGTGTACAGTTGGGCTTTTGACAGCATGCGGCCTGAAAGGTGATTTATATTTACCGGAGGGCAATGCGCAGACGATTAAAGTCGCGTAAGTTTCATGGATTATTTTCATTATCAAAATGGCGAGTTATTTGCCGAAAACGTTTCTGTATCAGCAATTGCTGAGCAATACGGTACGCCAACCTATGTCTATTCGCGGGCGACATTAGAGCGTCACTGGCGAGCTTTTGATGACGCTTTTGCCGGTCAACCGCATCTGGTGTGTTATGCCGTTAAAGCCAATTCCAATCTGGCGGTACTGAATGTGCTGGCAAGGCTGGGTTCAGGTTTTGACATTGTCTCGGCCGGTGAATTGGCGCGGGTTTTAGCCGCCGGTGGCCATGCCGATCGAACGGTGTTTTCCGGGGTTGGCAAAACAGCGGCGGAAATTGCTTATGCGCTGGAACAAGAGATCCGCTGTTTTAATGTGGAGTCGGTTGCGGAATTAGAGCGTATTAATCAGGTGGCCGGTGAACTGGGTAAAGTTGCGCCCATTTCGATACGGGTCAATCCCGATGTCGATGCCGAGACGCATCCTTACATTTCCACCGGCCTTAAAGAAAACAAATTTGGTATTGATATCAATTTAGCGCCAGCGGTGTATCGGCAAGCGGCCGCATTGACCAATTTACAAATAATTGGTGTCGATTGTCATATCGGATCGCAATTGACCAAAGTCACGCCATTTGTTGACGCGTTGAAACGGGTTTTACTGCTGATTGATGAACTGGCAGCCAATGGTATTGCGATTCATCATCTGGATATTGGAGGCGGTTTGGGCATTCATTACAAAGATGAGGCGCCGCCCACGCCAGCCGAATATGCCGCGGCGATGCAGGATTTACTGAAAGACCGTCAGTTGGAAATTTTGCTGGAACCGGGTCGGGCGATTGCCGGTAACGCTGGTATTTTGCTCAGCAAAGTGGAATATATTAAAGCCAGCGACGATAAACGTTTTGCCATTGTTGATGCGGCGATGAACGATTTACTGCGTCCCGCCCTGTATCAATCCTGGATGGCAATTGACGCGGTCAAACCGCGCGAAACTGCGCCACTCAGCTACGATATTGTCGGCCCGGTCTGTGAAACCGGTGATTTTCTCGGCAAAGACCGGCAGCTTGCGATTGAAAGCGGCGATTTGCTGGCGGTTCGCTCAGCCGGGGCGTATGGTTTCACTATGAGCTCGAATTACAACTCGCGGCCGCGTGCTGCCGAGATCATGGTTGATGGCGATAAGGCGATGGTGGTGCGTGAGCGCGAGACGATTGAGAGTTTGTATTACGGTGAACATCTGTTGCAGGATTAAATGATGTTGAAATTCAGCAAAATGCATGGGCTTGGTAATGACTTTATTGTTATTGATGCCATTCGCCAGTCGGTTTCGCTGAGTGCCTCGCAGGTAAAATTTTTGGCCGATCGGCATTTTGGTATTGGCTGTGATCAATTGTTATTGGTAGAAAGCAGTGACCATCCCGATGTTGATTTTCGTTATCGGATTTTTAATGCCGATGGCGGTGAAGTGTCGCAATGTGGCAACGGTGCGCGGTGCTTTGCCCGTTTTGTTTATGACCACGGCCTGACAGAGAAAACCACTATTGCCGTCGAAACCGCCTCTGGCGTGATTTATCCGACTTTACAAGATGATGGCCAAATCAGTGTCGATATGGGCCGTCCACGGTTTTTGCCTGAGCAGATACCATTTAAAGTTGCTGAAGCCGCCAATACCTACATGTTGGCAATCGAGCCCGGACATCAGGTGGAAATCGCTGCGCTGTCGATGGGTAATCCGCATGCGGTAATGCTGGTCGATGATGTTGATACTGCGCCAGTGCTGGAAATCGGTCCGTTGATTGAAGCGCATCCGCAATTCCCAGAGCGGGTTAATGCCGGCTTTATGCAACTGGTCAGTCATGAAGCCATTAAATTACGGGTGTATGAGCGCGGTGCCGGTGAAACCAGTGCCTGCGGTAGCGGTGCTTGTGCGGCAGTGGTCAGCGGCATTCGTCGTGGCTTATTGGCCCGTGAGGTAGCGGTGCAATTGCCGGGCGGCCATTTGCAAATCAGTTGGCCGGACGAGCAGGCTAATGTCACCATGACTGGCCCGGCGACACATGTGTTTGATGGAGAAATAGCGTGGGCAACCCTGAACAATCTCTGAGCGCCGAACAAGTCAGCGCTTTTTTGCAGCAAAACAGAGATTTCCTGCTGACCCAGCCGGAAGTTTTGCAACAACTGGAACTAGCCGATAGCCCGCCCGGCACTATTTCGCTGGCTCAGCGTCAGCGTCAACAACTGCAACTCAAAAACCAACAATTACAAGATCAATTGCATGCGCTGCTAGACAATGCTCATAGCAATAACGTGTTGCAATCCCGAGTCAATCAGTTAGTGCTTGATTTGCTTGATTGTCAGGATGGTAGTGAATTACTAACGACTTTGATGGGCAAATTAAAACAGGAATTTGCTGCCGATGCCGTATCACTGCGGCTGTTTTATCATGGTGACAAACCACTGGCATTACCCAAAATTGACGCTAACATTGCCGAATTACACGTCGAGGCTCCAAAATTGAAAGCCTTTGATCATATGATCGACAAACAGCAACCGGTTTGCGGCCGGCTGACCAAAGCACAGAAACAACTGTTATTTGCTGACGATGCCGACAAAGTGCATTCTATTGCTTGCCTGCCGCTGGGACATGCCCCCTGTGCTGGATTACTGGCGATTGCCAGCGCAGATGCCAATCGCTTTCATGCTGATATGGGCACCGAATATCTGCATTTCCTAGGTGAAGTGTTTATGCGGCTGCTAAGGCGTTTTTATCATGGGCAGCACAGCTGAGTTGCAAACCACACTGCAACGATTCATTGATTATCTGGCGCAGCAGCGCCGTGTTTCAATACACACCGTCAATAACTACCAACGTGACTGTCTGCAATTACTGGCATTTTGCGACCAGCAAAAGATCAGCAGCTGGCAGGCGATTAAACCGGCTGATTTACGG
>JAVVFF010000154.1:0-4223 GCA_032250995.1 Methylophaga sp. | reverse complement strand
TTTATTCGTGTATTTTAAATTGACAGCATTGAGGGAGTCCATATAAGGCACAGAGAACACAGAGTTTTAAAAGATGATTTAATTATATTTATAAAATATTTAAATCAATCATCAGTATTGATCACATATACCGAAACATTCGAGAAAAACAGTTACCTCCAGATTTTGCCAATTTTCACAGACTCAAGATTGTTGTACGGTAAAAATTTACTTCCATCTGCGTAATCTGTGGATGATTTTTATTCTCTGTGCCCTCTGTGTCTCTGTGGTTGGTATAAAAAAGGGGCTAAAAGCCCCCTTGATGTTTTCTATTGAAATGCTTTCGGGATCTGCTGATGCCAGTCGGTTTCCTGTTGATAACGGTGTGCGACATTGAGCAGGCGCGCTTCGTCAAAGTAATTACCGATAATTTGCAAACCAGCCGGCAGGCCGTCAGCAAAACCTGCCGGGATTGATATGCCCGGCAAACCCGCCAGATTGGTGCTGATAGTGTAAATATCGGCTAAATACATGGCTATCGGATCATCAGTTTTATCACCGAGTTTAAAAGCGGTGGTCGGCGCTGTTGGGCCCATAATGACATCAACTTCTGCAAAAGCCTGCTGGAAGTCATTGCTGATTAAACGACGACATTGCTGCGCTTTTAAATAATACGCATCGTAATAACCGGCCGACAGCGCGTAAGTGCCGATCATAATTCGGCGTTTAACTTCATCACCAAAGCCTTCACCGCGTGAGCGTTGGTACAAGTCCAGCAAGTTTTTCGGATTGTCGGCGCGATGACCAAAGCGCACGCCGTCCATGCGTGACAGATTTGATGAACATTCAGCCGGTGCCACCACATAATAAGTCGGTACTGCCAGATCGGTATTGGGCAGACTGATTTCTTTAACGGTCGCGCCCAGTTTTTCAAATTGTTTGATAGCGGTTTCAATGGTCGCGGCAACGGCAAGGTCTAAACCTTCACCAAAATATTCTTTGGGCAGACCAATGCGCAGACCTACCAGTGAATCATTCAATGTGGTCGTGTAATCTGGTACTTCCCGATCAACACTGGTGGAATCGCGTTCATCAAAACCTGACATAACATTCAGCAACATGGCTGCATCTTCTGCATTTGCTGTCATCGGGCCTGCCTGATCCAAGCTGGAGGCAAATGCAATCATGCCATAACGCGATACCCGGCCATAGGTTGGTTTTAAGCCGGTCAGGTTACATAACGAAGAGGGTTGGCGAATTGAACCGCCGGTGTCAGTACCAGTAGCAACCGGTGCCAGACGCGCCGCAACGGAAGCTGCTGATCCACCTGAAGAACCGCCCGGCACGCGTGTGGTGTCCCAGGGATTTTTTACCGGGCCGTAAAAGCTGGTTTCATTGGATGAACCCATGGCGAATTCATCCATATTGGTTTTACCCAGCGTCACCATGCCGGCAGCGTTAAGTTTTTCAACGACGGTAGCGTTGTATGGTGCAATAAACGGATCCAGCATTTTAGAACCACAGCTGGTGCGCACACCTTGGGTACAAAAAATATCTTTGTATGCCAGAGGAATGCCGGTCAACGGGCCTGCCGTTTTAGCTTTCAGCCGTTCATCGGCGGCTTTGGCCTGGGACATTGCCAGATCATCAGTGACACTGATAAAAGCGTTTAACTCACCATTATGCTGCTTAATACGATTTAAAAAGTGTCGGGTCAGTTCGACGCTGGTGATGTCTCCCTGATGCAGCGCATCGGAAAGTTGTTTGAGTGATTTGTTATGCATGTCGGGCCTGATTATTCGATAACTTTTGGAACCAGATAAACACCGGCTTCGGTTTTTGGGGCGATAGATTGGAATAATTCACGTTGGTCAGTTTCGCTGACCACATCCTCACGCAGCCGCTGATTGGCATCTAATGGGTGCGCCATCGGGCTAATGCCATCGGTATCTACGGCACTCATTTGTTCTACCAAAGCCAGGATATTATTCAAATCACGGGCATAGTCGGGAATGCTAGACTCATCAATGGCAAGCCTTGCCAGATGGGCGATTTTCTCTACATCGGATTTTTCTAAACTCATCGATGGTTCCAGAATTTTATTTTTTAACGAAAGTGTGAAGTTTAAATGATTACGCGCTTGCCCAACAGACCTTGGCATTGCTAAAGTATCGTTTTTCGCCTTCCTAAAGTGATTTTTTTAATGTTCGAACGCTTACGCGGTCTTTTTTCCAACGATCTGTCTATTGATCTCGGTACGGCTAATACATTGATATATGTACGTGGCAAGGGCATTGTTTTAAACGAGCCTTCAGTAGTGGCGATTCGACAAGATAAAGGCCCGGGAGGTCCGCGTTCGATTGCTGCGGTGGGTACTGAGGCAAAACGCATGTTAGGCCGCACACCGGGCAATATAACGGCTATTCGGCCACTTAAAGATGGCGTTATTGCTGACTTCACTGTTACCGAAAAAATGCTGCAGCACTTTATTCGTAAAGTACATGAAGGCCGTTTTTTGAAACCCAGTCCACGGGTATTGGTTTGTGTGCCTTGCGGCTCAACGCAAGTTGAGCGCCGCGCCATTCGCGAATCCGCAGCCGGTGCCGGTGCCCGCGATGTATTTTTGATTGAAGAACCGATGGCGGCCGCGATTGGCGCCGGTATGCCGGTTGAAGAAGCTAGTGGTTCGATGGTGCTGGATATCGGTGGTGGTACCACGGAAGTGGCGATTATTTCGTTGAACGGTATTGTTTATTCATCATCAGTGCGCATTGGTGGTGATTTGTTTGACGAGGCCATTGTCAACTATGTGCGCCGTAATTATGGCACGCTGATTGGTGAATCCACTGCCGAAAAAATCAAAAAAGAAATTGGTTCGGCTTATCCGGGTAATGAAGTGCGCGAAATGGAAGTGCGCGGCCGCAATCTGGCCGAAGGTATTCCCCGCAGCTTTACCTTAAATAGCAACGAAATCCTGGAAGCGCTGCAAGATCCGTTATCAGGTATTATCGCGGCTGTCAAAACTGCATTGGAACAAACACCACCAGAATTGGGTGCTGACGTTGCTGAACGCGGCATCGTACTCACCGGTGGCGGCGCCTTGCTGAAAGATTTGGATCGCTTGTTGATGGAAGAAACTGGCCTGCCGGCAATTGTTGCCGAAGATCCGTTAACCTGTGTGGCGCGGGGCGGTGGCCGGGCGCTGGAATTGATTGACGAG
Organism: Methylophaga sp.; assembly: GCA_032250995.1. Lineage (GTDB taxonomy): Bacteria > Pseudomonadota > Gammaproteobacteria > Nitrosococcales > Methylophagaceae > Methylophaga. The sequence continues at coordinate 1,024 of JAVVFF010000154.1, read as the reverse complement.
CGGGGGAGTGACGTTTTCACTTTTGAGTAAACCGATCTTAGCCTGATGAATTGAGACCTTTGCAGATGGCCAGCATGTGCGAAGGTCTTTTCATTTTGGGGAAACCATCATTAAACCGTTATTTACACAAACACCGTCTTTAAATACCCGCATGTTGCTGGCGGTGCTGGCGTCTTTGCTGTTATTTCTGATGGATGCACGGCTGGATATTTTTAAGCCAGTGCGCTCGGCGCTGGCCACCGCGGTTTATCCAATTCAGAGCCTGGCGGCGATGCCGGCTAATTTCAGTGATTGGTTCAGTGACATGTTTCAGGATCGCGGTGATCTGCGTGAGCGTATTACAACATTAGAAGCGCAGGCTTTGACCCAAAATGTTCGTATGCAACGGATGCAGGCATTAGAGCGTGAAAATATGCGTTTGCGCGAATTACTGGGCTCATCTTTCCGTTTGCAAGAGCGGGTGCAAATAGCCGAGTTACTGAGCGTTGATTTAGATCCATTTTATCAGCATGTCATTATCGATAAAGGCCAGCAATTTGGCGTTTATGAAGGTCAGCCAGTGCTCGATTCGCGCGGTGTGATGGGTCAGGTCGCCGAAGTCAGTCAATTTTCCAGCCGGGTTGTGTTGTTGACCGATCCCAGTCACGGCATTCCAGTGCAAGTTGTGCGTAATGGTTTACGGGCTGTTGTGACGGGGCGCGGTCTGGGTGAGCCTTTGCAAGTGGAATATTTGCCACACAATTCTGATATTCGGGTAGATGACTGGTTGGTGACTTCAGGACTTGGTGGTCGTTTTCCGGTAGGTTATCCAGTGGGCCGGGTAACTGCGGTGACCTATCCACCGGGCAAAGCCTTCGCAGAAATTTCGGTAAAACCTGCGGCGCAATTGAGTACCAGTCGTGAACTGATGCTGGTCCTGCCGGGTGAAAAAATTGATTTCAGTTTAAAAATACCGCCGGTTAATTTAAACCCGGAACCGGCAACCGATACCCCGTTGATGCTGCAGGAAGCTTTGCAGCCAGAA
>JAVVFF010000015.1:4311-25092 GCA_032250995.1 Methylophaga sp. | reverse complement strand
CTGATCTTGGAACAGGCATTTAGTTCATTTTTCTTAAACGAGATTCAGGTTAACTTATTAGTTGGCGGCGATGGTTATGTCTATATGAAAACCATCCATGACCTTGAAAAAATCGATGTCATTTACCAGCGTATTGATGATGATTTTATTGATCCGCTAGTGTTCCGTGAAGATTCGACGCTGAGCATAGCTGAGCATGATGCAAGCATGGCGGGATGGCAAAGTGGCGATCGCCAATGCACTGGGTTGCGGCGTCGATGATGATAAAGTGATTTACGCTTTTGTGCCGGAGATGATTCGTTATTATTTAAACCAAGAACCATTGTTGCCCAATTTGCCCGTCTGGCTGTGCCGAGAGCCAGAGCATTTACGTTATATACTCGATAACCTTCCGGATCTGGTCTGAACTAACTTCATCTAAAGATAGACTTTTATAGCCCGCAGGGCTATAAAATTGCAGTTAAGCTGATTAACTTTTTATACATTGATTTCGGCAATGATAGGCAAATGATCTGAGGCTATACGACTTAATTGCGAACGGTGACTGTGTTGCGCCAGCAATGCATGCTCCGGCGTCACCCAAATACGATCTAATGAAAATAACGGGAAGTACGCGGGAAATGTAAGGATATGTCGCGAACGTCTGAAAAACTTATGTAACCATCGCAGTGGCCGGCCCCACAAAAACCATTCATTCAGATCACCCAGCAATAAGGTAATATCTGCTGTTTGCAGCGCCAGCAACGACAATAATTGCCTGACCTGCATTCGCCTCTCTGCAGGCCATAAACCCAAATGCGTTGCCATCACAGTCAGTGTTTTTTCGTCAGCAGCCAACTGGGCTTCAATGACCGCCCGAGGCTCATAGGGTGATACAGAAATATCGCGGCTTTGACTGTTGATAATCGGTAATCGCGTTAATAAAGCATTGCCATAATGCCGGGTTTCACGCATCAAAGTGGGCCCGGCCACCGCTTGATAGCCGGTGCTTCTGGCTAAATAATCCAGTAAATCTTCTTCATTGATCAGATGGTGTTCGACCTCTTGCAATGCCAATACATCAGCGTCTATCTCCCGTATCACGGCAGCGATACGCGCCGGATCAAAGCGCCCATCACTGCCAATACAAGCATGTATGTTAAAACTGGCGATTCGAAGCTGCATGCTGAAGGCGACAGCTTAATTAGCTTTGCTGGCTTTAGCCGTAAAAAATTTCCGCAATGCGAGCGTCATGGCTATCACTGCTATAACCACTCCTGCCAGAATAGCTAACTGCTGGGGCTGCGGTTGCTTCAGTGTGGTAATTAATGAATCGGCAAAAGCGGCAAAAGCGATGATGCCGGGCAACATACCTAACAGCGTCCCCCAAAAGAAATCTCGCAAGCGAATATGTGAGGCACCAGCGACTAAATTAATCAATGCAAACGGCGCCACTGGCACAATCCTGACGGTAATGACCGCTAACAGGCCTTGTTTTCCCAACCGACGACTGAGTTGATTGATTCGGCGACCAGCCAAACGACTGACGCCTCCACGGCCTAATACATGTCCCACTGCAAAACCCAATATGCCGCCGATTAACGATCCACCCAAGGCATAAGCACTACCGGTCCAGGGACCAAAAGTCATCACGGTGGCAATAATCAATAAACTGACCGGTACTGCCAGCAAACTGCATATGCCAAATCCCAACAGGATCCATAGCGGTGCCAGTGGCAGCTGTTTAATGATTTGTGCTGCAGATTTTAAGTTTTCTTCGCTGAGCCAATCTCCGAGCGGCGTGAATTGCCAGATTGCTGTCAGCAAAATAACCAGCAGCAATACTGCCGCCCCCACATGCCATTGTTTTCGAAAAGCATTTTGCTGTTGTATCGGCACCAGCAACCGCGCCATATCTTCGGCCAGCAGGGGTTTTTCCGGGTCTACCATACTGGCATCCGGCAACAAGTCATCACTGAGCTCATTTACCTGACAATCCAGCTTTTTCAATGTGTGCGAGGCATCAGCCCGGATATCAATCAATTTTTTTAAAGACCCCGCTGATGCCAACGCCGACGACAATTCTTGCATACTCAAGCCTAAATGTTCGGCCAGTAAATCTTCGCGAAATGCGCTGATTTTTCGTTGTTGATCTGCGGTCGGTGCTTCTAAAGCCAAATCACACTCACTATCAAGTCCCATCGATCGATTGCTTAAGTTACTGGAGCCAACCCGCAACAAACGATCATCAATGATCATGGTTTTGCTATGGACGCTGATATAGCCATCGCCGAGTGCTTCGCGATGGGGAAAGCACACCCGTAAACGGTCATGCTTATCTGCCGCCAGCAAAGTCCGCATCAAACGCGCCCGCAGCACATCCATGGTTTGCTGCTCTAACCAGCCACCGGTCATTTTTGGCAAAACCATCACCACATCCGGCCCGGTTGCACGTCTTAAACAATCTGCCAACGCTTCTGCAACAACGTGACTGGTAAAATATTGATTTTCAATATAAATCAGATTTTCAGCCGCATCGATACTGTCGACAAATAGTTGTTCAACCTCACGAATTTCCGGCCAACCCCGATAAGCCGGTTGCGTGCGGGCTAGGGCAATATCGACATCGGTAAAATCGGGCGCAATATGCTGCGGCCAGCAGTCTGCCGGATTTTTAGGTATGGAGAGCTGTTGGCCTGTCGCACGATGCCAACGCTGTCGCGCCAAATCTCCCAATGCCTGAGCTGCCTCACCGTCCACCAGCCACTGCACATCATGGAATGGCGGATATGCTTGTTTATCGGGATCAATACGCCGGGAGTCAACGGGCAGATGTTCGCGACTGTCCCAGCGATGTTTGCCCAGATCAAAACCGCCACAAAAGGCGATTTGATTATCAATCACCACAATTTTCTGATGTTGTGAGGCGGAAGTGGGACACTCGCCGTCCAATTCATAGTGTAGACGTTTCTGATTTTTCCATAATGGCCGGTAAGTTGGTAACCACTCACGCTCAAAGGTATATAGCATAGCCCAGTCCCAATTCAGAATATATACATTCAGATCAGGTTTTTGCTGCAATACCTTGCACAATAAGTGGCCAAATTCCTGTCGCTGTTGAGTGTTTCCATTGTCTCGGGTCAGCCGCATGCGGCTATCAATATCCCAAGCAAGAATCAGCACACTGTGCCGGGCATTTTGAATAGCCTGATGCAAGGCCGGGAAATAGTTTTCACCATCGATTAATAATTTAGCGCGATTTGCAGGTGCTGTTTGCCAGCAGTTTTTACCGGGCTGAATTATCTTATCGGCGCTCATTTAACGTGGATCCTACAGTCATTAAACATGACAAATAGCCTAGCATAAGCTTTGTCGTCAGATATTAACTGAGGTTGGCTGCAGGTCATTTATTGCGGTACAACTCGCAGCACATAACCATCATGACCCCGAATCGACACAGCGGGTGTTCGTGCTGTAAGCCTGTCATCTTCATCGTCAACGACTTGAACAACGGCAACTTTATCACCGTTTTCTTTATTGAGAATGTACTCGACACCCAGTTCTGATTTGCTTTTTAGTCAACAAATTGGTCGGCAATCGCACCACCAATTAGGGCGATAATGGTAATGGCCACACCTGCTGGATTATCAGCTTCGGTAATACCATAAGCTATTGCGCCGGCCACAGTGGCGCCCACCGCAGCCCCCCCCCCGCCGGGGCGGCGATTCTCACCCAGGCCTTCGATTTTTACCAATCTTGATAACACCACCCAGACATCTTCAATCACCATGACTGAGTCGACTTCATCACCATAATAATTGGCCTGCGAGCGAGAGGCACATGCCGAAAGTAGTAGCAATATCAACACCATGAACAGCAATGATTGACCAATAAATTTCATAATGGCTCTCGGCAATTTATATTTGAAGTTAAGACTCACTATACGCTGGCAAATTCACCGTTCCCAAACGTCAGGCAAAAAAAAAGCCCCGAGCTGGCCGGGGCTTTTTGGATGCGTTATCTGCTGATTAACGGTTGCAGATGTACATGGTTACTTCAAAACCGAAACGCATGTCTGAATATTCTGGTTTAGTCCACATTACAATCACTCCTTTGTTGAAAGATCAGCAACTGCTGACTTGCAGTTACATAGTAGCCAAACTCAAATTTAAGCAAATCAGCTCTTTGCCTGATTAGGCTCAGGTTTTTGCTGATTCAATTAATCTGGCAAAAATACCGGTACGCCAAAATTGTTTAGCTATGTTGCGAAATTGTTTGCTTGATATCAGCTGCAACTGCATTAAAGCGCTGCAACTCACTAGCAACCGATCTAGGTGTCTGTTCCAACGCCAATTTTAATTTCAAGCCGCCGTCATGCAATTGCTGATGTAACTGTTCAAGTTGAATTAATAGCTCTGCTGGCAACAATTGTTGCTGACGTAATTCTGTAAGGTAACTACCACAGTGACACTGATATCTGTCCAACTCTGGCAAGTTAACGCCAAGATTGGCGCTATCGGCACATTGCTGCAGTTGCTGCTGCCAGCGACCAATAATCAGTGACCACAAACGTAAGCCGCGTTGTGCGGGTGTTAGGTTTTCTGCCGCTAATGTCAGCCAGGCGGGTTCGGCTTGAAAATTATCCAGCCAATCTGCCAATGCTTCAGCCGGCATTGGCTTTGAAATGGCATAGCCCTGTGCCAAATCACAGTTAAGTAACAACAACATTTTGCCATGTTCAATGCTTTCCACACCTTCCGCGACCACCTGACGATTAAAGGCCCGGGCCAAGCCAATAACGCCTTCGATAATATTGAAATCATTAGGATCATCGAGCATGTCACGAACAAAACTCTGATCGATTTTGACAATGTTGGCTGCCAAATGCCGTAAATGCGTCAATGATGAGTAACCGGTGCCAAAATCATCCAATGCCACTTGCACACCAATTTCTTCACGACAGGTGCGCAGGATCTGACTGATCGCCCGGACATCACCCAGTGCACTGGTTTCCAGTATTTCCAATTGCAAACGCTGCGGCGGTATATCCGGGTAGTTGGCCAGTGCCTCAGTCAAACTATCGGTAAAACCGGCGGTTTGCAGATGCGGCGCGGCGATATTGACACTGACAAACACCTCATGGCCGGCAGCTTGCAGTTCAGCCAATTGTTTTAAGGCATGACGGATCACCCAGTTGCCGACCAAAATTTCCAGCTCAGTACCATTAATCGCCGGCAAAAAAGCAGCTGGCGGTAATAAACCTTTTTGCGGATGCTGCCAACGCAGCAGGGCTTCGACGCCCACCACTTTGCCGGTACGCATATTAATTTCCGGCTGATAAAACAACCTTAAATCATTAGCGTTGATCGCCTGTCGTAATTCACCGAGCAAAGCATGTTTCTCGATGGTTTGCTGGTTTTGCTGCGGATTAAACAAGCGATAGGTGTTACGACCAGTCAGTTTCGCCTGATACATCGCCTGGTCAGCATGGCGCAGTAAGGTATCTAAATCGGCATCATCCAGAGGATAAATGGCAACGCCACTCGATGCGCTGAGTTTTAACTGCAAATTACCGACTTGATAAGGCTCGGACAAGGCTTGGTGAATACGCGTCAGCATCCTTTCGCACTGGGCATAAGATTCAAGATCGCGGAATAAAATAGCAAATTCATCACCGCCAAAACGCGATAAGGTATCTTCATCACGAACATTATCATTAAGACGTTGGGCAACTTGCATCAGCACTTGATCACCGACATTATGGCCGTGGCTATCGTTGATAGGTTTAAAGTGATCCAGATCCAAAAAACACACGCCGAGCCAGGTTTTGGTGCGCTTACTGTGGGCGACGGCTTGCGCAAAGCGATCCGCAAATAACACCCGGTTAGGCAGCTTGGTCAGCACATCGTAATGTGCCATCAGCTCAAGTGTTTCCTGCTGTTGTTTGGTCTGGGTAATATCAGAAAACAGCCCGACATAATGCTGGCTCTGCCCCTCGCCATCGGTCATTGCTGAAATGGTCAGCAGTTCAGCATAAAGCTCACCATTACGACGTCGATTCCAGATCTCTCCCTGCCAGAAGCCATGTTTGTATATATCCCGCCACATCGCCGCGTAGAAATCTGCATCATGTTTGCCTGATTTCAACAGACTGGTTGACTGACCAATCGCCTGCTCACGAGAGTAGCCGGTAATGATGCTAAAGGCCGGATTGATGTCAAGAATTTTGCCATCAATATCGGTGACCATGATGCCTTCGTGGGCCTGCTCAAATATCTGCGCGGCAAAGCGCAATTGCTTTTCAGTAGCCTTGCGCACCGTAATGTCATAAACCACCAGCAATAATTCATCACTAAAAGCATCTTGTAATGCCGAGGTGCTGAGCAGCGCCACCCGTTGTTTGCCATCCTGGCAATCAATCGTAATTTCGGTGGACGTCCGGGCCAAATGATCAGGATCAATCATACCATCACACCATTTATCTAATTGTTGGCGATACGAATATGCAATATTGGTTTTTGCCCACCAGTCATCCAGCCTTGGCAAATCAGCCAACTGATAACCGTAATTTTCGGTGAATGAATGATTGATAAAACAAAGCTGTTTTTTACGGTTGAATAGTAAATACGGGATCGGAGAACTTTCGATCAAATTACGAAACTTAAGGTTCGCCAATGATGCGCTAAACATAAAGCGGACAAAGGTGGTTAGCAGGGCAAACACTACCAGCGCGGCACCAAAAATCATGATCCGCGTCTGCCAAATCATTTGACTGTTAAATTGCCAGCCGCCCACCGGTTGCGCCGCCATTTGCCAATTGCCTTCGGGCAATTCCAGCGGCATTATTAATTGCGCATTGTTGAACAAATCGGCATTGCCCCAGACCATGGCACCGGCTTCGCCTAAACCATCTTTACCGCGAATTGCCAGCTCTATGGGCATTTCACCGACAATCAGACCTGCTGCCTTAAAAAAAGCGTCACTATCAATCACGGCAGAAATGATGCCCCAGAACGTATCCGCCTGCTCGCCGGCAAAAAACACCGGGTTCCGGATAATTAAACCATTCCCGCCCTGGCGCAATTTCAACGGCCCGGCCAGCACCAGTTTGCCGCTAACTCGTACCCGCTCAGCGGCGGCGAACTGCTCGGGGCTTTGTTGATAATTCAGACCAATCGCTGCTTCATTACCTGCAACCGGATACATATAATGAATCACCATATCCGGCGCAGCAGCGATATTTCGCAGTTGATTTTGACCATTAAACAGATGTGCCATGGCGATTTCAAATTCCGCCTGTGTCAATTCCGGATTGACGGCGAACAACCCCGGCAAACCGCGGACGATTTGAATATGATTTTGTAGATTGGTGACCAGTTGATTATGGTAACGACTCAGTTGCTGCTGTGTTTCCGCAAACAAAGCACTCCGGTAACGATCCTGCACCACATAGTTGACATAGGTGGCTGCCACCAACATCAGTAATCCCATGATGGAGATCATGATATTAAATAACGTTTTACTGGCTGTCAGGCGACGCATCAGTGGCTTTCGGCAGTGATTATGAGTGTACTGCGGGGGTGATTAGCTGCCACAAAACGCTTGTTGCGATGCAGTAATGTTCGGCTCTCCGTAAATGACAACACAATCTCGACCTTGTTTTTTTGCGGCATACCATGCTTTGTCTGCCAACATTAGTGGATCGTCATATTCTCTGGTCTTGTCTTTAGTGACTACCGTAGCACCAATGCTAATGATAGCTTTAATGATCTGGCCGCGGTAGTCATAACGGCCAATAAAAGCATCTTTGCGAATGTAAAGTTCCAGTGTGCGAACGACCGACACCAGCACTTGATCAACAGCACGATGTCCATACTGTTCATTGACTAGTTCAAAGTGATCAATATCCACCATCAAAACCGCCAATGGCATACCTTGTCAGCCGACACTGGCCAATAATTTATCAAGTATCTGCAAATACACTGCCTGCGTACATTAATAAACAAAGATTGAGATTTCGGCAATATCGCGTTGGTAAAACAGATTTTCTTTACTCCGCAGCAATTCCGCAAGTATGGGTACCAGCAGTGATAACATCACAATCCATTCGCCAACTTGCCAGTTTTTGGCAGGCAGATCTCTCCACACCAACAATGTCATGCTAAACCACAATCAGCATGCACAACATAACCACCGTCATCCGGCCAATGAAACCGGGCTTCACAAACAAAAGCCGAATAAAACCGACCAGGTAGCAGCACAGTTAATACGGATAAAAATGCCAGCACAGGTGCAGACCATTCAACTAAACCATGCCAACATAAATCAGCAATAACGATAGTGACAAAATCCGGCAACAGTCCGCGCATTAACAGCAGCCCGCCGAAAACACAGTAAGCGGCATAAGCATAGGCAAATGCTTTTAAGACAATTAACGATGGCCCCAGCACCGCGAGCAATGGCAAAAAACACGATAGTCATTAAAACTGAGAACAGTCATGAAATATCAAACAATGCTCTGGTATCAAAAAAGTTGATCATTCGGTTTTTCCCACGGCGTTACGCCCAAACAGGCATTAGACCAATCACGTGTCGCAAACAACATCGATTTTTGTTGCAAAAACAATCTTTTAATGGCCTTAGAATACCATGACTTCTGGCATTTGTTGGTACTCCACTTTTGTGAATTTGTTGAAAACAATCAAGTTGCTGATGCAAACCTGGTTCAAAAGCGTTTATTTGAGCTTAATTGAACGGCCAAAAACCATTTTTTTGCAAACCTTTAAACTAATTTTCTGTCTTTGATTACACTGGTCTTTGTCAGGCCACAGATTTGTGTTACAAACAATCATGAAAAACACTTTTCCAACCTTCGGCGCCCAAGGACATTTTCCGCCATGAAAACATCTGATCTACTGGTTAAAGCACTGGAAAACGAAGGTGTTGAATATATCTTCGGCATTCCCGGTGAAGAAAACCTCGATCTACTCGATTCGCTGCAACATTCTTCCATCAAACTCATTGTTACCCGTCATGAACAAGGCGCCGGCTTTATGGCCGCGACTTATGGCCGGCTGACCGGTAAACCGGGAGTGTGCTTGTCAACGCTCGGCCCCGGCGCCACCAATCTGGTCACCCCGGCGGCTTATGCCCAACTGGGCGGTATGCCGATGCTGATTATTACCGGCCAAAAACCGATTAAAGCCAGTAAACAAGCGCTATTTCAGATTGTCGATGTGGTCAATATGCTGCGGCCGATCACTAAGTACACCAAACAAATAGTGCATGGCAATACCATTGGCGCAGTGGTCCGCGAAGCTTTTCGCATCGCCATGCAAGAGCGGCCCGGTGCAGTGCATATCGAATTGCCGGAAGATATTGCTGCCGAAGAAGTCACCGAACGGATTTATACCGTTAAAAATATCCGCCGGCCAGATGCTGATAACACTACCATTAAAGATGCGCTGAAGATGATCCGTGAAGCGCAGATGCCTTTGCTGCTGATTGGCGCCGGTGCCAACCGTAAGCGTGTCAGTAAGGCGTTAACCAGGTTTGTTGAAAAAACCGGTATTCCATTCTTTAATACGCAATTAGGCAAAGGCGTTATTGATGAACGACATGACAGCTATCTGGGCACTGCCGCGTTATCTGAATCTGATTATTTACACTGCGCCATTGAACGCGCCGATCTGATCATTAATGTCGGTCATGATGAAGCTGAAAAACCACCGTTTTTTATGAAAGACGGCGGCGCTAAAGTCATTCATATCAATTTCCAGTCGGCCGAAGTGGATCCGGTATATTTTCCGCAACTCGACGTGGTCGGTGATATCGCCACCTCCATTAACCGCTTAACCGATACCCTAAGTCCGCAACCACAGTGGGATTTTTCGTATTTTTACCGGGTAAAACAAGAGGTCCGTAAACGCCTCGGCAATTACAGTGATGATTATCGTTTTCCGGTATTGCCACAAACCGCAGTGACTACTATTCGTGAAGTGCTTGGTGAACAAGACATCCTGACGCTGGATAATGGTCTCTACAAAATCTGGTTTGCTCGTAATTACCCAGCGTACGACAATAATACCTTGCTGCTCGACAATGCCCTAGCCACCATGGGTGCCGGCTTGCCCAGCGCCATGCTGGCCAAATTGATTCATCCGGATCGTAAAGTCATGGCGGTCTGCGGTGATGGCGGTTTTATGATGAATTCACAAGAAATGGAAACCGCCGTACGTTTGAAATTGGACTTGGTGGTGGTCATTCTCAATGACAATGCTTACGGCATGATCAAATGGAAACAACAGGGCATGGGCTTTAAAGATTACGGTCTCAGTTTTAATAATCCGGACTTTGTTAAATACGCTGATAGCTATGGTGCCTTTGGCCATCGGCCAGCCAGCTACACCGAATTTGAAAAAATGCTTCGCGAAGCGCTTGATGCCGGCGGTGTGCATTTAATTGATGTGGCCGTCGATTACTCGCTGAATCACTCGATCCTCAATGAGGGTCTGAAACAAAAATTGTGCATTTTATAAGGAGGCACTATGTCTGCCGCAGCCCACTATCTTCTGCAAATCCCCGGCGTCAGCCACAGCAAAGGCCGGCGAATTGACGTTACTAATCCCTATTCTGGTGAAATACTGGCAACGGCTGATACCGCCGATGCCGCCGCTGTTGAACAAGCTTTAACTACGGCTTATCAATTATTTCGGGATCGGCAAAATTGGCTACCAGCTCTAAAGCGTCTGGCGATTCTCGAAAAAGCCATGGGCATGATGCAAGCCAAAGCCGATGAGCTTGCTTATGCCTCGGCCGAAGAAGGCGGCAAACCACTGATTGATTCACAGGTGGAAATGGCCCGCTGCATTGATAGTATTCGTCATTGTATAGATACGCTGCGCCACCAAACAGCACATCCGGTGCCAATGGGCGTTAATGTCGCTTCACAACATCGCATGACCATGATGCAAAAAGAACCGATTGGTGTAGTGGTCGCCATCAGCGCTTTTAATCATCCGCTGAATTTAATTGCCCATCAGGTGGGGCCGGCGATTGCTGCGGGTTGTCCGGTGATTGTTAAACCGGCCGAAACCACGCCGCTATCTTGTTTCCGGCTGGTGAATATTTTCCATGCCGCCGGTTTGCCGGTTGAATGGTGTCAGGCGTTGCTAACCGATAATCATGATGTCGCCGAACAACTGGCCACCGATAAACGTGTGGGGTTTTTGAGCTTTATTGGCAGCGCCAAAGTCGGCTGGTATTTACGCAGTAAACTGGCACCTGGTACCCGCTGTGCACTAGAACATGGTGGCATCGCACCGGTTATTGTCGATAAATCTGTTGATATTGACGCTATCGTGCCAAGTTTGGCGAAAGGCAGTTTTTATCATGCCGGTCAGGTTTGTGTGTCAGTACAACGGGTTTATGCCGATGCCTCAATTGCCCGTGAACTGGCCGACAAATTAGCCGCTGCCGGTAATACGATGCTGGTCGGCGATCCGCTGTCTGATAAAACCACTGTTGGACCGCTGATCAGACCGAGTGAAGTCGAGCGTGTTGATAGTTGGGTGCAGCAAGCTATTAATCAGGGCGCAAAATGTTTATCGGGAGGTAAGACCCTGCCGAATAACTGTTATGCACCGACCGTGTTGTTTAATCCGCCAATTGATACCAAAGTCACGCAACATGAGATTTTCGGGCCGGTAGTTTGTGTTTACCCATTTGCTGATTTGGATGAAGCCATTGCTGCCGCCAATAATACTGACTTTGCTTTTCAGGCATCGGTATATAGTCAGGATATCGATCAGGCGATGCATGCTGCTTCCCGTTTGGATGCTTCAGCCGTGATGATTAACGAACATACTGCATTTCGGGTTGACTGGATGCCGTTTGCCGGACTCAAACATTCCGGCCATGGCACCGGCGGCATTGCCTACTCCATGGAAGATATGCAAATCGATAAAATGATTGTGCTGACCTCAAAAGCCATTCCCTGAGAATTTTCATAAGACAAAAAAACCGCCATCAGGCGGTTTTTTTGATACAGACAAGTTTAGTGTATAGAATTATTCATCCATCATCCGCAACATCCAAGCGGTTTTTTCATGAATGGTCATCCGATCACCGACCAGAGCCAATGTCGATTCATCTTGAACTTCTTCAGCCAGTTTCAAAGTCTCGCGACAAGTTTTGACCACTTGCTCATGGCTATGATTCAGAATTCTAACCATTTCTTTCGCATCCGGTACACCTTCAACTTCTCTGATTGAGCTAAGCTCAGCAAAAGCTTTGTAAGTGCCCGGTGCGGCAATACCCAAGGTACGAATACGCTCAGCAATCTCGTCAACCGCTGTTGCCAATTCGGTGTAATGCTCTTCAAACATTAAATGCAAATCACGAAACCGCGGGCCGCTGACATTCCAATGGAAGTTATGGGTTTGCAGGTACAAAGTATAAGAATCTGCCAGCAGATGCTTCAAACTCTCAGCAACCTTTGTACGATCTTTTTTATTAATACCAATATCAATTGAACTCATCATTTACCTCCTGATAAAAATTCCTGTGGGCCGGCGTTGCATGATCAAGCCTTTCTATTAGCCATATAGCTTACCTTGTCGTCGTGCGGCTGTGCCACTTAGTTCTGCTATTCGCTAATGGCGAATAAACTAGATCAGAACTTAGTACAACATGGTCTGAGCTAAAAATCATCTATTAAATAATCAAATATATACTGATTATTTTAGTTTCATGTTAGGGGTTAACCGCATAATCATCATTAATCTAGATCAATATATCCAATAGCCATAATGGTTTATTTCATTCATAACCATCGAGTTTATCGATTAATTAGCTTAACGAATTGAACGGTAGACGCTCTTACGGCCACGCTTACTCAATACCAATTGCCAAAGCTGGCCCTGTTTGCACCGGAAAAAGCCAACACAGGCATGCAGGTAATATTTCCACATTCGGTAGAAACGCTCATCATATTTATTGCGTAATTGCGGCCAGGCTTTATCAAAATTCTGCCACCAGGCCATCAGCGTTTTATCGTAATCCGGGCCAAAATTATGCCAGTCTTCAATCAAAAACCGATTATTGAGTACATCGCCTAATTCCTGCGCAGAAGGCAATTTGCCATTGGGGAAAATATACTTATCGATCCAAGCATCGACTTTCAGTGTTGTTTGGGCAACACCGATGGTATGCAGCAAAAACAGGCCATCGTCTTTTAATAAATGCCAGGCAGTGTCGAAGTAGGTTGGGTAATTTTTGGGACCGACATGCTCAAACATGCCAATCGACACAATTTTGTCAAATTGACCGCGCATATCACGGTAATCTTTTAACTCAATGGTCACCGGCAGACCGGCGCAACGATCCTGAGCCAGTTTTTGTTGTTCTTTAGAAATAGTGACACCGACCACTTCGACACCATAATGCTTGGCAGCATATTGTGCAAAGCTACCCCAGCCACAGCCAATTTCCAATACCTTTTCACCCGGATTGAGTTCCAACTTGCGGCAAATCAAGTCCAGTTTGGCGATTTGTGCGTCATTAAGATTGTTAGCCCGCGCCCAATAACCACAGGAATAACTCATGGTCGGATCCAGCATGGCTTCAAAAATATCGTTTCCGGTATCGTAGTGCTGCTCACCAACTTGAAAAGCGCGTGAACTGGTTTGCAGGTTAAACAGGTTTTGCCGGACGATTTCACCCAGCAATCGCAATTTGACACCGCCGCCCAGAAGCTTTTCGACGTTAATATTAACCAGGCGGGTGAATAAATCATCTAAGGCATGACTTTCCCACATATTGTCCATATAGCTTTCGCCAAAGCCCAGCGAACCTTGTGTCAAAATACGCCGGTAAACGCGCTTATCAAAAACTTGGATATCCCATGGATTATCACCGTTAAACTTGACGCCCGCTTTAGCGGCGATATCACGAAGTACTGGCGGTGCTTTGGCAGTTTCCGTTTGTCGCCGGTGCTGCTCGCTGTAACCTGACTGTATTCGTTGATTCATAAAACAATCAAGCTCCCTGTTGGGTGACCTTACTTACCATAGCGCATCTATAAGAATATTTGTATCGGAATTTTGCTTATGCTTGTTGATTAATCCTGAGGGCTTATCTATCTTTAATAACCATCACAACTGGCAGCATAATTGACTCAGATAAGAGGAAAATATCGCCGTTAACGGTTTTCAGCTAGGGTTAAGGATAGCCTTGTAAACTTGCATTAAAATCAATCGATAATCAGCTTGAGAGGTATTGCTGATGAACCTGAAAATCTGTACGTCTATTACTTGGAGCCTGTTAATGCTGCTGGCTTCTTTTCCGACCTTAGCTGACGGTGTGAGTTATAACGAGGCGCGGACGCTTCGAGAGTCTGGCCGAATTCTGCCTCTGGAACAGATTATTGATATCGCCAAAACGTTTAAACAGGGTGAAGTCATCGACACCGCACTGGAAGAAGATGATGATTGGTACGAATATGAAATCGAAATTCTTGATACCAACGGCCGGGTTTGGGAAATGGAATTTAACGCCACCAGCGGTGAGCTGCTGGATCTGGAACTGGATGACTGATCATGCGCCTGCTGTTAGTTGAAGATGATCCGTTGGCTGGTCCGGCGCTGCAAAAAGCCCTGAATCAGGCCGGATATGCTGTGGATTTGGCTGTTGATGGTATTGATGCTGAAGCCCTTGGCAATATTGAACCTTACGATATTGCGGTACTGGACCTAGGCCTACCAACACGGTCAGGTTTGGACGTTTTAAAAAACTGGCGAGCGCACGGTAATGCATTACCGGTTGTCATCTTAACGGCGCGAGGCAGTTGGGAAGAAAAGGTCGCCGGCTTTAAAACCGGCGCCGATGACTATGTCGCTAAACCGTTTCAAACCGAAGAATTAGTAGCCCGGATTAATGCCGTCCTGAAACGCAGTCATGGTAAACATAGCGGACCGTTGACCGTTGCCGGGCTGGCGCTCGATGAAGATACCCAAAAAGTCACCCTCGCTGATGGTCAGGTGCTGATGCTGACCGGTACTGAATTTCGACTGCTGCGTTATTTTATGCTTAATCCCGGCCAAGTTGTTTCCAAAAGCCGCTTAAGCGAGCATGTTTACGATTACGACAGCGATAAAGATAGCAATGTCATGGAAGTCTACGTTAACCGGCTGCGGCAAAAAATCGGCGCCACCTACATTCAAACGCGGCGCGGTCAGGGTTACGTGTTTAGCGATTCATGGCCTCGTTAAAGCGCCGGTTAACACTGGGCCTGACGGCCACACTCAGTATTTTGCTCATTTTGCAGTGGGCGCTGCTGAGTATTGCGATCGACCAGCTGACCAAATCCCAGCTCATCGAGCATTTGCAAAGCGAATCCGAGAGCCTGCTGGGCCTTTTAGAGATAAGTGCTGATGGCAGGTTATCTTTGGATGGTCAGGTATTAAGCAGTCTTTACCAACGCCCTTTTTCCGGACGTTACTATCAGGTTTGCAGTCAACAGAAATGTCTGCAATCGCGCTCTTTATGGGATGAACAACTGGGCATTGAGAACCTCGCGCAAGGTCAGCAACAGCAAATGTATTTGGCCGGACCGCAGGACGAAAAATTATTTGCGCTGGTGAATGGTTACAACAAACGCGGCGTAAACTTGACCGTGGTTATCGCCGAGGATATTCAGCCCCTGCGCAAGGATCGCCAACATTTTCAGTGGTTATTTACCATCGTTTCTGGCATTGGCCTGCTGTTGCTGTTAATCGTACAATGGCTTTTAGTCAGCAAAGCTATGTCACCACTCGCCAAAATCCGCCAGCAATTATTGCGACTCAATCGCGGCGAAGCCGAACAAATTAGTGGCGATGGCCCCGAAGAAATCCAACCCATGATTGCCGCCTTAAATCAGCTGCTCAGCACCATGACCCGCAAAACGCAACGCTCACGTCTGGCGCTCGGCAATCTGGCGCATGCCCTG
Organism: Methylophaga sp.; assembly: GCA_032250995.1. Classification (GTDB taxonomy): domain Bacteria; phylum Pseudomonadota; class Gammaproteobacteria; order Nitrosococcales; family Methylophagaceae; genus Methylophaga. Next base: position 9,125 of record JAVVFF010000015.1, on the reverse strand, counting down.
AAAAATCGCTTGAGTTTATTAAATCAAACCGCTGATGAACCGGCATTACGCGCCCATCCGGAAATCAGAAACCAATTGCAAAACACTACCGCTGAATTGCAAAATATTATTGAGCGTGAACTCAAGCGAGCGCGGTTACTGGGAGCGCCCTTACCCGGCCAGCGGGTTGATCTGCAACAAACTATTGCCGAGCTGAGTAATACCTTACGGTTATTACATGCCAGTAAATCATTGCTCATTGACTGGCAAGTCGATCCTCACGTGCAGTTCGCCGGGGATCGTGAAGATCTGCTGGAATTACTTGGCAATCTGCTTGATAACGCCTGTAAATGGTGTCAACAGCGCATAGAAATCAGCGTCGAATCACATGCCGGGAGTTGCTTGATTACGATTGAAGATGATGGTCCCGGCTGTGCCCGGACCGATTTGAAAAAGCTCACCCGGCGTGGATTTCGGGTCGATGAGTCAACGCCCGGCAGTGGCTTAGGTTTAGCCATTGCTTACGATATTGTTGATAGTTATCACGGCACCCTACATTTTGCTGACTCAGTAAAACTAGGCGGCTTAAGCGTCAGCGCTAAATTACCTGGCAGGCCGTAAAAAAACCCGCCAACTGGCGGGTTAAATAAATTATCTGGTGCTGTAGGCTCTAGAAAAAATCCCGGTCACGGCTAATATCGCGGACATCAGCGTTTTCAGCATTGATTTTGACGTCCCACTCCTTACCATCACGACCGAGGATCTCAAATTCATAGTCCCAGCCGCCTAAGAACGCGCGGTTTTCTAAATCGATATTATCAATAATGCCGGGCTTAGCCTCAAGTGCGATTTTTTGGGCTTTTTCATACGAAATTAAATCAAGCTGGTCAGTCTGTTGTTGCATTTCTTTCATATCATCATCGGCAACCACCGTTCCGGTGAGCGTCGTTAACATTAATATTGCTGTTGTTAATACGGTTTTCATGGATAACTCCTTTTTTTAATCAGCTTTATTAATTTAAAAAATTAAAATTAAACTAAGCTGAATAAAAAACGGCCAGCTAAATAGCGGGCCGTTGCTCTTTACAGACAAGATTTTGTTAAAAATTAATCATCTCGTTTTACATGGACTACTTCACCGGTTTTGGCATCAATATAAACATCCCACTCCATACCTTGCTGGTCGGCGACTTCAACTTCATATTGGTAGCCGTCACCTGTGCCTTCAAGATCGATATCATCGATAAAACCCGGTTTAGTTTCGGTGGCAATATTTTTGGCTTCATCTATGCTAATCAGACCAAAGGTTTCTGCTTTTTTCTGCATTTTCAGTAAGTCATCACTATCCGCAAATGCAGCGGAAACCATACCCAGCGAAATGAAACTTGCCAGCGTTAATTTATTCAATATTTTCATCTTTAGCTCCTTTCCTTTTTGATTAAGGTGCGCCCAGATTACAAATTCAATATTAATTGAAGCTGAAAACATTAAATATTTTTTATTTGCTGCGTTTTAAACGATTTTCAGCATGCTCAATGGCAAATTCATATAAATCTACTAAGTCGGTTTCACTGATATCAATTACTGCATCAATGCTGTCCAGCGCTTTGCGAAAATCGTCTTTGTTCAACGCTAATGCTTGCGGATGCTGCGCCGGATTAAATTGCTGATGATGCGAGTGATGCTGCTGCCGCCAGGGATAGCGTCGCCCCGGCAGCAAATTATTGATTATTAAAGCCAACAGCAGTAGAAAACCACAATTTGCCAGGACAACCTCATAAACAAAGGCAAAGCCTGACTGAGTAATTGCCTCGCCCCCCAGCACACCAATCATGGCGGTAGCGGCAGCCGGTGGATGTAAACAATGCAATAAATGCATAACAAATACCGACAAACCCACAGCTAATGCGGTCGCCCAAAGCGGGGAAGGCAATAACTGCGCACAAATTACCGCAATAGCGGCAGCTGTTAAATGCCCGCCGACCAATGGCCAGGGTTGCGCCATTGGGCTATGCGGCACCACAAATAATAGAAAGGTGGAAGCGCCCATTGATGCCAAAATCAATAAACGATTGGCTGATGACAAGTCCAACCCATTGATCAATGCCATCAACCCGGCAATAGCCAGCAAAGCACCAGCGGCCGCCATGCATTTTTCGGAAAACGAGGCATGATTGGCCACAAATCGCTGTTGCCAGCGCTGCAAAAGGGATAACTGCGTCATTGCAATTGTTTCTTTGTATTAAGACCACCGCCATTGGTGATCAGGTTAATCATTTTGCTGCGCAGGCCGCGCCAAGTTGTCACATCATTAAGCGATCGCTATGAAACGCCCGCTCATAGATGATCTTGATAGTGACTGTATATTAGGATCCATGGTCACCAAACGCTGCAGTACAATTGCAAATGGTAACCCTTTCAACCGCTCAGTAAGCTATTTCCAACTTGTCGATAACGTTCGGTACAAACTCTAGCGCAAAATGCTTGTTAACAATTAAACCGTTGGCATCTTTTCGGGTGTCGCGATGGTCAATGTATGCAATATAGTGAATGTGGCATACGTAAACGCCCGGTATTAAGTGCCTCAGGCCAATTTAACCAAATTACAAAAATGCTTTAACGCCGGGTTACTGCTGAGCAATTCATGGTAAAAAGTGAGTATCATGATTCACTTTACGCTTGTAAAAATGGGCAATGCGGCCTACATGAGCACTGTCATTTCGGCATTGCGTGTAGTCAAATCAAAATAGGTATCGAAAATACTTTATTATTAAAGTATCTTAAATACCGGTTTAACCGGAGTCAATTTTTATGCAACTGACCACGCATACCGATTATGCCCTCAGGCTATTAATTTATCTTGAAGTTAACCGCGGTAGCAAAGCCACTATTCAGGATGCTGCCGCCAAGTTTGCGATATCCGCCAATCATTTGGCTAAAGTTGCCCAGACACTGGTTCAATATAACTACGTAATCAGTCATCGTGGCCGTGGCGGTGGCCTAGAATTGGGGCTAGCTGCCGATCAAGTGCGAATCGGCAGCTTAGTTCGTCAAACCGAAAATCTGCAATTACTGCCCTGTTTTGGCGAACACAGTGACTGCCCGATTGACTCAGCTTGCATTTTAAAAGGCGCACTCGGCAAAGCCCAGCAAGCCTTTTTAAATGTGCTTGATGAATATACGCTGGCTGATTTGGTGAAAAATAAACAGCAATTACAGGGACTACTCAACGTTGCCTGAAATACCTGACTGGAAAATCTGGCGGCAAACACAACGTCAGCAATTAGTGGCTAACCGCGAGCATTTAATCGGATCCCAACGAATCGCTGCCGAACAACAAATTCATAACTATTTATTATCGATTTTAGCGCCACTGCCGCCAGGTATTATCAGCTTTTATATGCCCATTCGCGGCGAGCTCGATTGCCAGCCGCTGATTGAAAAGTTGCTGAAAAATGGCTGGCAAGCCGCTTTACCCAAAATTATCGCTAAAGATACTGCATTGCAGTTTCGGCAATGGACACCAGAAACTCAAATGCAGCCGGGAATCTGGCAAATTCCGGTGCCGCAAAATACACCACAGCTCATTCCCAATGTATTGCTTATCCCACTGGTTGGCTTTGACAGGCAATTACACCGTCTCGGCAATGGTGGTGGTTTTTATGATCGCAGCCTTGACGGTATTACCCCCAAACCGCTGGCCATTGGGGTAGGTCTTGCATCACTGCAACTGGATAATATTCAGCCCCAGCCGCACGATATCGCTATGGACTTTGTAGTCACCGAACAGGCCATTTATTCGGCTACCGGGTCTGAACAGTAGTATTTCCATGCCGGCCGCGTTACGCTTCCGATAGCAACATCTACCAGCCTTTGTGTGCGTAAAATGAAATCAATGCAATCGATAGTCGGCCAATCACGGCAGCAGCGGATATACACGCTGCTCAGCTATGGCCTGATGCTGCTGATTCTGGCGACTGACAGCCTGACTGAGCTGAGTTTTTCTCATGGAATTTTATACGCGCCGGTTTTGCTGTTGGCGGCCTTGACTGGCCGGTTGCCGGTGCTGAATGTTGTCTTTGCGCTGAGCATTTTATTTGTCTGGTTGGGGTTTTATTGGGCAACCATTAGCAATGATGATCCTGCATCATTAAACCACTATGCCAATAGAGGCTTAGTCTCACTGTCGCTGCTGGTAATTTATGGCCTTCTCCGGCGCAGTCTGCGCCATCAAAAAACGCAACAACTACAAAATGCGCAATTACAAATATCAGCCAAACTGGCAAAACTCGGTAGCTGGCGGCTCGACAACGGCCAATTAGTTTTATCCGCTGAGGCTGCGCAGATTCTGGAGATTAATCAACAACCTCTGTCATTAAAGCATTTTGCCAAAATACTTGTTGATACTGATGGCCGTCATTTACTGCAAAACCTGCAGGCCGAAAAATTACCCTTAGATGCTGAATACCGGCGTCGCCAAAATAACGGTGAAATTAAATGGCTCCGACTGGTTGCTTATCAAGACGATCAACATCACGGTCAAATCCACGGGGTATTGCAGGACATACATTCCAGCCGGGTTGTTGAAGCACAAATTGCCGAAGAAGAACGCCGGTTTCGTTATATGGCTGACAGCATTCAGTTTTTTGCCTGGACCGCGCTACCCGATGGTAATCTGGATTATGTTTCGCGGTTTACCGTCGATTTCTTCGGTGCCAGCGAGCGGTTTATTACTGAAAACTGGCTGAGTTTTTTACACCCCGACGATCAGCAACCGACCATGAACCGCTGGTTGCAATCACTTAAAACCGGTGAACCGTATGTAGTCGAATTCC
>JAVVFF010000015.1:0-4301 GCA_032250995.1 Methylophaga sp. | reverse complement strand
CGCCGCCATGATGGGCAGTATTTTTGGTATTTGACCCGCGCCACACCAGCCCGTGATGAACAGGGGAATATCTTTAAATGGTATGGCTCGGGCATTGATATCAGCGAGAGCAAGCTGTTGCAGCAACGTAGCGAACAGCTGTCACAACAACTGCAAAACACCCTGGCCAGTATCACTGATGCCTTTTTCAGCCTTGATAAAAAATTATGTTTTAGTTACGCCAACGAACAGGCGGGTAATTTGCTGGAGCGGCCACGTTCGGTATTGCTCAATCAGTTGCCAGTCAGTGCGACGGTTATTGATGCCGATGGCAGTTTTAGCCGGCAACTGGAACGGGCGCTGTTATCGCAAAAAATGACCGCCTTTAACTTCTGGTTTGCCAGCCGGCAACTATGGCTGGATGTCAGGGTGTATCCGGCTGATGAGGGTTTAACCGTTTATCTGCGGGATATCACCAAGCTGCGCCGTGAACAACAAGAGCTGCAATTACTGCGCTGCGCCGTATCGCAGCTCAATGATATTGTCATTATCACCGAGGCGGCGCCGATTGATGAGCCGGGACCGAAAATTGTCTTTGTTAATGATGCTTTTGAACGTATTACCGGCTATAGGCGTGAAGAAGCCATCGGTCAGTCACCGCGATTCTTACACGGCCCGAAAACTCAGCGCAGCGAACTGCATAAAATCCGCCAGGCCTTGCTCAGCCAGCAACCGGTAAAAGTGCAATTAACCAACTACCGCAAAGATCAACATGAAGTGGAAATTGAACTGAATATTGTGCCGATTGCCACAGATAGCGGCCGGTTTTCTCATTTTGTGTCGATTCAACGGGATGTCAGCGGTGAAAAAGCACTGCAAAAACAATTGCAATTGGCGCAGCGGATGGAAGCTATCGGCCAGTTAACCGGCGGTATTGCCCATGATTTTAATAATATGCTGACCGTTATCACCGGCAATAACGATATTTTGCAAGACGCCTTACAGGACCAACCGAAGTTACTGTCTTTCAGCGAGTTGATTGGCAATGCTGCCGAACGCGGTGCCGGTCTGACCCGCAACTTACTGGCATTTGCCCGCCGTCAGCCATTGTCACCAGCCAATGTAGACATTAATCAGTTGATAGCGCAGTTGCAGGAATTACTGCGCAGCTCGCTGGGCCAGCAATATCAATTACAACTGACATTGGCTGATGATTTGTGGCCAGTGATGATTGATCCGGTGCAGATGGAAAGCAGTTTGTTGAATCTGACCATCAATGCCCGCGATGCCATGGATGATGAAGGTCAGCTGTCGATCAGTACCCAAAATATCTTGCGCCAAACATACTACGATGATGCCGAATTAAATAAAGGCGACTGGGTGCAGGTCAGTGTATGTGATATCGGTCATGGTATTGCCAGCGATGTACTTGATAAGATTTTTGAGCCGTTTTTTACCACCAAAGCTGCCGGCAAAGGCAGTGGCCTGGGGCTCAGTATGGTGTTTGGCTTTATTCAACAATCCGGTGGCCATATCCGGGTGCGGTCAGCCGTTGACCAGGGCACTTGCTTTAATTTGTTTTTACCGAGAGCAAAGACCGTAACCGGCCCTGAAAACATTATCAAGCCCCATCCGGCTAAAGCAACTGCAGAACCCGCCGGGCAAAAAACGATCTTAGTGGTTGAAGACAATGATTTAGTACGCCAGTATGCGGTTAGCCAATTACGCGATGCCGGTTATCAGGTGCTGGAAGCCGCTGAAGCCAATCAGGCATTACACTGGCTGAATTCTGCGCAATCAATTGATTTATTGTTTACCGATGTACTGATGCCCGATAGCCTGTCGGGTAGTGAGTTGGCGAAGCTGGCGACAAAAATTCGCCCGGCACTACCGGTATTATTTACCTCAGGGTATACCGAGAACATACTAAACGACCTCAGTGAGGAAAAGCGCCAGCAATGTCTGCTGCATAAGCCCTATCATCGGGCGGCCTTGCTACAACGTGTTGCTCAGGCTTTAAGCACCACCAAGGGATGATCCATCACTCATGATTGAACTTAAATTGCTGGTACTGGATGATGACGAGTTGACCGGTCAAACATTAAAAAATGTTGCCGAATTCGCCGGTATGTCAGTAGTGGTGACTCATCACGCCAAAGATTTTTTTTCTGCGCTGGAAAACTGGTCACCGACACATATTGCCCTGGATCTGGTGATGCCGGAAATGGATGGGGTTGAAGTACTGGCTGAATTAAGCGCTCGACATATCAGCGCCAATATCATGATCACCAGTGGCGTAAGTCAACAGGTTTTGCAGGCAGCGGCACGCTCTGCCGCGGCTCACGGCCTGAATATTATTGGCATTCTGCCCAAACCGTTTAACCCGCGTAGCTTTCGTGCTCTGGTCAACGACGCGCCGCAGCAAATAAACGACTTACTCGATCATAGTCATCTACAACAAATACCCCAGGTCACCGCCGCCGATCTGCAACAGGCTATTGAACAAGATCAGTTAAGCATCATGATGCAGCCAAAGGTTGAATGTCAGGGTGGCGCACTGGTTGGTTTTGAGGTGCTGGCGCGCTGGCAACATCCGGCACTGGGCAATATTGCTCCCGATCAATTTATTGCTATTGCCGAGCACAACCAGCTAATTGATGCACTGACAGCGGTAATCTTTGATAAAGCGCTGCGCTGGTTCAGCATGTTTTGTGTAACGCATCAGGCGATGGTTAAGTCTGCTGGCAAACAATTGCTGTGCTCTATTAATATTTCCGTGCTGTCACTGCAAAACGTGCAATTGTTTAATACCCTCGACCAGTTATGCCGGCAACATCAAATACCGGCAGAACAAATCATGCTGGAGCTGACCGAAACCGGCGCCATGGATGATACCTTGGCATCACTGGATATTTTAACGCGCCTGCGGATGAAGGGTTTTCAGCTATCAATCGATGATTTTGGCACTGGCTTTTCGTCGATGCTGCAACTGGTACGAATGCCGTTTTCTGAAGTCAAAGTCGATAAATCTTTTGTCATGACCGCACAAACCTCTCGTGAATCACGGCTGGTGATTAAAGCAATTATTGATCTGGCGCATAGTCTTGATATGCGGGTTATTGCCGAAGGCATTGAAGATGAAGCCACCTTGCAGTTTTTACAGCAACTGGGCTGTGATAAAGCCCAGGGTTACTTTATTGGCAGGCCGTTGCACGACCAGCAAATTGCTGATTGGCTTAAAGCCCGCGCCGTCTTGATTGAGTTGCAACGGGTGCAAAAATTACACTCGCTGAATATTCTTGATACCCCTGCCGAACAGAGGTTTGACCGTATTACCCGGCTGGCAAAACGTTTGTTTAATGTCCCTATCAGTCTGGTTACGTTAATTGATGAAGATCGCCAGTGGTTTAAATCCAAGATCGGCATCGATATTTGCGAAACACCCCGCGAGGATGCCTTTTGCAACCAAACTATTCGTGGTGATGACACGCTGGTCATCCCAGATGCCACTGAAGATCCCTTATTCAAAAATAATCCTTTAGTAACCGGCACACCTTATATCCGTTTCTATGCCGGCTATCCCATCAAAGCGCCCAGCGGCGAAAAGCTCGGCGGACTCTGCGTGATAGACAATAAGCCACGGTTATTCTCGGAAAATGATTATCAGTTATTACGTGAACTGGGTCTGATGATCGAAGAAGAAATCGCTGCCAATTTAATGCTCTGTGAAGATCATGTAACCGGCCTGTTAAATCGACGTGGCTTTGAATATCGCGCCCAACATTTGCTGGATCTGTGTCAAATGCAGGGACTAGGTGCAGCACTGATTTATGTTGATCTTGATAGTTATAAAGCCATTAACGATACCGAAGGCCAACAGGCCGGCGATGCAGCATTACAGCAATTTAGTCTGCTACTGCAAAATAATTTCCGGGAATCCGATTTACTGGGCCGCATTGGTGGGGATGAATTTGTCGCTTTAATCGTCAATCAGAATGGCGGTGATAATCAACAAGTCATGCACCGGCTGGATGCTGCTGTTGCCGCCTATAACAGCAGCGTCAGTGAAACACAGTATTTGCAATGTAGTTACGGTATCGCGGCAACCCACGATAAAGGCGATTATGAGTTGCAGCAGTTGTATAACAACGCTGATCAGGCCATGTATCAAAATCAGCGCCAGCAATGACCTTGCGCCGATTGTTGACTTTTTCAGCACTATCGACACCGCAAAAGATGTTTATTTAAGGGAAGCAGTTTAAAACCCTAATTAACCTGAATCTCGTTTAAGAAAAATGAACTAAATGCCTGTTCCAAGATCA
>JAVVFF010000014.1:0-25107 GCA_032250995.1 Methylophaga sp. | reverse complement strand
CATCAACCAACGCGCCCACCGGACATACCGACACGCAGGACATACACAATGTACAACCGTTGGTATCAACCTTAACTTCACCAAATGGCGCCGTCTCAGTTAATTTGAGTTCACCAACGGCTGCCGGTGCCTGCTGATGTAAATGGGTTAAGGCCAGATGGCTGACCCGGCGCTTTTCATCAAGGCCGGCAAAATTAGCGGTGGTCTGTAAATTAATTGTTGGCTGCTGTTTTAAATGCGTTTTTAATTCCGCCAGCCGCTGGCCATGAAACCAACTAATGGCTGCGGGATAACCCAAACCGGCAATCAGTTGGTTTGCCAGTTCGATTTGTTGTTGTAAAGCCTGCCAGTCATGGTCACTATGACTGCCGGCATCCCAGACACTAATATTGCTAACGCCATAAGCGAGTGCCGCCAGCCAGAATGGCAATCCCAACGCGCCGATTTCTTCGATAGAAAACGGGATGACCGTTGCCGGCAATTGTTCGGCATAAACTGCCAGCAATTGTTCGCCTTGTAAGGTGTCATAGATCAATAATTGGGCTGGTTTAGTTTCCAGCGCAACGTATTGTTTGAGCATAGCCCGCAGCCGATCCAGACTTTGATCTAAAGTCGGCACCGCATAACTAATGGCACCGGAAGGACAAACGGCAGTACAACTGCCACAACCCTGGCAAAGATTGGCATTTACTTGAATCTGCTCACCAACGGACTGAATCGCCTCAGCTGGGCAAGCATCCAGACATTGTGTGCAGGCAGTAATACCCCGCCGCTGGTGGGCGCAAATTGATGCTTTGTAATTAAAATATTTCGGCTTATCAAAAACGCCGACCAGCTCCGGCAATTGCTGTAACGCTTCGGCCAAAGCTTGTTGATTATCACCGGGAGCAAAATAACCAATCGGCGGCACGGTAGCCGTTAATAACGGCACCTCATTTAAATCCAAAAGCAGATCGTATTGTTGCTGCACGCCAGCAATATTGGCGGTAAATGCACCCAGCCAGCCGGTTAATTCGCTGAGCTCACCTTTAAGCCGCGTCACGGTTTGTTCGCTATTTAATTCACCGCCATCCGTCACCAAAACCTCAATGACCAAGCCCTGGCAGTGTGCCATCACGGCATTGATTTTTTCGGCTGGGCCCACTATCAGCAGACGGCCAGCAGACTCAAAACTGACCCAGTCCTGGGGTTCAAAAGCCATGGCGCCGGCTTCAATAACGGCATTATGCAAGTTTATTATCCTCAGATTTAGTTGCTTCCGGTTTTGCAGATGATTGAGTGTCTGACTCGACCTCAGCTGCGGCGGCTAATTGTTCAGCTTGTTTTTTCAGCATGCGACGCATTTCGTGAGTCACCACATCGCCCAGTTTGGCAAAGTTGTGATAATTATAATCGCGCTCATATTCATCAAGCCCATCGGGCAGACCGATGCCAGGCTTTTGAAAAATATCCCGTAGCGCCTGACGGCGTTTGGATTTATCTAATTCAGGATCTTGCCAGCCTGGTTGTTTCGCGGCGACATTTTCCTGTGATATGGCATCCGGTTGTTCGATCGGATCTTCTGTTGCCGCTGGTTCAACAATAGGTTCATCTGGCTTTTCGGTTTGCTGTTCTGCCTTACGCAGTTTGCGCGTTGACCAACGTGAAAAAAAGCCACTGTCATTATTGTCCATTGGCAGCCTCCGAATCATTATCCAGCCAGCGTTTACGACGGCGTTTTTTCGGTTTTTGTGGCTGGTAATGGGCAAGTACAAAGCGCTCCAGCCAAACGCATAAAACATCCGGCAGCGGCGCATCCAGGACTTTTTCACCGGCTTCCATGTAGGATGCCGCTTCATCAAAATCAACCGTCAACAGCACCGGGGTTAAGGCTTCGCCTTGATCACGACAAACCAGATAAACCTTGGTTTTTTCAGCGGTCAGATTCACGTAATAACTTTCGCAAAATTGCCGATATAGCTTTAACCGCAAACGGCTCAAGGTAATGATTTCGCCTTGCTGCTGCGCTATTTCTATTTCTTTATCAGAAAGCCCCGGCACGATGCCCAGCAAACGCCAGCTGTATTTGGCCCAGCGATGTTTGCTGGATTGTTTCAGCAATAATGCAGAAACGTCAAAGTGATCGGCAGGTGCATCAGACATCGGAGATAATGGGGTTAGTTTCACTCCTTTATCTTAACAAAGATCCTACTCAGCTACCGTAACCTCGCTGACCTTTTGTAAACCGCGCGGTAATTTATGCCCGCGTTTACCGCGCTCGCCGGCGTAATGTGCCAAATCAGCGGGTTTCAACGTTAAATGCCGGCGGCCCGCATGCAGCGTCAGACTGTAATCCTGCGGAATTAACGTCACCGATTGCAGCCATTCCTGACCGGCGGTGAAACGTGCCGAGGTGATATTAATTAATCTCACGCCTTTACCTTTATTGAGCTCCGGTACTTCTCCCACTGCAAAGACCAGTAAGCGTCCATCACCCGCAGCAACAGCCAGTTGCAAATCAGCTTTATCCGGTATCACCAGCGGTAACAATAATTCCGATCCTGCCGGCAAATTAAACAGTGCTTTACCGGCTTTGTTTTTGGCCAGTAAATTATCAAACGCTGTGACAAAACCATAACCGGCAGTATTGGAAAGCAACACTTTCTGGCTGTTTTCGGCGGCAATCACCGAGACAAAACGCACTTCAGGCGGCGATTGCAGGCGGCCACTCAACGGTTCACCCTGACCGCGCGCTGATGGCAAGGTATGTGCTGGTAATGAGTAACTGCGTCCGGAGGCGTCCAGAAAGACAATTTGCTGATTGCTGCGGGCTTTAACTGCGGCCAGATAACGATCACCGGTGCGGTAATTTAACGTCACCGGATCCACATCATGACCTTTGGCCGCGCGCACCCAACCACTAGCTGATAACACAATCGTTAACGGCTCGGTTGGTAATAACTCGGTATCACTAAGCGCTTTGGCGGCATTCTGCGGTTTGATCTGACTGCGCCGCTCATCGCCGAATTTTTCGGCATCAGCAGTTAATTCTTTACGGATCAGGTTTTTCAGACGGGTTTCGGAGCCAAGCAATTGTTCGAGGGTTTTGCGTTCTTTGCTGAGCGCATCCATTTCGCCCTGGATTTTCATTTCTTCCAGCTTGGCCAAATGTCGCAAACGCAGTTCTAAAATTGACTCAGCCTGCCGGTCGGTCAAATTAAAGCGCGCCATCAACTCAACTTTGGGCTCATCTTCATGACGGATAATGGCGATGACTTCGTCGATATTCAGATAGGCAATCAGCAGGCCTTCCAGCACGTGCATGCGATCCAGCACTTTATCGAGCCGGTATTGCAGGCGGCGGGTAACGGTCTTGATCCGGTAAACCAACCACTCACTGATGATTTCGTGCAGATTTTTAACCTGCGGCCGGCCATCCAGACCAATCATATTCATATTAACGCGATGGCTGCGTTCCAGATCCGTCGTGGCAAACAAATGCGACATCAAACTATCCACATCAACGCGATTGGATCGCGGTACGATTACCAGTCGCACTGCATGTTCATGATCGGATTCATCACGCAAATCAGCCACCATCGGCAGCTTTTTGTTATTCATCTGCGCGGCGATCTGTTCCAGCACTTTGGCACCTGATACCTGATACGGCAGCGCATCAACAATGATCTCGTTATCTTCCATTTTGAAACAGGCACGCTGGCGAATCGAGCCATGACCGGTTTCATAAATTTTGCGAATATCAGCCTGTGACGAAATGATTTCACCACCGGTCGGGAAATCCGGCCCTTGAACCAATTCCATCAACGCTTCCAGACTGGTTTTGGGTGATTTCAGCAGCAATAAACAGGCATCAACCAGTTCACGCAGATTATGGGGCGGAATATCAGTGGCCATACCGACGGCGATACCGGCTGCACCATTAAGCAATACATTGGGTAAACGGGCCGGCAATAATTCCGGCTCATCCATGGTACCGTCAAAATTAGGCACCCATTCAACAGTGCCCTGCCCCAGTTCACTTAATAACGTCTGGGCATAGGCGGCTAACCGGGCTTCGGTGTAACGCATGGCAGCAAATGATTTGGGATCATCCATCGACCCCCAGTTACCCTGACCATCGATCAGCGTGTAACGATAAGAAAACGGCTGCGCCATCAACACCATGGCTTCATAACAGGCGGAATCACCATGTGGATGGTATTTACCCAGCACATCACCGACGGTACGCGCTGATTTTTTATGTTTGGAAATGGCGCTGAGGCCCAGCTCCGACATGGCATAAATGATCCGCCGTTGTACCGGTTTCAAACCATCTGCCAGATGCGGTAAAGCCCGATCCAGAATGACGTACATGGAATAGTCTAAATAGGCTTTTTCCGTGAATTCACGAAGCGGCTGCTGCTCCAGATCATCAATGATTGTGCTCATGTATATCTCTCAATTAGGCTGATGGTTACCAGATCGCCGTTAGACTAGATAGTTGCCAGGTCGCCGTGTTGTTCCAGCCACACCTTACGATCCGATGCGCGTTTCTTAGCCAGCAGTTTATCCAGCATCATAAAGGTATCGTCATCGGCATCAATAGTCAGCCTGACCAGACGACGGGTATCCGGCGCCATGGTGGTCTCCCGCAATTGCAGCGGATTCATTTCACCCAAACCTTTAAAGCGCTGGGTACTGACTTTGCCTTTAATTTTATCGCGTTCGATGCGCTCTAAAATGATTTGCCGTTCTTCATCATCGAGGGCGTAAAACACTTGTTTACCAACATCAATCCGATACAACGGCGGCATCGCCACACAGATATGGCCGGCCGTTACCAGCGGCGCAAAATGCCGGACAAACAAAGCGCACAATAAGGTCGCGATATGCAGGCCATCGGAATCGGCATCAGCGAGGATGCAAATCTTGCCGTATCGAAGACCCGATAAATCATCAGAACCCGGATCAACACCAATCGCCACAGCAATATCATGCACCTCCTGCGAGGCCAGCACTTGTGAGGCATCCACTTCCCAAGTATTCAGGATCTTGCCCCGCAACGGCATAATGGCCTGAAACACCCGATCCCGGCCTTGTTTGGCACTGCCGCCCGCTGAATCCCCTTCCACCAGAAATAATTCAGTGCGGGTGGGATCCTGTGAGGTACAGTCGGCCAGTTTGCCGGGTAAAGCCGGACCGGACTGCACCCGTTTACGGACGACTTTTTTGGCTTGTTTTAATCGTGACTGGGCATTGCTAATCGCTAATTCGGCAATTTTTTCGCCATCTTCAACATGATGATTGAGCCATAAACTAAAGGCATCTTTAACAGCGCCGGTAACAAATCCCGCGCATTGCCTAGATGACAACCGTTCTTTGGTCTGACCGGAAAACTGCGGATCTTCAAGCTTCACCGACAGCACGTAATTACAACGTTCCCAAATATCTTCAGCCGATAATTTGACGCCACGCGGCAACAGACTGCGAAACTCACAAAATTCCCTTAATGCTTCCAGCAAGCCACTGCGCAGGCCATTAACATGAGTGCCTCCCTGCGCTGTTGGGATCAGGTTAACGTAACTTTCGGCAATCACTTCGGCCGGCTCCAACTGCCACATTAATGCCCAGTCCACTTCCTGATTGGCATCAGCAAAATGACCGACAAACGGTTTAGTCGGCACACAAGGCATATCGGTCATCGCATTGGCAAGATAGCTATTAACACCATCTTCATAACACCAGCTATCACTTACTTTTTCACCGCTACTGTAATCATCAAAGGTGACCACTAGGCCCGGACACAAAACAGCCTTGGCGCGCAAAACATGCCGCAGTTTAGACACTAAAAATTTGGGGGCATCAAAAAAGCTGACATCCGGCCAAAAGCGCACACTGGTGCCGGTATTCTTTTTGCCGACGGTGCCAGTTTCGCTGAGGGGTTCAATCAGATTGCCGTTGGCGAAGGCAATTTGATAAATGATGCCGTTACGGCGGATAGTGACTTCCAGCCGCTTTGATAAGGCATTAACGACAGAAACACCAACGCCATGTAAACCGCCGGAAAACCGGTAATTTTTATTGGAAAATTTACCGCCTGCATGTAGGCGGGTCAGAATAACTTCAACACCGGGCACGCCTTCTTCCGGATGAATATCGACCGGCATACCGCGGCCATCATCAATCACTTCTAGGGATTGATCCTGATACAAAATAACCTGAATGGTTTTGGCATGACCGGCAATCGCTTCATCGACGCTATTATCAATCACTTCCTGCGCCAGATGATTCGGCCGCGTGGTATCGGTATACATGCCAGGGCGTTTACGGACCGGCTCCAGTCCCGTTAGTACCTCAATCGCCGAAGCATCATAAATCGTGGTCATTTGGCTCGCTATCATCAAATTTCAGGTTGCCCGAAGGTTAGCAGGATAGCAGCCGGATGTACAAGTATCGCTGCTTTCAGCTGATATATAAGGTTGTTGAGCGTAACTGATCTGTATTTAGAAAGCGCTGAAATCTGCTATGGTCTGAACATTACCAAATAAGAGAAGGCAATCATGAAAATATTACTATTCACTTGCCTGTTGTTCTCAATATCACCACCTGCTCACCTTCTGCATCTGATAAATTGCCGGCATTTGAACAACAAGCTCTGACGGCAATTAACAAATTCGCCAGCCAATTTAAACATGCCCTGCAAACGGCTATGCAGAAAGGTGGACCGAAAGCGGCGGTTGCCGTCTGTTAGACCCAAGCCCCTTAAATTACCGCCCAATTATCGGCCGATACCGGTTTTGATATCAGGCGCACCAGCCTAAAAGTGGGTAATCCGTCTAATCAGGCAAAACCCTGGCAGCAGTCAGCATTAAACGATTTTAAGCAACAAAAACAGGCCTGCACACCAATTCATGAATTAAAATTTGTCGCGGTCAGTGATGACGGCGACACTTTACCAATGATGAAAGCCATCGGCACCGAGCCCGTTTGCCTGACCTGTCATGGCGAAAATATTGCTGCCGGCTTACAGGCGGAAATTAACCGCCTGTACCCTACCGATCAGGCGACCGGCTTTAAACAGGGCGATATTCGCGGCGCATTCAGTGTCGTTAAATATCTAGCTGATTAAGCCTGTGCTTATTTCAGGGTAATCAATTCACTGCGGCCACGGCTGACAAAATCAATTTTATCTTCGCGGGCCAGCCAGCCAATCGCCCGTTGCAGGGTTTTGCTATCCAAGGCGCAGGTTTCAGCGATTTTACTCGTCGTCGTGGGGCCATTTTGTTGTAAAAACTGCCATAAAACGCCTGCGGTAGTACCAATATTGTCGGTCATTGCCATGCTCCTTTCAGTAATTACCAGAACCTTATGGCAAATCGTATGCCACAAAATACCAGCATATTTTGCTAGGCATCGATGACAAATAAATGAAAATTAAGGAAATATTGCGCTGTTTTTGTGCATAGCCAAATAATCTGCACCGATTTTAATCAGCTAAATCGTCGCTGATAAGCCTCGGCAATTTGCCGGCCGGCTTGTTGTAACAAGGCCAGCGGCGCCGCAATATTCATCCGCATAAATCCGCTGCCGCCGTCACCAAACATGGCGCCTGGATTCATACCAACGCCACAGTCTTCAATAAAAAACTGTTTCAGCGCTTTATCATCTAGTCCTAATTCACGACAGTCCAGCCATAACAAATAGGTGCCTTCGATGGGTTTGATATGGATTTTGGGGATTGCTGCCTGAAAAAAATCCATTATCCAGTCGCGGTTTTGCACCAGATAAATCATTAACGCATCCAGCCATTCGGTACCTGATTGATAAGCCGCCTCAGTGGCAACGATACTGAATGGATTGGCAGCGCTGACATGCCAGCGTTTAAATTCAGCTTCGATGGCACGCCGCTGCTGGCTGTTTTCAATAATCAAAGACGATAAATTGAGACCGGCGATATTAAAGGTTTTACTGGCCGAAATTGTCGTAATTACCCGACCCGGCTCAGCCAGTGTGGTCAGCGGGATATGCCGGTGGCCGGCAAATACCAGATCCATATGAATTTCATCTGAAATAATCAGCAAGTTAGTTTGCTCGGCAATCGCCAGTAAAGCATTGAGTTCATTTTCGCGCCAGACTCTGCCAACCGGATTATGCGGCGAACACAGCAACAGTATTTTAGCACCGGCATTGGCCTGCGTTTCCAGCTCAGGCAAATTCATTTGATAGCCGCCCGCTGTTTCCAGCAAGGGATTTAATATTAATTGCCGGCCGGTTTCCGTCACCGCTGAGAAAAACGGAAAATACACCGGTGATTGCACAATGACGCCATCACCGGGTTCGGTCAGTGCATTAATCACCGCATGAATCGAGGGCACCACACCGGGACACATCAAAATATGCTGGCGATCTATCGACCAGTCAAAGCGTTGCAGATACCAGTTTTGTAACGTTTGATATAGCGATTCCGGAAACTGGTGATAACCAAAAACCGGGTGAGCAGCGCGTTGTTGCAGCGCTTCGCTGACGGCCGGTGGCACCGCGAAATCCATATCTGCCACCCACAACGGAATGACATCTGGCTGGCCAAAAATTAGTTGCCGGTTATCGTATTTTTGCGCACCGGTTTCAGCGCGCTCTATCGACTGATCAAAGTCGAATTGACTCAAGACCTTCTTTCCCAAATCGTGACCTCTGACAGCGTATGCTGGAATTTACGACTGGTTTCACGGATCACAAATGGCACAGATTGCGGCCCGCTGACTAGATTAAAATGCGTATCCAGAAACGCATGCAAACCATCCAGCGTGGTAAAGCTTTCGCCATCTTTTTTGAAGCCGCCCAGCCATTTGGTTTTTTCGGTATGTTCTTCAAGCCAGGTATAAGGTGACGCGAGCACTAATAAACCACCGGCATTTAAACGCTCATTTACCGATTCCAGAAATAGTGCCGGATCATATAAACGATCCAGTAAATTGGCGGCCACAATCAAATCATAACCAGAAAATGTTGATTTTAAATTACAGGCATCACCCTGCATAAATTCGACTTTATCGGCGACCGAGTCGAGATCAAAATCGGCCAATCGCTGTTCACGGTATTGCACCAGTTCGCCCTCGTCGGCAATGGTGTAACGAATCACACCACGCTGCTGCATTTGCACACCCAGATTGATCAGTCGTGCCGAGAAATCAATACCGGTAACGGCATCAAAATATTTAGCCAGTTCAAAACTACCACGGCCGACAGCACAGCCCAGATCCAGCGCCTTGTTTTTGGTTTTGCCAGCCATCGCTTTAATGGCCAGTTGCATCAAACTTTGCTGAAAGTTAGGCACATTAAAATAGCTTTCGCCGTAATGACATTCGGCGTATTCGGACAACATTTTGTCGGTTTCATAATGTGAATCAACAACGTTAACCTGCGCTTCGGAGACAATATAACGAAATCCTGCATGCTGGAAAAAATGCCGACGAAACGCATAACGCGCTGATTTACGGCTTTCATTACCACAAGAAATCCAACTGCCGCCTTTGATTAAATTATGTTGGCTATCGAAGGTCGGTGTGGTGAAGTCGTCATAAATCGGATGCACCTCAAAGCCGTCAAATGGATAAATCGGCGTTTCGGTCCACTGCCAGACATTACCAATCACATCATAAAAATCGCCATGGCGGAACATATTGACCGGACACGATGAAGCCGCGTGGTCCAGATGGATATTGGCATTTGCTGGCTGATCATCGAGCTCACTGACGCCGGCATATTCATATAGCCGATACCACTCATCTTCGGTCGGTAAACGCACTGGCTGACCCGTTTGCTCCGCTTGCCAGTTACAAAAAGCCTTGGCTTCGTGATAGTTAACATCCACCGGCCAGTCCCAGGGCATGGGGACTAATTCAGTCATTAACCGTAATTGCCAGCCCGATTTAGCTTTTGACCAAAATGTCGGATATACAGCCCTGGCAAACCGGCGCCATTGCAAGCCTTCTTCATTCCAGAACTTATCTTGTTGATAACCGCCGGCTTCAACAAATGCCAGAAACTCGGCGTTACTGACTAAATACTGACTGGCTTTAAATTCCGCTACTTCAGTCTGGTGTTCGCCATATTCGTTATCCCAGCCGTAAATCGGATCAGTAAACTGTTTACCCAGATTGACCACACCGCCGGGAACTGGCAGTAATTGATTTTGTGGCGCTTTGCCAGTTTCGCTAAATGGCCGCCATTGCGGTTGAGTACGGACTTTATCAAGTTGCTGTTGGCGGATCAGAACCGATGAGGTTTCCAGATGGATCTGCTCATGTTCAATCCCCATCATGATCGCCCACCATGGGTGTTGCCAATCAATTGGCAATGTTAATGGCGCGGTTTCGATCACCTCATTCACCAGCTTTTTGACGGCTTTGCGATAAGCTTTAACTTCACTGACCGCCGGCCAGTCATAGTGAGTTTCGTCAAGATCATCCCAGCTCATTTCATCCACGCCGACGGCAAACATGGATTCAATGCGGGGATTAACACGCTGTTTAATTAAGCCGCTAAGCAACAATTTATTAACAAAAAACGTTGCCGTATGGCCGAAATAAAAAATCAGTGGATGCCGCAACGGAATCGATTTTTGGTAGTAGCCACTGTCGTCTTTTAGCGTCTCAAAAAGTGACTCATAACGCGCAAAGTTAGCGTTGAAATAGTCGGCGATTTCGCGGCGTTTGCTTGCAATATCATTACCATGCAAACGCGGCGTGCGCACATGTTGAACAGCTTCTTTGACGGATAGAGCGCTTTTAGAATTCATCGGTAAAGTCCTTATCACAATGGGCTTTAAAAGATAAACAGCCCCTGCTTGACGGTCTGAGACCCATTTTGCTGCGTTTTGTTGCAACGTTAATGCGTTTATTGCTGTGCGGCTAGCCAGGCGGTCTTTGCTGATAATTCCACGGAGCAACTCCATTTATAGGCAAGATTAATGGTTTCAGCACAAGCATAAACACCATGCCCACGAACAATGACAACTTTATGATCGGCTAAGCCTGCAGCAACTTTCATGGGCGATAATGCCAGATAATCAGTGTAATTAATGTGAATAACCGGCACCACCGGGAAATAATACTGGCCCTCAAAATCCACAGGTTGGAAATCGTCGCCATTCAGCGTCATTGCCACCGCATGTGGGCCATGACTATGAAAAACAGCGCGCGCTGCAGGGTTTTGTTGATAAACAGTAATATGTAACGGCGCATCCAATGATGCGCCCTCGCCTAATTCACCCGCTAAACTGCAACGAATCAAATCATCGGCAATCAACGTGTCAGCACAACAACCGGTCGGCGTCAGCCAAATCTGATCATGCCAGCGCAAAGAGGCATTCCCACTGTGAGAATCATTACAACCATACTGGCGTAACCAGCGATAATGCTGCACCAGTTCGTTTTTTAGAGTTTGCAGATCTTTTTCAGGCATCGTCGTCTTCAGGCTGGCTCTGCTGCACATGTCTCAGCCATTGTGCCGCCTGATTACGTTGTTTTTCAAATTGGCCGGCTTGTTTCAGTAAATCTTCGGCGCGACTGAAATTTTCCAGATGGAATTGCACCATGCCAGCCATCAATAACGCAGCCCCTTTTTTATCACCGCTGAGTTTGTCGATCGCCGCTGATAACGGTGCTTCTGCTTGTTGCCATTGTTCTTCGCTGACATATAACCGCGCCAGTTTCAAATCGGTTTCGCCGCTGTTATCCTGTGCGCGAATTTGTTCCAGTACTGCGGCCGCCCGATCAGCTTCGCGGGCCGCCAGCCAGCTATCGGCCAGTTTTTCCAGATTATCAAAATTAGCAGCAATAACGTCATCACCCAGCGCTTGTTGCAGCAACTGACCCGCTTTAAACGGAATATTCAGATAACGGTACATATTACTCAACCGCATCACGGTATTGTCATCCCCCAGATCCAGCCGCTTAGCCAGCATGGTGACCGCCAAGGCGGTTAACTGTTTGTCCTGTCGTGAATACAGTAAACTCAGTTGATCCCAGTAAGTTTTATCATCCGGGTGGCGGGTCAGCAGCGCTTCCAGCACATTGATGGCTGAATCGTACTGCTGCATTTCCAAATGCGCTGCCAGTTGCATCCGGTACCAGTCTTCTTTAGGGGCATCAGCACGATTAATCGCCGTGCGGATATTCTCGACGGTTTTACTGAATTGTTTGAGCTGATAGTGCGCCGTCGCCAGCAGCACATAAACATTATTATCGGGCTTTGGCTCATTACTAAGCCAGCGACCCAGCAAATCAACACCTTGCTGATATTCGCCATCAGCAATCAATAACTGCGCCAAGTTATAACGCAAATCGTGGGTGACAGCTTCCGGTAAGGCATTTAAATCAAGTGCTGAGCGAAATTGCTTAGTGGCCCGGGTGTAGTCGCCGGTTTCTGAATACAAATAACCCAGTGTTTGCAAGACAACAGCGCGCTCATAACTGCCGGCCTGGGTGTCATTGACCAGTTTTAATAAAGCAGCCTCGGCAGGTTGATACCGCTCGTCAGCCATTTGTTGCTGGGCCGCTTCCAATACTTTGTAAGTGTCTTCCGACAATAGATATTCATCTTCGGCCAGCACCGGTGACATTAACATCGCTGATAACAAGCCAGCTGAAATAAGTTTAGAGAAAAGCATCTTCATTAACGGGCCAACTTAAATTCAATTTCCTGGGTGGCACGGCGTTCTACCGATTCGCCATCAACTTGTTTCGGTTTGAATTTCCATTTAACAATCGCTGTCAGGGCTGCGTCATCAAAGACATTTTCCGGATCGGCCTCAATCACCTGCGGATCTTTTACCCGACCATCTTTGGTAATGGTAAAGGCCACAGTCACCACGCCTTCAATACCCCGTCGCTGCGCCATTCGCGGATAACTGGGTGGGATCCGTACCAATGGCACTACTTCACCATCCATTTGCGCTTGTACCGACGGACCCGGCCCAGGATCAGGCGCGGGTGCCACGCGAAAATCGCCCAAATGAGGACCACCAGTGATATTTAACGGCACATCAATATTGGGTGCGCTTAATTGTGGCTGTGGCACATCCGGTTGTTCCGGTGGTGGTACATCCGCATCGGGTGGTGGTGGCGGCGCTTCCGGTGGTTCTGGTTTTATTGGTGGTTCGCGGCGTTTTTCTTCGGGAGGCGTTTCTTCTTCCTGTAACCGAACAAAATCAAGAATCCGGATATTTTCATCATCACGCGCTTGCAGACCATCGGCACTGATCATTTTTTGCATCAGCGTAAACAGGCCATAATTGACCAGAACCGCCAGCAGTAATCCAAGTAATATACGCATGCAGCCCTGCTAATCTCGTTCTGCAGCGATAGAAACATTGGCTACACCGGCCAGTCGTGCCTGATCCATCACTTCAATTAACACGCCGGTTTTGGCATTTTCATCAGCGAGAATAATCACCGCCCCTTCCGGATTTTCAGCATGCAAACGCTCGACATTGGCACGAACCGCGCGCCGATCGATTTGCCGGTTATCAATCCAGATTTCGTCATTTTCACGAATCGCGATAAGAATATTTGCCCGCTCTTTTTCCACCGCTGTCTGTGCTGAAGGCCGGTTAACATCAACACCGGTTTCTTTAACAAACGAGGTGGTGACAATAAAAAAGATCAGCAGAATAAACACCATATCGATCAATGGCGTCATATTGATTTCTGCGATACCGCCACTTTGACGACGGGAATGCCGGTTTCTCATAACAGTTCCTAATCTCGGCGCAGCGCGTCGGCTACATTATCAACGGTGCGGGTAACCCGTTGTTGTAATTGGGTGCTGAAATATAATCCGGACAAAGCCGTCAGCAAACCGCCCATGGTCGTGATAAGGGCAATAGAAATACCGCCTGCCATACCGCGGGTATTCCCAGTGCCAAACACCGTCATAACATCAAATGTCTGAATCATGCCATTGACCGTACCCAGCAATCCCAGCATCGGCAGCGCCATGGTCAGGGTTTTAATCAGCACCAGATACCGCTCCAGACTAATGCGGCTTTCGGCAATCAGCCCCAGCCGGATTTGCTGGGCATACCAACTACGGCGATCCTGACGCCGATGCCAGTGATCAATCAGCTTTTGTTTTTCTTTCGGGTGCAAAACCAGTAAATAAACATAGCGTTCAATAATCAATGTCCACATCAATATTGATGCCAGCAGGATCAGCCACAGCACAGTGCCGCCGCTTTCCATCAATAACTGAATTTGGAAAAGGTTATCCGTCACGGTTTTTGTGCTGCTCAGCATGACGGGCCACAATCGAGGCACTTTCTTCGTCAAGGATCTGGATCAGACGATTACTTTTGCTCGACAACGCACTGTGAATCAACAAAATCGGGATGGCTACTGCCAAACCTAACTCGGTGGTCACCAACGCCTGCGAAATACCACCCGACATTAATTTCGGATCGCCGGTACCAAACAAGGTAATCGACTGGAAGGTTTCAATCATGCCGGAAACGGTACCGAGTAGACCCAGCATCGGCGCCACGGCAGCCAGAATAGCCAGCGTTATCAGGCCACGCTCAATAGCCGGGGTTTCCCGCAAAATAGCTTCATCCAGTTTTAATTGCAGGGTTTCGACATCATCAGCATGTTTTTCATCATAGACTGACAAAATCCGGCCCAGTGGGTTTTTACGGTCTGGCGTAGTTTGTTTTTGCTGTTGGCGAACGCCACGCTCTGCCTTAAAGAGCAATACAAAACGCAACAATGCCATCAATAAACCAATAACACCCAAGGCAATAATGATATAACCAATCCAGCCACCTTGTTGAATACGCTCTTTCAAATCCGGAGTTTGCACCAGCAGCGCCATCAAGGCACCACGGGTTGGATCGACTACCGCTGGCTGCCATTGGTCAGCAGGCGCTGCCGTAAACTCACGAGCGACTTCTTGTAATCGCGGCACCGGCTGGCGGGCCAATTCGACCAAATCCTGAGTCTCTGGCAAATAACGCAGATAGTTGCCTTCACTGAAAACCGTGAAAATACCGATACGGGTAATATCACGCTCAGCTACTTCACCAGAAGCGGTAATCACCGGTGCGGTAAAGGTTTCGACCTTACCGGACTCGGTCATTTCTTGTTGCAATACCAGCCACAGCTCACGCAGTTCATCAATGGTCGGTTGCTGTTTACGTTCACTGAGATTTTGTAAAAATTCAATACGCTCCGGAAATTTCACCGAGGTCACCGAGCTTCCGAGCATGGCACGTGTGTCATTGGCTATTTGCCGGACGGTACCGAATAATTCACCCAATGAACCGGAGCGTTCATTCAATAATGATTCTTGCTCGGCCAGCTGATTTTCATTGCTTTCAAATGCATTATTCAGGGTTTCGGTTCGTTTTTCCTGCTCGGCCAGCTCGGCTTTAGCGGCTTGCAGCAATTGTGTCTGGCGGTCGCGGGCTTCGAGAAACTCGGCTTCACGCATGGCATTTTGCTGCTGTTCAACTACCCGGTCACGTTTGACCTGTTCCAACAACTCATCAAGATTGGCCGGTGTTTCTGCGAGCGCCGCCGATGACAGCAAGATCAGTAAATTTGCCCATAACAATCTCATTATTCAGCTCCTGCGGTTTTCACCGGCAACACCAGCAGGTTCGGCGGTAATTGTTTACGGGCGACTTTTAAGCCTTCGGCAATGGCTTTGTTATAACTGCTGTCAAGCGCCTGCCAGCTCTCTTTATCATGATCCCAAACGCCAGCATCACGTTCATCCAACGACAAGTAATACAAATTGACCCGGCCAATCCGTAGGAAATCCACCGTCCGGCTGTCGGCATCTACTTTGATTTCACCCTGATAAGCTTCGATGGTGCGGCCATATTCGGTCTCAACCTGATAGGCCTCTAAAATACGCCGGTATTTTTCTGAAAGATTGACATCAGATCTGTCCATCAAGGCTTTTAACTGGGTAATACGCTGGGCACGCTCATCAGGTAAAAATGGCACATCCAGCGCCACGAATTGTTCCAGCACCTCGATCATTTTGATCATCATGGGCAGTATATCGCGCTGGGTGGTTTCGATATTGGCCAGTTGGTCATTAATCGATGCCATCTCTTGCTGCTGGGAAGTCACCAGCGCATCTAATTGATCGTTATAGGCTTGCAGACTTTGCGTCTGGTTCAGTACCGCACGGTATTCATTGAGCAATTCGTTGGTTTGGTCATCGAGATTATCAATTTTCTGTTGGGATTGTTGTGCAGCACTGTCGGCAGCGACTTGCTCGTCAATTGCCTGTTCCAATGCGCCGGCCCAACTGAAAGTCACCGGTATCAATAAACTGCCGGCCAATAATACGGGCCGCCAAAGTGATAATCCATTGGCGAATAAAAACATATTGGTATTCCTGTTATCAGGCGTTAAAAAGCGAAGCGCCATATTATCAGGAGTCAATATACTTGGAAAGTTTAAATGAGATTAATTATCATTTAAAGTTGTCTGCACAAAAAAAAGCCAGACCGCTTGGGTCTGGCTAAACCTTCATAAGAAGGAGAGAGAAATATAAGACTATAGAAGCTGAAATTTCCTATGGACTTGCCACACATTATAAGTAGCGCCAGCCTGTTTGCAATGAGCGAGTTATCCCAAATACTGCGGGAATAACTTCCTGTAACTAACTAATTTTGTGACGTTTTTGTGACAGCTGTCACTTATGAAGACAAACCGTGGCTAATCGCAAAACGCATAAGCTCAGCCGTTTTATTAATGTCGAGCTTACTTTTAATTTGCGTCAGATTATTAGCAACCGTTTTATAGCTGATGCCCAGCACATCAGAAATTTCATTCATGCTTTTGCCTTCGCCCAGCAACCGCAAAATCTCCAGCTCACGACGTGATAAGTCACTGAGTGCGCTGGTACCGGAATCAATATTCAGCATAGCCAGTTGCTGCGCCATATCCGGACTCAGATACACTTTGCCTTCCAGCACCTTGCTGACCGCTTCAACCAGATGATCAGCAGCATTGTTTTTGGTGATGTAACCGCGAGCCCCGGCTTGCATGGCCCGTGATGCAAACACCGGATCTTCGTGCATGCTAAACATCAGCACTTTGGCATTATCACGGTTAGCACGGATCCGCCGTAACACTTCCAGGCCACCGACACCGGGCAGCGTAATATCCAGCAGCACCAGATCCGGATAAATCTCCTGAAACAATTTGTAGCCCTGCTCGCCGGTTTCCGCCTCCACCACCTTGGCATTGGGAATTTGCTGGATCAGCTGACGACAACCCGCACGGACTATCGGATGATCATCAACCACTAAAATCGTCATGGTTTGTTTCATTTATTCTTTACCTTTTAGCGGAATCAGTACCCGAACCTGTAAACCCAGACCTTCTTCGGTATCAAAAGCGATTTTACCACCCAGCGCCGAAACCCGCTCGCGCATACCAATCAGCCCAAAACCTTTAATTACCAAATTATTGTCTAGCCCTATGCCATCATCGGTGACCATGACTTTAATATTTTCTTTTTCACGGCGCACCTCAACTTTGACATGACTGGCTTCGGCATGGCGCACACAGTTAGTGGTACATTCCTGTACCACACGATACACCGTGACTTGCTGGGTATCGGGTAAATCATTGAGTTCACCAGCAAAATCCCATTCCCAGTCGATTTCCGGCTGCCGATCACGCCAATTATGCAGCATATCGCGCAAGGCATCGGTTAGACCCAGATCATCCAGTGTCATTGGTCGTAACCGGCTGAGCATTTTTCGCACCAGCGACTGAATATGGCTGGTGATGAGTTTCACCGAGCTGACTTTTTCTTCAACATCCGCCAATTTATTTTCAATGGCAATCCGCTCAATTTCTGCCAAATCAACGCGAATACCAAACAAACAAGGTGCCAGTTCATCATGTAATTCACGGGCCAAATCACGGCGTTCTGATTCCTGCACAGTCAGCATATTACCGGCCAGCGCATGGTTTTCGGCCATGGTTTTTTCTAACACACTGGCCATATGATTAAAACGAATTTGAATCGGACTCAGCTCTTTAGCGGCACCGGTATCGACGCGAGCGGTGAAATCACCGGTCTCCAGTTTGGCCAAAGCATCGGCAAGATCCCCTAAAGGTCTTAAGCCCTGACGCAGCGCCATATAAACCAGAATCAAAATCAGTGTCAGAAAAAAACCACCGAGGATAAACAGCACCTGCATATCGCGCCAGACTTCAGTCACCTCATCACTGGGATCAGCTTCCACCACCAGATAACCAAATGACTGACTGCCTTTGGTGATCAAGCGGCGAAATGCCACAGCTTCCGGTTCCATTACGCGAATAAACCAATCCGGCGCATCGGGTTTATTGAAAAACGCCATGCGCTCTTCCTGACCAATCAGCGGCTGACCATTCATATCCTCAAACCAGGCGCGAATGTGGCGGGTATGGCGGACACTGTCGACAATTAACGTCAGCCGTTCACTCAGATCATTAGAAAACCGCAAAGTGGGCAGCGCATTGATTAATAAACCGCGCGCCAGCTGGGTGCTGGACGCCATTTCGGCGGCCACGGCTTGCCGGGCGTTTTGCACCAGAAAATAGCCAGCGGCCGCAAAATTGATGATCAAAATCAACGACACGATGATAAGCAGTCGCAGTTTCAGGCTCATATAAAATCGATTTCTTGCTGTGATAGGCTAGAATTATCGCACATCTAAAACAGGACCCGTGTTCATGCAGGCTTTTACCAATCAGCAATTATTTACGGATGCACAAAAACATATTCCCGGCGGCGTTAATTCACCGGTGCGCGCCTTTAAAGGTGTCGGCGGCGATCCAGTATTTTTTGCCAGTGCCAAAGGCGCCTATCTGACCGATGTCGAAGGCAAACAATACATCGATTACATCGGCTCCTGGGGACCGATGATTGCCGGGCATGCCCATCCGGAGATTATTGAAGCAGTACAAAAAGCCTGTGAATTTGGTTTAAGTTATGGCGCACCGACGGCTATTGAAACAGTGATGGCTGATTTATTGTGTGATCTGGTGCCATCAATGGAAATGGTGCGTATGGTCAACTCCGGCACCGAAGCCACTATGACAGCGATTCGTTTGGCGCGTGGTTATACCGGCCGCGATAAGATCGTTAAATTTGAAGGCTGCTACCACGGTCATGCTGATTCATTACTGGTCAAAGCAGGCAGTGGTGCGCTGACATTGGGCGAACCCTCATCTGCCGGTGTGCCAAAATCAATTGCCGAACATACCATCACCCTGCGCTTTAATGATGCCGAATCAGTGCGTCAGTGTTTTGCTGATATCGGCGACCAGATCGCCTGCATTATTGTCGAGCCGATTGCCGGCAATATGAACTGCATTCCGCCGGTGCCGGGCTTTTTAGAAGCGCTGCGCGAAATTTGCGACGACCACGGCAGCGTGCTGATTTTTGATGAAGTGATGACTGGTTTTCGGGTCGCTTTGGGTGGCGCACAGGAAGTGTATAACGTGACACCGGATTTAACGACGCTGGGCAAAATCGTCGGCGGCGGTATGCCGGTTGGCGCCTTTGGCGGTAAACGTGAAGTGATGCAATGTATTGCGCCTCTAGGCCCGGTCTATCAAGCCGGTACCCTCTCCGGTAACCCGATTGCTATGGCGGCGGGTTTGGCGACATTAAAATTGATTCAGGCACCGGGTTTTCATGAGCATTTAAATAAGCAAACCAAAAAACTCACCGACGGCTTGCAGTCACTGGCCAGTGAAGCGGGGATCGCTTTAACCACCCATCAGATCGGCGGTATGTTCGGCTTTTTCTTTAGTGACGTTGAGCGTATCGAATTTTTTGAGCAGGTGACGAAGTGCAATATGAACCGCTTCAAGAAGTTTTATCACGCCATGCTCGACAGGGGTGTGTATTTGGCCCCGTCAGCATTTGAAGCAGGGTTTGTCTCGGCAGCGCATGGCGATGCCGAGATCCAGGCCACACTTGATGCCGCGCAAGCAGCCTTTGCCACTTTATAAATGAATACCCTCTACTGGCATGATTACGAAACCGGCGGCACCGATCCGCGCTATGACCGGCCGCTACAATTTGCCGGCATTCGCACCGATGAAGATTTAAATATTATCGGTGAGCCGCTGATGATTTATTGTCAGCCGGCTGATGATTATTTACCACATCCGCAAGCGGCTTTAATTACCGGCATTACGCCACAAATTGCAGCTAATAAAGGCCTGCCGGAAGCCGAGTTTATCCGGCAAATCCATGATGAATTGTCACAACCCGGCACTTGTGGTGTCGGTTATAACAGTCTGCGCTTTGATGATGAATTTACCCGCTTTACGCTATTTCGTAATTTTTATGATGCCTATGGCCGTGAGTGGCAAAACGGTAACTCGCGCTGGGATATTATCGATATGGTGCGCCTGACCCGCGCACTGCGCCCGGAAGGTATTGAATGGCCAAATCGTGAAGATGGCCAACCTAGTTTCCGCCTCGAAGCATTAACCGCTGCCAATAATATTGGCCATCAGGGCGCCCATGATGCCTTGGTGGATGTTAAAGCCACTATTGAACTGGCGCGTCTGATTAAAGACAAGCAACCCAAACTTTACGACCATGTTTACCAACTGCGCCGTAAACAAGAAATCGCGCCAATGTTAAATTTACGGGATCGGACGCCGGTATTACATGTTTCAAGAATGTATGCATCGGAATTTTGTAATACCGCGCTGGTCATGCCTATCGCTCGGGATCCACGGAATCAGAATGGCATTGTTGTTTACGATTTACGATTTGCACCGGATGCGCTGATTGAGCAAGATGCCGAAACTTTGCGCCAATGGTTGTATACGCCAACAACCGAGTTACCGGAAGGCGTACACCGCCCGCCGATAAAAACCGTGCATATTAATAAATGTCCGATAGTGGTGCCGGCAGCTGCGTTGGATGATGCGGCAGCTGAACGTTTGCAGATAGACCGTGAACTTCACCATCAGCATTTTCAGCAATATCTGCAACATGCCGATGTTTTGCAGCCAAAAATCGAAGCCATTTTTAATGCGCCGGCTGATTTTCCGCAGCGGGATGTCGATGGCAGCCTGTATGGCGGTGATTTTTTTGATAATGATGATAAACAAAAAATGCAGCAGATCCGGCAAAGCACACCAGCCGAACTGGTTAAATTTAATCCGCCGTTTAACGATAACCGGTTAAGCGAATTATTGTTTCGCTACCGGGCCCGCAGCTGGCCAGATTCACTGACCGCTGATGAGCAGCAAGACTGGCAACAATTTTGCGTCCAGCGGCTGAATCAAGCTGATAGCCCCTGGCTGAATTTTGAGACGTTTGCCAAAGCCTTGGCGGATTGCCGTCAGCAGGATCTGAGCCCACAGCAACAACAAGTTTTAACGGCATTGGAAGACTTTGCCCAAACTAAACAACAAACGCTCAATCGCCAGCCATGAGCATTAAAAATACGCCGATCTTACTGACCACGCTGAATGCACGCTTTATGCATAGCGCTTTTGGCCTGCGTTATTTACTGGCCAACCTGGGTGAGCTACAAAGCCAAGCCAAGATCGTGGAGTTCACCATTCAGGAACAGGCGCTGGCGATCGCTGAGCGGTTACTGAACCACCAGCCCAAAATCATCGGGTTCAGCGTGTATATCTGGAATGTGACAGAAACCGAGGCGGTGGTGGCGTTATTAAAAACCATTGATCCCAACATTGTTATTGTTCTGGGTGGCCCGGAAATCAGTCATAAACCCGATTTACCGCCGGTCTGCGATTTGGCGAACTATGTCATTGCCGGTCCCGGTGAGCAGGATTTTCGGCAGCTGTGCCAGCAGTTGCTGGCCGGTCAGCCGCCCGCTGAAAAACATATCGATGGCCGGGCGACGCCACTGGATCAATTAACGCTGCCGTATGCTTTTTACGATGATGCAGATATTAAAAACCGGCTGATTTATGTTGAAGCCTCACGCGGATGCCCGTTTAAATGCGAATTTTGTTTATCGTCTCTTGATAAAACCGCGACAGCATTTCCATTAGACGCTTTTCTCGCCGAAATGGATCAGCTCTGGCAACGTGGCGTGCGTAATTTTAAGTTTATTGATCGCACTTTTAACCTAAAAGTCAGCACCAGCGTGGCTATTTTAGAGTTTTTCCTAGCGCGGATGAGTGACGATTTATATCTGCATTTTGAAGTGGTGCCGGATAATCTACCGGAAAAATTAAAAACGATTTTAAAACAATTCCCGCCGCAAAGTCTGCAGTTTGAAATCGGCATTCAGACATTTGATACGACTATTCAGTCGCTAATCAGCCGCAAGCAGGATAACGCCAAAAGCAAAGCCAATATCCGCTGGCTGCGTGAATATACCGGCGCGCATTTACATACCGATCTGATTTTTGGCCTGCCCGGCGATAATCTGGCTAATTTTGCTGACAGTTTTGATCAACTGGTAGCGCTAAATCCGCATGAAATTCAGGTCGGTATTTTAAAACGGCTGCGCGGTGCACCATTGAATCGGCATATCGATAACTACCAGTTACGTTTTAACCCGATGCCCCCATATAACCTGTTATGCAGCCGGGATATTTCGTTCGATGATATGCAACAGGTCAACCGCTTTGCCCGTTACTGGGATCTGATTGGCAACTCAGGGCGGTTTCTTAATACGCTGCCGGCGTTGCTGGGAGAAAAACCCTTTGCTCGCTTTATGCAACTCAGTGATAGTTTATATGCGCGCAGTGGCCAGACCGGCCATATCGCCTTGAAACGATTATTTGAGATGCTGTATCTGGTGATGACCGAAGATTTGCACATTAACGCGATGTTGGCAGAGGCCATGCTGATGGCCGACTTTGAACGTAATGGCATTAAAGGCAAAGCCGATTTTGTTAAATTACCGCAACTCAATAAACCAACCCGGCAAGGCACTGCCAATAAACGTCAACGGCTGCACGCCTGATCTTTACTGGATAAGTCTGGCCAGCGTTTTAAAATTGGGATGCTGGGCATCACCCAGCCATTCAAATAATACCGACTCAACATTGGTTATCACCACACCGGCCAACCGCATGCGGTGTAAGGCATTATATTGATTACCTTTCAGCCTTGAACTAACCGCATCCTCGACCACAAAAACTTCAAAACCTGCCTGACGTAAATCAATGGCCGTTTGCAGTACGCAGATATGGGTTTCCATGCCGGTCAGAATCACTTGTTTACGGCCGGTGGCAGTTAATGCCTGCATAAATTCCGGCACTTTGGCACAGGAAAATGCCGTTTTTTCAATGATTTGGCTATTGGCCGGTAATTGGCTGGTCAGTGCTGGCTCGGTCTGTCCCAGGCCTTTGGGATATTGCTCAGTCACTAATACCGGGATCTGTAAAACATCGGCCGCCGTTGATAAAGTATTGACTTCGCCGACCACGCGATCCCGAACCCCTTTAGGCATCGCCGTCGCCAGTTTTTGTTGAATATCAATGACCACCAGCACACTCTCAGCTGTCTGCGTCATCATAAAGAATTGCTCCTTGCGATTTTTTTGTCGACTTTCAATTTGCCGCTAACCACGCATTAATTTGCTGCAGGTCATCGACTGTAACGATGCCGGCGGCTTGTTTCAACCGTAAGGTATCCACAATGTACTGATAACGTGAACGAGCATAATCGCGGCGGGCGCTGAATAATTCGCGGCGGGCGTTCAGTACATCAACCGTGGTGCGGATACCCACCTCAAAACCGGCTTGGGTCGATTCTAAGGCTTTTTCATTGGAACGCACTGCTTGTTCCAGAGCTTGCACCTGACTAATTCCGGATAGTACGCTGTTATAAGCCTCGCGGGTTTGCCGCATTACCGCACGGCGCTGCTGTTCTTCGGTTTGCATGACCTCATCCAGCCGAAATCCCGCTTCGCGGGTACGAGAGTTGACTGCACCGCCAGCATAAA
The DNA here is from genome assembly GCA_032250995.1 of Methylophaga sp. Classification (GTDB taxonomy): domain Bacteria; phylum Pseudomonadota; class Gammaproteobacteria; order Nitrosococcales; family Methylophagaceae; genus Methylophaga. Next base: position 1,154 of record JAVVFF010000014.1, on the reverse strand, counting down.
TCGGCAGATTGAATTGCAAACCGACTAGTTCCTGATGGGTTTGGCTGCCACCACTTATATTGGTTTCACTTTGCGATCTGTAATTTTTCTGGGCGACAATATCCAACGTCGGATAATGACCACTACGTTGCAAGGCAATGTTTTCACGGGCAAAATCAACTTCGCTGCCAACCACTTGTAAAGAAGGGTTGTTGACCAGCGCGGCTTCACTCCATTGTTCAATACTTTTTGGTTCCGGCCGCACCAGCGGTGTGACTTTGGCCAATGGCGATAAACTGTCCGGATATTGGCCAGTGGTTTCGCGGAGTAATTCACGACTGTTGGCCAGCGCATTTTCGGCAGCAATTACCGCGGCATTAGCAATATCAAATGCCGCTTGTGCTTCACTGACATCGGTGATGGTGGTCAGGCCAACTTCAAAACGCTGCTGTGCTTCTTCCAGTTGTTTACTAATGGCTTCGCGTTCAGCCTTTGCAAACTGCAGATCATCTTTGACACCTAACACCTCAAAATAGGCATCAGCGACACGGACAATCAGGTCCTGTTCAGCTACTTGATATTGTGCTGTAGCACCAGAGATGGCGATATCCGCCTGGCGATCTTCTACAAAGCTCTCCCGCCGATACAATGGCTGGACTAAACTGAGCGTATAGCCTTGGTCCACAGAGTCGGTCTCCCCCGCAAAACGGACTGATGACGTTTCTGTTCTGACCTTACTGGTATCGGCAGACAGGTCAATCTCAGGTAAAAACAGAGCATCCGCCTGCTCAGCCAGCTCGGCGGTGGCTCTTTGATTAGCCGCTTGCGCCATTAATTGCGGACTGCTTTGCAAAGCCAATTCATAACTTTCCAGCAGATTCTGAGCGGCACTGGCTGGCATTGCCAGCATCAATAAAAGCACGATTACCGGAGATTTCATATTACTGTTAGTACACTCGCATTGAGGGGTCAACATCCGTTGCCCATCCATTCATACCATTTTGCAGATTAATCACGTCAGTAAAGCCGGCCTGCTCCAAATATTGACCGACTTGCATGCTGCGTTGTCCAGAACGGCAAATCAACACTAAAGGACTGTTTTTGGCGGGTTCAAGTTCACCAAGACGTGCTGGAATATGGTTCATTGGAATATGTTTAATATTTTTCAGCGCGCC
>JAVVFF010000153.1:0-4343 GCA_032250995.1 Methylophaga sp. | reverse complement strand
GAAACCGTCGATGGAGCCAAATACAGATTTTGCGCCAGTTTATCCATCACCGGTTCCAGACTTTCCGGCACCACCGCCCAACCTAAACGCCAGCCAGTCATGCCGAAAAATTTGGAAAAGCTGTTTATGACAATCGCATCATCATCAACTTCTAACACGCTGGGCAGTTGAATACCGTCATAGGTCAGCCCATGGTAAATCTCATCGACAATCAATATACCGTTTTTGGCTTTTACAGCACTGGCCAGCGCTTTTAATTCGGGTTTCAGTAACACCGTGCCGGTAGGATTGGATGGCGAAGCCACCAAGGCCAGTTGGCTATCTTTATCCCAGTAATCGTTAATATGCTGCGCGGTTAATTGAAATGAGGAATCGGCACCAACCGGCACTGGTTTAGCGCGACCTTCCAGAAAGCGGACAAAATGCCGGTTACAGGGATAACCGGGATCGGTCATCAGTACGTTTTTACCCTGCTCTAACAAAGCACCCAACACTAGCAATAAGGCACCGGAGGCGCCGGGTGTAACGATAATTCTTTTTGGCGAAATCGTTAATCCATAACGGGTCTGATACCAGTCGGCAATAGCTTCACGTAATGGCGGTAACCCCAACGCCGGCGTGTAAAACGTCTGCTGGTTTTGCAGCGCTTTGATACCGGCATTAATAATTGGCTGCGGGGTCGGGAAATCCGGTTCGCCAATTTCCAGATGTAAAATATCCCGGCCTTGGGCTTCCAGCGCTTTCGCACGGGCCAGAATCGCCATCACATGAAACGGTTCAATTTCAGCCGCCCGGCGGCTAATTAGCAAAGGCTTTGCCATGTAATTCCTTTAAAGTATTTACTGAAATATAGCGATCATTTATCGGCTCACCAGCCAATACCTGGCTGGGCAAATCAGGTTCACCTAAATGATTCACAACTGTTAAAGCGCCGTTAAAATCATCCTGATCAATGTAATTATTGGTGGTAATCAGTGTTGCCAATTTAGCCCCCAGCGCCGCCTGCAGGCCATTGGCTGAATCTTCTATAAATAGACAGTCCTGGGACATCAAGCCTAATTGATGCAGACAATAATGATAAATATCAGCAGCCGGCTTTTTCGGGCCAACACTGCCGCCATCAACAATACAGTCAAACCAGCTGATGGCCTGCTCCCCAAGGTTGTTGCGTAATAAACCCCGGATATTTTCCAGCATGCTGGAAGTGGCAATAGCTAACCGTAATCCGGCTTCATGGCACTCATCAATCAGGCGTTTGACGCCACTACGCAGTTTGATAGTGTCATTGCTAAGCAACTGAGCATAATGACGGGTTTTATCGGTATGCAGTTTGTCGATAGTCGGCGTCGGATCACCATGAAAACCGCATTGCAGATGAAAGTTTTCCAAGTAATGCCGGATACGCTCTTTACCGCCGGTCACCACTAATAATTCAGCGTATAAAATCGGGTCCCAGTGCCAGTCGAGACCATCTTTGATAAATGCGCGATTAAAGGCCACACGTTGTCCGTCACGCTCGGTTTCAGCCAGCGTGCCATCTACATCGAAAATTACTACTTTTAATGTACTCATAAATCGTTTTTTCATGAGATTTTGCGCTAGAATGTGTCGATTATTTTGCACAACCCATGGTCATCTGCTATAGATGCGCCCTTATTTTTTTAGAAAGTATGAGGTTTTTTAAAATGGACGCAAGTCAAAGCGACGTTAACTTTAGTCCTTACCAGCCTGTCGAAGGCGAAAGTTATATGAATGCCGATATGACCAAGCATTTCCGGGGCATCCTTGAAAAGTGGCGCTCACAGCTAAAAAGAGAAGTTGATCGAACCGTACATCATATGCAGGACGATGCAGCGAACTTTCCCGATCCAAATGACCGCGCCACCCAAGAAGAAGAATTTACCCTGGAACTGCGTACCCGGGATCGTGAGCGCAAACTGATCAAAAAAATCGAAGAATCACTGAATGATTTAGACAAAGGTGATTATGGTTTTTGCGAATCATGCGGCACCGAAATCGGTATTCGTCGTTTAGAAGCAAGACCCACGGCGACGCTGTGTATTGATTGCAAAACACTGGATGAAATCCGCGAAAAAAACCGCGTTTAATAACGATCGAAACCTCATATTCCAGGGATCGGCTCAAACCCCGCTGCGGCGGGGTTTTTTGTGGTTAACGTTTTACCGCTCGTAGATATACAGTAAGTCAACGCCACTTTCAGTACCGGATTCAGCCTGTAAGGTCCAGATTTTACTGAGCTCATAGCGCAGTTGTACTGTGCTGACCGGCTCCAATACACCAATGCCATAGCCAATATATAACCGTGGTGATAAATATTTACCAATTTGCACAACTGCGGTTTCCGGGCTTTCTCCAACGAAAGACACCGTGTCTAAACCAAAAGTACCGGCGATCTGATCGCTGAGTGCATTACCATTTTGAATTCCTAAACTGGTTGCCGCTGAAGCGAGCATGGCGCCATCGCCAGAGGTAGCCTCGTTTAATGGCCGACCAATCAGAATATACGACAAAATATCGTCCTGGCTCATGCTCGGTGTCGAAAATAAAGTCGCTTGCGGATTATCAACCGGCCCGGTCAAATGAATACCAACAGTCACATCCGTCAGTTTACGCACCGCTTTAACATCCAGATCCGGATTATCAATGGCGCCGCCGGAAAAGCGGATTTTGCCATTATTGACAGTTAATTTACGACCATAGGCAACGTAACTGCCGTCATCAAGGGTTATTTCACCATCCGCCAGCAGCAATTCACCGGCATCTCCGGAAACCGCCAGATCGCCACTTAAATTACCCTGAAAACCAGCCGCACTGATCTGCACATTGTCACCGAGACTGACCACAATATCGATGTCGGTTTGTAACACTGAGGGTTCTGGCTGCGGCTCGTTAATCACGACCACATCCTGACTGGGACTGACGGCCATATTAAATTGCGTTGGCTCCAGTCGTGCCTCAGGAATTGTTAATTTGCCACGTAATTTGGCGGTTTCTGCAGTCATTTTCAACTGTAAATCGGGCGAGGCGATAACGTAAGCTTCCGGCAAATTCATCAGCAATACTTTGTCGCCTTTGATAGCTGCCGCCAGTTGCCAGCCGTTATCGGGCAATAAAAATTCACCATCGATTTCAAACGGGCCATCTGCCGAGGCGCCTTGTAATACAAAGTTAATCCCAGATTGCGGGTCGCCGCTGATATCCGCATTAAGCTTATCTAGGGTAATACCTTGTTCAATCAAGACGACTTGCGCATCGCGCAGGCTGAGCATTGAGTTGATTTGTGGTTTTTTCAGCGTACCAGTGATATCAATATCGGCATTAAATACGCCTTTTAAGTCTTCAATCGCCGGATGTGTCAGATTCAACTGTGATAAATCCTCAATCGCTGTTTGCACTTGAAGCGACATTTGGCTAGTATCGGGTGCCAGCAGAAAATCTTTTAATGGCAGGGTTTGCAAACGGGCATCGACCGGAGAAACACCGGCAATATCAGGGGCTAATGTCAATGCCAGTGCACTGTTTTGCGCATCAAGCTGATATTGCAGATTTAGCGCATTAATACCGACCGGAGTGGCTTGCCGAAAACCTTCACCGATAAGTTGTACTTTGCCTTGTTGTAAAGCAATCTGGCCGCTACCGGTGTAGTTTTGCGCCGGATCGGCAGCCAGTGAAAACTGGCCTTGCAATTGACCGCTTAGTTTGGCGACATCCTGATAAAAACTTTCTAATAAGCCAATTGGAATGGCAGCAAATTCACCGGCTGCTTGCCAGCCGTTTTCAGTGCTGTTCACAGCTTGCAGACAGATATTGCCTTGTGCTGCCTGCCAGCAATGTTGCGGCAGGGTTTGTGCGTCAGCCGATATATTTATCAACGCTTTATCGGATAATTGCCAGCGACCTGCATCGGGGGTTTCAAAGGTGAACTCACTGAACTCGCCTTGCCATTTATCAAGCTCATTCAAACGACCGTCTGCAGCAATCTGCAGATTCAGCAATGCTGATTTAAGTTCGGCCTGTAACTGGTGACGATCACGCGCTCCATTGATATTGAGTGTCAGTGAATTCAGCGGCTGGCCAGACAGTTGTATATTGTCAGCAGATAGCGACAATGTACCGTTATTCTGGCCACTTAAATCAATATTGGCATTAGCCTGCAAACGCCGGATCGCGATATCAGTATAGGCAATATTATTACCACTGATCTCAGCCTGCAGCCGTAAAGCAGTTGGTCTGCCGGCCAAATCACCCGAGGCAATGAGTTCGCCGCTTAAATCCGGCATAAAGTCACCGAGATCCGGCGAATTAATCTTCCATTTGGCGGC
>JAVVFF010000013.1:3004-25485 GCA_032250995.1 Methylophaga sp. | reverse complement strand
CTTTTTTTGAAGAAACGGTAAAACAAAGCTCATAGTCATCGCCGGCGGTTAGAGCCAATTTTTGGGCCAATGCTGCCGGTAGTTTTTGCAGGGCTGCAGATAAAGGCAAAGCATCCGTATGAATAACTGCACCGACCTGACTCGCCGTTAAAATATGCTGCAAATCAGCCAGCAGGCCATCGGAAATATCAATTGCAGCATGAATCTCACCGGAAAGCCGGCTGGCTAAACCATTTCGCGGTGTTGGCAATTCCAGCCGTTCCAGCAAAAATTGCTGATCTTGCTCGCTAAGATTTTCGGTGATTAATTTGCCCTGCTTTAACAGCAAACCGGCACCGCCATCACCCAACGTGCCGCTAACATAAATCTTATCGCCCACTTTGGCAGCATCACGACGGAAGGCCTTATCAGCTTCAACAAAGCCTGTGACCTGTAGGGTAATTGCTAAAGGTCCGCGGGTGGTATCCCCACCGACCAGTTGCAAGTCATGTTGTTTAGCTAAATACGCCATGCCAGCCGAAAAAGCTTTTAGCCAATCACTATTAGCTTCCGGCAAGGTTAACGCCAGCGTAAACCAGGCAGGATTTGCTCCCATCGCCGCCAAATCACTCAGATTTACGGCCAGTGCTTTATGGCCCAGTCGATAGGCATCAACATCCGCAAAAAAATGCACACCCGAAACCAGCGTATCAACCGATGTGGCTAGTAATTGCCCGGCCGGCGGCTGTAATAAAGCGCAATCATCACCAATGCCCAACACCACATCTTCACGATGAGACGTTAATGCCGAAAAATAAGCTTTAATTAGCGAGAATTCTGCGTTTTGACTCACAATTGCGGGCGGGCCAGTCAGCTTCTTTTGGCGTCGCGTTTGGCTTTGGCAACCTTATACTCATCGCTGCGCAATCGGGCGCCCATTTTATCGAGCACACCATTAACGTATTTATGACCTTGTTCGCCGCCAAAGGATTTGGCCAGTTCTACCGCTTCATTAAGCACCACGCGATACGGAATATCCGGCCGGTGCATATATTCAAATACTGCCAGGCGCAGCACGGAGACTTCGACCGGATCGACGGCTTTTAAATCCCGATCCACGGCATGACCGAGTTCAGCGTCAATTTCGTCGATATTATTGATAACGCCATCAACCAGCAACTGGAAGTAGTTTTTGTCGATTTTATTGGTGTATTCGGCAGTAACAAATTCCAAAGCCGCTTTTTCGGGTAGCTGATCATTGACCAATGCCTGATATAACGCCTGAACTGCTGCCCGGCGCGCTTGTGTTCTTGGTAAGCCGGCTGCCACTATTTTGCAGCTCCGATCTGACGCAATACATTAACCATTTCAATCGTGCTCATGGCTGCTTCGGCGCCTTTATTGCCGGCTTTGGTGCCGGCGCGTTCGATGGCTTGTTCGATGCTATCGACCGTTAATACGCCAAAAGCAACGGGCAAATCCAGTTCCAGATTCAATTGGCCCAGACCTTTTGAACATTCGCCGGCAACATATTCAAAATGCGGTGTACCACCACGGATCACCGCGCCCAGGGCAATAATCGCATCATATTTACCGGTTTTGCCCATGCGTTTGACCGCCAGCGGGATTTCTACCGCACCCGGCACCCGGGCAATTTCAATATCTTTTTCTTTGGCGCCGTGACGCAATAAAGTATCCACTGCACCATTAATCAGATGATCGACGACAAAATCGTTAAAACGCCCGGCAACGATACCGACCCGAATGCCCTGCGCTGAAAAATCACCTGAAAAGGTTTTGATATTGCTCATGTTTTGTTATCCCGATAAAAGCGTGTTGTTATTGTACTGTGTTTAAAAATGAATGCCTAACAAGCGCTTATAACCAGCGCTGCTTGTCGGCAGCGGTTTTATTGCGTGCTGCTGGCAAACCTTCTGGATCAGCTTCAATTGTTGTCCAGAGATAAGGTTGTGAATCGATGCGTACCGCCGTTAATTGCTCACCCCAAACAGCACCGCTGTCTAACGAAAAGACATTGCCATATTGGCCAGTGCCCAACTGTGACCAGTGACCAAAAACAATCCGTTCTTCAGCGGTAGCTCTATCCGGCATCTCAAACCAGGGTTTTTGTTTGGCCGGTTTATCTTTGGGCGCACCTTTAAATTTCAAAGCCAGGGTGCCGTCATCATTACAATAACGCATGCGGGTAAAACAATTGGTGATAAATCGCAGCCGATCCCAGCCTTGCAAATCCGGCGTCCAGCGCTTGGGTTTATTGCCATACATATGCTGAAAAAAATCCCGCCAATTATCACCGCGCAGTACCGATTCTACTTCGGCGGCGCGTTGCTTTGCTTCGGTAATTGTCCATTGCGGCGGCAGACCGGCATGGACCATCGAAAACTGTAAATCTGCATCGTGATAAAACAGCGGCTGATGGCGCAGCCAAGTCAATAATTCTTCGCGATCCGCAGCTTGCAAAACGCTGTCAATGGTATCAAGACGATGCTGATATTCCGTCATACCCGATGCTTGAGCCAATAAATGTAAATCATGATTGCCGAGTACCACTCTGGCACGGTCACCGAGATTTTTGACAAAACGCAGCGTATCCGCCGACTTAGGCCCACGATTAACCAAATCACCCGCCAGCCAGACTTGATCCTGAGTCGGATCAAATTGCAGGGCGTCGAGGAGTTTCAGCAATTCGTCGAAACACCCCTGTACATCGCCGATGGCATATACCGCCATAATTAAAAGCGCTTAACGACGGCGATACAGCGGCTCGGGCCGCAGTACGGTCGCTTGATAACTTTCGCTGAATTGGTCAAATGCTGATAAAGCATTGGTCAGACGATTGGGATTGGCCAGTTCAAAACTGTTGATGCCACATTGCGACATATAAAACAGTTGATCAAAAAGCACATCACCCTGCGCACGGATCTCCGCTTTAAAGTTATAGCGCTCACGCAATAACTTGGCATAAGAATAACAACGGCCATCAGTAAAGGCTGGGAAAATCAGCACCACCAACTGAAAACGCGCCAAATCCGGCACGATTTCTTCTAGAGGATCATCACCCGATAAACGAATACCCAGGCCATCCTGATGTTTGCTTAAGATATCGTGTTGTTCTTGCCAGCGATTCAGCGATACCGTGATATTACCTTTGGTAAGCGGCGCTTCATCATCCAGATGCTGCCAGTTATCTTCTACGATTTCGCGATCTTTAATTATTTGCATCTGCATATACCCGGTCTTTGAATGGTTCAATGCCTAAACGACGGACAGTGGCCAGAAAGCTCTCATCCTCATGGCGCAATTCAACATAAGCATCGAGTAACTGACCGACGGTATCGACCACATCATCTTTCGGTATTGCCCGACCCAAACGTTCGCCAAGAGACGCATCGGCTTCGGAACTGCCCCCCAGGGTAAATTGATACCACTCCTCGCCTTTTTTATCGACGCCGAGAATACCGATATGGCCAACACTCTGATGGGCGCAGCCATTCATACAACCGGAGAATTTGATCTTAATATCGCCCAGATCATTAAGGTAATCCACATCTTCAAAACGCTGCATAATTTGTTTCGATAATGGAATTGATTTGGCATTGGCCAGACCACAATAATCCAGACCCGGGCAGCAGATAATATCGCCTAATGTGTTGATATTGGGCGTTGCCAAACCTTCAGCGTGTAGTTGCAGCCACAAGGCGTATAAATCAGCTTGTTTGACATCGCCGAGCACTAGGTTTTGAGTATGCGTTGAGCGCACTTCACCAAAGCTGAATTCGTCGGCTAAATCAGCAACCAGATCCAATTGCTCAGAAGTAATATCGCCCGGCGGCACCCCCGGTTTTTTCAGTGAAATATAGGCTGCGCGGTAACCTGGGACTTTATGAACAACGGTGTTTTGTTTAACCCAGCGAGCGAAGTCCTGGTCTTCGGCCAGCATTTCATCAAACGTGGTATCACTGGCCGCATCGGTTTCATAATCCGGCTCGGTAAAATGGGCTTTGACCCGATCAATTTCTTTTTGATCCAGCTTCAACTGCTGACGCATTTGCACCCATTCCGCTTCAACCAATTCGCGGATATGATTAATACCATGCTCACGGACAGTGATTTTGATACGGGCTTTGTATTTGTTATCACGGCGGCCCAGACGGTTATATACCCGCAGAATTGCCTCCAGATAAGACAATACATCTTGTTTTTCCAGAAACGGCCGAATCTGTACACCAATCACCGGCGTACGGCCTAAACCGCCGCCCACCAGCACTTCGAAGCCAACTTCGCCATCATGATTTTTAACCATGCGCAGGCCAATATCATGCAACTGCGTGGCCGCACGATCTTCTTTAGTGGCGATTATGGCGATTTTAAATTTACGCGGCAGGTAGGCAAATTCCGGATGGAAGGTTGACCACTGGCGGATGATCTCTGCCCAGGGACGTGGATCTTCAATCTCATCGGCATTAATACCAGCCAGCTGATCGGTGGTGGTATTACGAATATCATTACCACTGGTCTGGATAGCGTGCATTTGTACCGTTGCCAATTCCGCCAGAATATCCGGTACATCTTCCAGTTTCGGCCAGTTCATCTGAAAATTAGTACGGGTGGTGAAATGCACAAAACCGCGGTCATAACGACGGGCTATATCGGCAATTTTACGGATCTGCGTTGCGGACATCATGCCGTAAGGCACCGCCACCCGCAGCATTGGCGCATGTATTTGGATATACAGGCCGTTGGCCAAGCGAAGCGGCCGGAATTGATCTTCAGTTAACTCGCCCGCCAGATAGCGTCGGGTCTGGTCGCGATATTGCGCGACGCGCTGATCGACCATTGCCTGATCATATTTATCGTATTGATACATCTAAGATCTCTAAACGGTTTCAATGGACGCAATATTATAACGGTGACGGCTTATAACAGGAAATTATAAATAGCTATATTCATATAGCGCTGGCGATTGATTTGTCAGTTTACCAATCGGCAATACCGCCAGATCAGCAGCAAGTGTTACAGGGGTTCTGCTGATTAATCCAGCATCAACAAAAGGGTTAGGGCTTGTTTATCTTTCATATCCACCACTGCGGGTTGTGATTGAAAATCATAATTTGCGCAAACATCAAGCCGAATGCACGCTAAAAACCAGTAACACGTCGCAAATTTCAGCTTAGCAATCTGCTTGCATCGGCCAAATATGGCATATTAAGCGGCATGTTTGCGGAGCCTGTATATGTCTAAACAAAAACGCATGATACAACGTGTCTGGCTGATTTTCGGTTTTGCCGTGGTGCTGTTTATCGGCAGCTTTTATCAGGCAGAAGTTGATCGCAAGGCGCTGAATGCGGTTACTGCGGAAAGTCTGTTTGCAAATCGTCAATCGGATGTGCAGCTTGAAGTCAGCGGCGAAGTTACCAAATTGCTGGCTGATGATAACGATGGCAGCTGCCACCAGCGGTTTATTGTCGAACTGCCCAGCGGCCTGACCTTACTGGTTGCACATAATATTGACGTAGCACCGCGAATCGATAATTTACAAGTCGGCGATGAAGTTGATTTATACGGAGAATATGTCTGGAATGATAAAGGCGGCATTATGCACTGGACCCATCATGATCCGGCCAATCAACATCCGCATGGCTGGATCCGTCACGACGGTAATCTCTATCAATAATGTCATTATCGTTGGCACAAGGTTTTGACTGGCTGGCCAGGCCCGATGCACAGGTGTTAATTCTCGGCTCTATACCGGGGATCGCTTCACTGCAACAACAGCAATATTATGCACATCCACGCAATGCTTTTTGGCCAATTATGCAGCAGATTTATGACTGGCCACATTTAGATTATGCCAGACGCTGTCAGGCGCTTATCAACGAAAAAATTGCTTTATGGGATGTGCTGCACAGTTGCCGGCGGCGTGGCAGTCTGGATAGTGATATTGACAGTAACAGTTTGGCTATCAACAACTTTCCGGCGTTGCTCAGCCGGCATCCTGACATTAGCCGGATTTTGTTTAACGGCGCTAAAGCCGCACAGTTATTTCAGCGGCATGTAAACATCCCAGACGCTATTCAACTGGTAAAGTTACCGTCAACCAGTCCGGCTCATGCGGCGATGTCATTTCAGGTCAAACTGGAAAAATGGCGGATGGCGTTAATTAGCGAATAAAGCTGGATCGATATCAGCTATTGACTGAAAAGATGGCCGGGCAAAATAATAGCCCTGAAATAGCTCAATGCCCATGGACTTTAAGGTTTGCAACTCTTCGCGGCTTTCGACACCTTCAGCAATAACGCGGATATTCAAATCAGCACACACCTGCAAAATACCGCGGATAATAGTTTGACGGATTTTATCGGTATCAATATGTCGCACCAGCGCCATATCTAATTTAACCAGATCAGTTTGCATATCCGCCAACATGTTCAGTCCGGAATAACCGGCACCAAAATCATCAATCGCCGTCTTAAATCCCGACTGCTGGTAATACTGCACAATAGCTTTCAGATGATCATAATCTTCGATTTTTTCACCTTCGGTGATCTCAAAAATGATCTGTTCAATGGGAAAGTTGTATTGCTCGGCCGCCATTAGTGTAGTGCGAATGCACAACTCTGGCTTGTAGACCGCATTGGGCATAAAGTTAATGCTGAGCATCGTATCAATACCCAACTCCGACGCTAATTTGATGGCCTTAACGCGACAAGTTTGATCAAAACGATAACGGTTACTGTCATTTACGTTAGCAAATACGTGTCCTGACGGCTCATTGTTAATACCACGCACCAAAGCTTCATGCGCCCAAATACTGTTTGTCGAGGTGTTTACAATCGGTTGTAAAGCCATGGTAAAATCAAAACCCAACAAGCTCCCGTTCGCGCACTCGCCACAGCCTACTTCACGAAAGTCGGGTTGTTGTTTCATAATTCCTCCAGCAAATTCAATTTTCTAGATAGCCGTTTAAAATAGCTAATCTTGGACATTATGTGAATCAGACAAATCCTGTTTTTTTTATGAACAGGAATTTTCCAATAAATTCATGGCGCTGACATGAAAAAAACATGTATGTAAGAGATGACTTTTGATGCCATTCTAATTTTAGATGGCAATTCGCGCATTAGCTGTCAGGCCATAATGTAAAGCACATCACATTATGGCCTGACAGCTTAAACGCTAAGCCAAAAGATTTCTGAGATCTTTGCAGTCCCAGTGCGGGAAGTGTTTGCGGATCAAAGCATTGAGTTCCAGTTCAAACACCGAGAAGTCTCCGGCGATGACTTTTTCACCATCATGATTAACGGCTTCGGTAATCATACCGGCACCAATCGTGACATTGGTTAGCCTATCAATAACAATAAACGCACCAGTGTGGCGGTTGCGTTTATAGGCATCAAATACCACGGGTTTATTTAGCGCAAATTCACACCGGCCAATTTCATTGAGACCCAGCACGCTGGCATCTTTATGTTGCAAGCTATTGATGTCGATTTGATAGTCGACATTGGTCAATACACCGGCACTATCAGCAACACCCACTTTAATGCTGTATTGCTTGTTGGTGACCAACGGCTGTTCTGTCATCCATACCACCATCGCTTTAAAATGGCTGGATACATGTGGCTGATGATTACGGTGGACAATCATATCACCACGGCTGACATCAATTTCATCACGTAAAGTTACGGTAATCGCTTCACCTGGTACGGCAAAATCCAGTTCGCCATCGTAGGTGACGATTGATTTAATGGTGCTTTCTTTACCGGATGGCAACACCGTAATGGCATCGCCGGGTTTTAAGACGCCGGCTGACAAGGTACCGCAGTAGCCCCGGAAATTCAGATTTGGTCGATTCACAAATTGCACCGGAAAACGCAGATCTTCGGTATTGGCGTCATGGCTGATTTCAATGCTTTCCAGCAGTTCCATCATGGTCTGACCGTCATACCAGGGCATATTTTCGCTGCGATTAACCACGTTATCGCCGTCAAGTGCGGACATCGGCACAAAGTGAATATCATCGATTTCCAGTTCACGGGCAAATTCGCTGTAAGTTTTGCGAATATCGTTAAATACCTGCTCACTGTAATCCATCAAATCCATTTTATTGATGGCGACGATGACATGTTTAATACCCAGTAAAGAAGCAATAAAACTATGGCGGCGCGTTTGCGTTTGTACACCGTGACGGGCATCAATCAAAATCACGGCCAGCTGACTAGTCGATGCGCCGGTGGCCATATTGCGGGTGTACTGCTCATGGCCGGGCGTATCAGCAATAATAAATTTGCGTTTGGTGGTTGAAAAATAGCGATAAGCGACGTCAATGGTGATGCCCTGTTCGCGTTCGGCCTGTAAACCATCCACCAGCAAAGCCAGATCCACCTGATCGCCGGTAGTGCCGGATTTGGCACTGTCGCGGGTGACCGCTTCCAGCTGATCTTCGTAAATCATTTTTGAATCATGTAACAAGCGACCAATCAGCGTGCTTTTGCCATCATCGACATTGCCACAGGTCAGAAAACGCAGCAGTTCTTTGTTTTCGTGTTGCTTCAGATAAGCCTCAATATCAGAGGCGATAAGTGCATCAGTTTCGTATGCCATAGTTTGTGTCCGGTATTAAATTCTGTTGGTTTAAATCAATTCACGGAAATCGCTCAGAAATTAGAAATAACCTTCCTGTTTTTTCTTCTCCATCGATCCGGCCTCATCATGATCAATAGCCCGGCCCTGACGTTCTGAAGTCGTGGTCAGCAGCATTTCCTGAATAATTTCCGGCAAGGTGTCGGCGTCAGATTTAACGGCGCCGGTCAGTGGATAGCAGCCGAGCGTACGGAAGCGGACTTTTTCCATACGGATTTGCTCACCTTCAGGAATACGCATCCGGTCGTCATCGACCATAATGGTAAGACCATTGTAATTAACAACAGGGCGCTCGGCCGCGTAATACAGCGGCACGATAGGGATCTGCTCCAGATAGATATATTGCCAGATATCCAGTTCGGTCCAGTTGGACAGCGGGAATACCCGGATGCTTTCGCCTTTATTGACCTTGCTATTATAGATATTCCACAGCTCCGGGCGCTGCGCTTTTGGATCCCAACGGTGGTTTTTGTCGCGGAAGGAATAGACACGTTCTTTGGCGCGGGATTTTTCTTCATCACGACGTGCACCACCAAAAGCGGCATCAAAACCATGTTTGCTAAGTGCTTCTTTCAATGCATCGGTTTTCATGATGTCGGTATAGCGAGGGTGGTCAAACGGATTGATACCGGCGGCACGGCCTTCTTCGTTGGTATGAACAATCAAATCCAGCCCCAGCTCTTTAGCCATGTTATCGCGGAATTTGACCATTTCCTTGAATTTCCAAGTGGTATCAATATGCATCAGCGGAAATGGCGGTTTACCCGGATAAAAGGCTTTCATCGCCAAGTGCAACATCACCGCTGAATCTTTACCGATGGAATACAGCATTACCGGGTTTTCAAACTCGGCAGCGACTTCCCGCATGATATGGATGCTCTCTGCTTCCAGTTGTTTTAAGTGGGTTAATTTCTTTTCAATCATCATTGATCTCTGTTATTTGGCTTTGACGTGCAGGCCACATTCTTTATTTTCCGGATTTTCCCACCACCAGCGGCCGGCGCGAATATCTTCACCCGGCGTAATCGCCCGCGTGCAGGGCGCGCAGCCAATACTGGCATAACCTTCGTCATGCAACTTGTTATACGGCACATCGAAGGCACGAATATATTTCCAGACCTCACCATTTGACCAGTCGGTCAATGGACTGAATTTTTGCAGCTTATGGGCATCATCCCATTCCGAAACCGGCAAAGCTTTGCGGGTCACTGATTGGGAACGGCGCATACCCGTCAGCCAGGCTTTTTTATGGGCCAAAGCGCGCTGCAATGGTTCAACTTTACGGATACCACAGCAGGTTTTACGTAAATCGACGCCATCATAAAAGGCATTGGGACCGTTTTGCGTGACAAAATTTTCGATACTGACGGTATCTGGGTAGTAAACCTGTACCTCACGCTGATACTGGTTTTTTACGATTTGCATTAAATCGTAGGTTTCTTTGGGCAAACGGCCGGTATCAAGGGTAAAAATTTCAATATCCGGTGCATGTTTACAGATCAAGTCGGTAAGCACCATATCTTCCGCACCATAACTGGTGGCCAGAATGGCTGGCGAATAATCGGCAGCAATTTCTTTCAACAGAGCGATGGCCGCATCGACTTTTATTTGTAATTTTTCGCTGATTTCAGTCATTTTTCATTACTTTAACAATTGTAGTGATCACATCTGGCGCATCGGGCTGACACTGAAAACCGTTTTCCTGCAAATGCCGGGTCACTGTTGCAACCGCATCGTTATTCAGTTTCAGACGTAATATCTCTCCAGCAGCCAAGGGCTGGGCGGCTTGCAACGCCTTGGCTTTATGCACGGGACAGCCAAACATTGATAAATCTAATATTTTACTTAAATCAGACATTTCACACCCACCGCAATCAAAATTACCGCCAACACCGTTCGCATTATCTTGTCAGGGATCCGAATTCCCAAGTGACTACCGATATAGATACCCGGCAAAGATCCCACCAGTAACCAGCCTAATAATTCCCAATTAACTGTGCCCACCGCTGAATGCCCTAAACCTGCAACCAGTGTCAATGGCACGGCATGGGCAATATCCGTCGCAACAATTTCTACCCCTTTCATGCGTGGGTATAAAAACAATAATGCGACCGCGCCGAGTGCACCAGCACCTACCGAAGATAAGGTCACCATGACCCCAATCACAACACCAGTAGCAATGGTGGCAAAGGTTTTGTTCTGCTGATCCTCGCGGAATTTGTATAAAGCATTGATTAGCGGATGTCCGGCCTGTGCTTGCATAATCCCGCCTAACCAGCTTTTCAGCAACAACGCACTGGACGTCAAAATCAAGGCAATACCCAGTGCATTGGTAATCAGTGCATCATGGTTGCCTTCACTGATGCCACTGCTCAAAAACCATAAGGTTAATAATGTTGCTGGCAAGCTCCCCGTTACTAACTTGCCCACTACTGACCAGTTGACCACACCATGTCGCCAATAAGCCCAGATACCGCCTGCTTTGGTGACAGCCGCAAACAGTAAGTCTGTACCGACGGCAATAACCGGCTGAATACCAAAACCAAAAATCAGAATGGGCGTCATCAGCGAGCCACCGCCAACACCGGTCATACCAACCATGATGCCGACAAATAAACCCGCCAGTAAATAACTCCACTCCATTTATTTATCTATCTATCCCAGAAAAACTAGTAAGTTTATCAGTTCTTATTATTCTAACAATCAATAATAGCTTCTATTTATATACAAAAAAATTATATAGCTTATTTTTTTGCCAACGTATTAGGCCGTTTTTACCAAAGCTAATTTTACATTCAACAACCATCGAAATCGATTGATTCAATTAAACAAAATCATTCACGTTTCTTTCACAGATGATCGCTGAAAGTCGTAATCAATATAGTCAATACAACAGAGGCAAACACATGACTACATATCACCGTTTATTGTTGTTAACGACTTTGGGTTCAGCATTACTGACCTTCTGTGTGTTACAAGCTAGTGGTATCAATGCTTCTTCTAATAAGCATAATCAGCCTCAGCAATTGCAATCAACGCCACAGTCACAAGCCACTGAATATTACACTGCTGGTCAACCAAGGTTGATAACTCTTACCTGGCAACCACCCTGTGCTGCAAATACCTGTGAGCCCGGGCTTAGCAAAATACCTGTTCGTCAACAAACCGACATGGGCATTTAACAGCCCTAGCAAACCATTGCCATATATTTTCAATATCAATAACATAAGCTTATCTTTACAAAGATTATTGATAAGCCATGAAACTGCAACAACTCAAATATGTGCGTGAAATTGCCCGCCGGGGATTAAGCATCTCAGCAGCTGCAGAGTCTTTATACGCCTCGCAGCCCGGTGTCAGTAATCAGGTACAGGCTCTGGAAACTGAACTGGGCCTGCAAATTTTTGAACGACACGGCAAACGACTGACGGGTATCACCCCGGTGGGTGAGTCGGTATTGGCAACGGCAGAACGAGTGCTTCAAGAAGTCGAAAATCTGAAAGCGCTGGCCGCTGACAGACGTCATGAGCAAAAAGGCACGCTATCAATTGGCACCACCCATACCCAGGCGCGTTACGCATTGCCCAAAGCGATCAAACAATTCTCTGTCGATTATCCCGATGTGCATTTGAATATGGTGCAGGGCACGCCACCGGAAGTCGCCGAAATGGCCTCGCTGGGCAAAGTGGATATGGCGATTGCCACTGAGGGTCTATCACAATTTGATAATCTGGCGATTTTGCCTTGCTATCAATGGAATCGCAGCATTATTACCCCGCCAGATCACCCTTTGTTGTCGTTAAAAAAAGTCACCCTGGCGGATATTGCCGCTTATCCCATTTTGACTTATGTGATGGGTTTCACTGGCCGTGCCCAACAGGATCAATCGTTTATCGACAAGGGGCTTAAGCCCAATGTGGTATTTACCGCCACCGATGCCGATGTCATCAAAACCTATGTCGAACTGGGTCTGGGTATCGGCATTATTGCCAGCATGGCATTTGATTCAAGCAAAGATGCACCACTGAAAGCCATTGATGCCAGTGATTTATTTCGGCCCAGCACGACCCATATCGGCATTCGTAAAGGCTGTCATTTACGCCGCTACAGCTATGCATTTATCAGCTATTTCGCACCGCATTTACAACGTAACGTGGTGGAAAAAGCCATTGACCTGTGAAAAAATTCTCGTAGCAACCAAGGGCTTGTTTAAGAGCCGCTGAATTTCAGCACTTTAATGAAATATAAGATAAATAAAACCAATTAGCGCTTTATTCAAAAGTTTGATGACTGGTTTGCTGTTAGTCCCGGCTCTGGCATTTGCCCATGGTGTTTTGAGCCTCGAAGTTGAAGAAACCATGGCCCTCAATACCGAACCGGCCAAAATCTGAGCTGCTATCAAAGTTTTTGACAGCCTGCATAAATGGCATCCGGCTATCGAATCAACTGAAGTCACTGGCGGTAATGAAGCTGGCGCCACCCGGGTACTTACATTAAAAAGCGGCGGCACTATCAACGAAACCCTGAAAAAATTCGATGACGCCAGCATGAGCTATATGTCTCAAATCGACAAGATGAGCACCGTTGGCCAAATTGACTACGAAGGCCATACTTTTGATGTACCTGCCATGCCGGTCAGCAAATACAAATCATGGTTCATGGTTGAAGCTGATGGTAATGGCAGCAAAGTCACCTGGATAGCAAAATTCCTCCGTACTTTTACCGGTAATCATCATGAGCCAAAAGCGCTCAATGATGACACTGCCAAAGCGGCTATCAGTGGTTTTTATCAAACCGGTTTGGAAAGTCTAGAGGCCAGCCATGAATTAGGCTTTTTAGTTACGCTCATTCAGGCGCCTGCCGGCACTGTTTCGTTTATAAATTGTATAAAAAATAGGCAAAAAACGCTGCTTTCTGTATAGTAATTTTTTAACAAAGTTTAAGCCTCGGGGTGGTCGCAAGGCCTGAGATCCGCCAGTTGGTGAAGACCCGATGAACCTGATCCGGATAATACCGGCGTAGGGACAGGCGGTAACACCTGCTTGCGATCTCCCGCAAATGACGTGATTCCCCTGTCCTTTTTAGCAATTAAAAAGGATAGTTATGAAACCCAGCCTGCTTTCTGTCGCCGTTTACAGCGCACTGTTTTCAAGTATCGCTTTGGCAGAAGTCACCCCAGAAGATTTACCTTCAATGTTAGTCAGTGCCGATTTCCGGCCGGCTGTTGCTCAGGATATCCCAATCAGTCTGACAACATTCGATGACGAAATTATTGAATCCCGCGGCGCTCAGCATATTGAAGATCTATTGAATCTGGCGCCTAACGTTAACGTTTCCACCGGCGCTTCGCGTGGTCAATTTTTTCAGATCCGTGGTATTGGCGAACGCAGTCAATTTGCCGCGCCTTTAAATCCATCTGTTGGTTTGATTATTGATGGTATCGATTTCAGTCGTACCGGCGGCGCGGCGACTTTATTTGATATTGAGCAAGTTGAAGTATTACGCGGCCCGCAAGGCACGCGTTACGGTACCAATGCGCTGGCTGGCGTCATTAATATGCAAAGCAAGCAGGCCACCAACGAGCTGGATATGAATTTCGAATCAACACTGGCTGACTATGACACTCGTGCGGTGGGTATCGCGGTCGGAGGCCCTATTATCAAAGACACGGTATTAGGTCGTATTGCCGTGCATAGCCATCAGTCAGATGGTTATATGGAAAACGATTTTCTGGGTCGCGACAATACCCAGGATCGTGATGAAATCACTGCTCGTGGCCATCTGAAGTTTCTGGTCAGTGACGACTTAATTGTCGATCTGAATCTGCTACATCTAGATATCGATAATGGTTATGATGCGTTCACGTTGGACAACAGCCGTAACAGTCTGGCCGATGATCCGGGCGAAGATACACAACGCACTAGTGCCTTTGCTCTGAAAAGCGACTGGCGAGCCAGCGATAAAGTGCAGCTGCAATCGATCGTAACCTACGCAAAATCGGATATTGTCTATGGCTTTGACGCTGACTGGAGTTTTGCCGGTCAGTTCGACCCAGCTTTGTTCCCCTACATCGGTTTTGAAGAATTCAAACGCAACCGCGAAAACTACTCGCTGGAATTGCGCGCCCTGTCCAACGAAAACGGCCGTATTTTCAATAACGCCAGTGACTGGACCGTTGGTTTTTATCATCTCGACCAAAGCGAACGGTTTCAGCAGGACTCCGACTTCGGCATTTTTGGTGCCACCTTTGTCGAAGGGGATTATGACACCCAAAATACTGCCTTGTTTGGTCAGCTTGATACTTATCTGACGGATAAACTCACCCTGATTACGGGCTTGCGTGTTGAATATTTTGACGGTGATTACAAAGACTCCAACAACCTGAAGATTGATCCCGACGACTTGCTGTTCGGCGGCAAATTTGGCCTGAACTACCAATTCACCGAAGATCATCTCGTCTTTACTACTCTGTCGCGCGGTTACAAATCCGGTGGTGTTAACAACAACGCCAGTCTGGCACCGGGGCAGCGTGAGTTTGATACCGAATATATGTGGAATCTGGAGGCGGGACTCAAATCACGCTGGCTGGAAGGTGAGCTGGTCACTAATCTGGCCGCATTTTACGCACTGAGAAAAGATGCCCAGGTCAAAAGCTCAATTGATATCGGCCCACAGTTTATCGACTTCATCGATAATGCCGCCAAGGGCAAAAATATCGGTATCGAAGCTGATATGGACTGGCTGATTAACAATGAATGGCGGATGCTGGCCGCGATCGGCCTGTTGTATGCAACGTTTGACGAATTCGACAACCCCGATCTGGAAGCCGAAGGTGTGACCCTCAACGGCCGCCGTCAGGCCCATGCGCCGGCCTATACCTTCAATCTTGGTGCAGAATATTACTTTGCGCCGAACTGGACCTTACGTGCCAATATGGAAGGCAAGGATGAGTTCTTCTTTTCCAATAGCCATAATGCCAAGTCGGATTCCTTTGTATTGTATAACGCCAGCCTGGAATATCATCAGAACAACTGGAAATTCACTTTATGGGGGCGCAACCTGTTCGATAAAGACTATTTCACCCGGGGTTTCTTCTTTGGCAACGATCCGTCTTTGGCTTATGCCGACCGTACTTATGTACAATTCGGTGATCCGCGTGTAATCGGTCTGACTGCCAGTTACGATTATTGATAACTTTTTATTATCTACCGCAAACTAAAATTACACTGGTTCACCCATTCCAGCTTGAGAACCTTTAAGCAGAGTCTTTACGGATCTTTGAATTTACATGGAGAAATCGTCATGCGTATTTCCGTTGATATCAGCCTGTACCCGCTGACTGAACACTATGTTGAGCCGATTCTGGCGTTTATTGAACAGCTGGAAAATAACCCAGCATTGGTAGTGAAACGTAATTCGCTGAGCACACAGGTGTTTGGTGAATATCGGGATGTGATGGCGGCTATGAACAGCGAAATCGAAACGGTATTTACGGCGATGCCACATAGCGCTTTTGTGTTGAAAATGGTTGGCACCGATCGGGCGGATATTGTCGATAAATGACCGATTCCGCTTGGTTTGATGCGTTATTAAATGGTCTGATGCAAATGAGCGGCTGGGAAGTATTCGCCGCCAGTCTGGGCATTGCTTATATCTTACTGGCTGGCCGTGAATCCCAGTGGTGCTGGCCGATGGCGTTTATCAGTACCTGTATTTACACGGTACTGTTCTGGCAACAGCAATTACCAATGCAGGCGCTGCTGAATATTTATTATATCGGTATGGCGGTATATGGCTTTGTGCTCTGGCATCGTCATGAAACCCGCGCCGCTGAACTGTTTATCCATCGTTGGCCGTGGCATTTTCATCTGGCGTTTTTGTTGGTTGGCAGTATTTTGACGATATTGGCAGGATTTTATTTGTCAGCCTATGACACGCAGTATCCTTTTCTCGATGCCGGCGTGATGGTGTTTTCGGTGATGAATACCGTGTTGATGGCGCGCAAGGTCATTGAAAACTGGCTGTACTGGCAACTGATAAATTCTGCCGCAATTGTGCTGTATGCATTAACCGGTTTTTACGCAACGATTGTTATGTTCAGTATTTATCTGTTTTTGGCGATGGTCGGCTATTTTAAATGGCGGCAGTTACTGGAAAATCAAACCGTTCAAAACTGAAAATGCATAGGCTTTGCCAACCACGCCTCGCCATCGGTTTCGCCCAATACATTCATCAAAAACAGCAAGGCCCGGTAAGCTGTTCTGACACCAGATAAATCGGGTAATGCATGAATGCGCTGATATTCTTCGGCAAATATTGCCGCCTCTGGTGCATTGAGTAATAACTCCAGTAGCACCAGCTCCACTTCCCGTGGCGCCAAAACAAAGGCATCCAAATCGACCAGCGCAGTCAGCTTGTCATCCTCAGTCAAGAACTGATCCCAGCGTAAATCCAGCATCACCGGCACAAAGTGATTTGCTTGAATATCCGCCGCTTGTTTCAGTGCATTACCCAGCCGTACCGGCGAAATGGCGATGTCATGATTAGCCGCCAGATAAGACAAAGTCTGACGCAACCGTGATGTCCATAAATCCGCAGTAAACTTAGGTTTTTGTAATGCCCCCCAGCGAACCGCTGTTTGCTGATGCAAAGCGGCAACATGTCTGGCCAGTAGTCTGATGATATCCGGATTGACCGCTTCAGCGTCTATGGTTTTGCCCGCTAATTGCCGGCAGACAATAAAACCATTAGCCGCTGATAAACATTCCGGAATCAGCAACGGGCTATGTCGACTTAAAAACTGCTGCACAGAAACGGTATCAGCCAGCGATGCCGGAAAATTCAGTGCGAACAAACGGTTTACACCCTGCCAAAATGCTGAGCAGCGGATTACCGGTCTATCGGCAACCTTCAATACTAAAGGACCAACATCCGTTTCACAAAACCAGATTTGATGACTACTGTCATCGAATTCGGCGGCAACCGGCGTTGCCGATTTCAGTAAGGTGGGTAATTTACGCTGCTGATGCTGGCTCAGTGCTGGATAGGCTACCAAGGCAATTCGTCACCATTCATATGCCAGAAAGTACCGCTGTTTTCGAGATTCAGTTCGGCCATACGATCTAACAAACCTTTAGCTGATTCATCGGCATCAACTAGGCCACCATGGCCGGTCATATCGGTGCGCACCCAACCCGGATGCAAAATCGCCACAGCAATACTTTTGCTTTTCAGATCGATGGACAACGATTTACCCGCGGCATTAAGGGCCGCTTTCGACATCCTGTAGGCATAACTGCCACCGGAGTCATTATCAGCAATGGACCCCATTCTGCTGGTCACCAGACCCACTTTACTGCCCTCTGGTAAGTGTTTCAGCAGCGCCTGCGTGGTCAGCAATGGCCCAAGGCTATTGACCTCAAACATCCGTTTGAAACTTTCGACGGTGTTGACATCAATATCGGCCAGCCCTAAGCCACCAGCAATCCCAGCGTTATTCATCAACAAGTCAATTTTGCGATCACCCAGTTTCTCTGAGAGATTATGCAGGCTGAATGGCTCGCTAACCTCAACATCTTCAAGAATTTCAACGCCCAATTCGTTCAGTGCTGGCGATTTATGCCGACAAGTCGCGATAACATCATAACCACGTTGTTTTAACTGCCGGCATAGTTCAAGACCGATACCCCGATTACTGCCGGTAACCAATGCTGTTTGTGCCATGACTGACTCCTTATGTGTTCAAATGAACATTGCTCATTGTAGCGACTGAAGGCGACAAAACAACGCCTGCTTCAGTAACAATCGCCGTTATTAATTTTGCCGGCGTAATATCAAATGCCGGATTGCTCACTGCGATGCCATCCGGCGCAATTTGTTTACCGCCGATGTGAGTGACTTCTCTGGCCGGGCGTTGTTCAATCGGAATTTGCTCACCACTCTGACAATGCCAGTCGATAGTTGACTGCGGCGCAGCGACCATAAATTTGACGCCATGATATTGTGCTAATACGGCCAGCGCATAGGTACCGATTTTATTGGCGACATCACCATTGGCGGCAATACGATCGGCGCCGACAATCACCCAGTCGACTTTGGCTTGCGCCATTAATGCCGCGGCCGCCACATCGGATTGTAAGGTGCAGGGAATTTGCCCTTCAACTAACTCCCAGGCAGTCAGTCTGGCGCCCTGCAACCAGGGCCTGGTTTCATCGATATAGACATGATGGATTTTACCTTCAGCAAATCCCTGTCGAATGACACCTAATGCTGTGCCAAATCCGCCGGTGGCTAATGCGCCGGCATTACAATGCGTTAATACCGTGCTGTTTGCATCGATTAAATCAGCGCCCAATTTGCCCATCGCGTGGTTGGCCGCAATATCTTGTTGATGAATCTGCTCTGCCGCCGCCAGTAATGCTGCTTCAGGATTGTCACTTGCCGGCAGCAATTGATAAATACCTGTCATTCTGTCAATTGCCCATTGCAGATTAACGGCCGTGGGCCGCGACTCTAATAAGGTTTGCAGCGATGCTGGCATGACTTGTTGCCAATTTTCAACGGCTGTTTGCCAGGCATATCTGGCTGCCAAAACAACAGCATATGCTGCTGTGACGCCAATTGCAGGTGCGCCCCGTACCACCATGTCTTTGATGGCTTTTGCAACATCATCACTGTCTTCATAAGTAAGCCAAACGGTTTCTGTCGGTAACAGCCGTTGATCCAATAAGCACAATTTATTTTCCTGCCAGTGAATCGGTTGAACGCTTTTGCTTTGGCTTGCCACTGTGTTCTCCTGCTTAGGGCGGTTATAATCGGACGCTATGAAAAAAATCGACTTATTGATTAACGCCCGCTGGTGTTTGACGATGACAGCTGATCAGGCGATCCATGAAAATCACGCCATTGCCATTCACGAAGGTCATATTGTAGCGCTGTTACCCCAGGCTGAGGCAAAGCAACAATTTACGGCAACGCAAATCCATGATTTGACCGATCATGTGCTGATGCCGGGGCTGATTAATAATCATGGTCATAGCGCCATGAGTTTGTTTCGTGGCCTCGCTGATGATTTGCCGCTGATGCGCTGGCTGAATGATCATATCTGGCCGGCAGAACAAAAATTTGTCGGCGATGCCTTTGTCGAGGCCGGTTCAGCATTAGCCATTGCCGAAATGATTCGCGGCGGCACCACCACGTTCAGTGATATGTATTTTTATCCGGAAGCCACTGCGCGCGTTGTTGATCAAAGTGGTATTCGCGCCAGTCTGGGCATGGTGGTGATTGAATTTTCGACCAGTTGGGCGCGTGATGTAAATGAGTACTTACACAAAGGCCAGGCCCTACATGATAAGTACCGGCATCATCCCCGGATCACCAGTAACTATGCACCGCATGCGCCATATACGGTCGCCAATAAAACCCTGGAACAGATCATCGTTAACGCCGAAGAACTGGATGTACCGATTCAGATGCATATCCATGAAACAGCCGCTGAAATTAATACCAGCATTGAAGAATATGGTGAGCGGCCTCTGGCACGCTTGAAAGACTTAGGGCTGCTATCACCGCGTTTAATTGCCGTACATATGACGCAGCTCACCCCGGCAGAAATCGAAGATTGCGCGCAAGCGGGCGTTCACATTGCCCATTGTCCGGAGTCGAATCTGAAACTGGCCAGTGGCTTTTGTCCGGTGGCAGCGCTGAGCAAAAGTGGCGTTAATATCACCATCGGCACCGATGGCGCGGCTTCCAATAATGATTTGGATATGTTCTCAGAAATGCGTCAAACCGCCCTGCTTGCCAAAGCGGTTTCCGGTGATACCACCGCAGTGCCGGCTTATCAGGCATTACAAATGGTGACAATCAATGCCGCGAAAGCACTGGGACTTGAACAAATTACCGGTTCGCTGAAAACCGGCAAAGTCGCCGATATGATCGCCATCAAACTCAGTGATCTGGAAACGCAACCCATTTACGACCTGCCCTCACAATTGGTTTATGCCACGGGCCGCGATAAGGTGACTGATGTCTGGGTCGC
Organism: Methylophaga sp.; assembly: GCA_032250995.1. Classification (GTDB taxonomy): domain Bacteria; phylum Pseudomonadota; class Gammaproteobacteria; order Nitrosococcales; family Methylophagaceae; genus Methylophaga. Next base: position 4,802 of record JAVVFF010000013.1, on the reverse strand, counting down.
GGGTAAACACTTACTGAAGAATCGTCACTTGACCACACTCGATAGTCAAAAAATTCTTGCTGATGCCCGACAATGGGCCAGCCAAATTAAGGCAAATACATGACACATCATAATGTTGATCCGGCCGAAGTCGCCAAGTTTGACGCACTCGCCGATAGTTGGTGGGATCCGGAAGGTCAGTCCAAACCGTTGCATCAGATTAATCCATTGCGACTACAATTTATTAAAGATCGTACACCGCTAAAGGCGGCGAAAATCATCGATGTTGGCTGTGGCGGCGGGATTTTGACCGAATCGTTAGCGTTGTGTGGCGCTGAGGCTACAGGTATTGATATGGGTGAGCTGCCACTGGAAATCGCCAGCTTACATGCGTTGGAAGCCGGCTTAAAAATCAACTATCAGCAAACCACCGCCGAAGCCATGGCAGCTACTCACCCCAACGAATTTGATGCCGTCGCTTGTATGGAGATGTTAGAACATGTTCCGGATCCAAAGGCCATTATCGAAGCCTGTGCAGCAATGGTTAAACCGGGCGGTGATGTATATTTTTCAACGCTGAACCGTAATCCCAAAGCTTGGTTATTGGCTATTGTCGGCGCTGAATATATTGCCAATATGCTGCCCAAAGGCACGCATGATTACGCGCGGTTTATCAAACCGTCAGAATTGGCTCACGCTTGTCGTGAAGCCGGTTTATCAGTCAGTGCAATTGCCGGCATCAGCTACCATCCGCTCACTCGCAAATATGCGTTAACGCAGGATGTTGATGTCAATTATCTAATGCACTGCCGGCGCTTATAGTGGTTATCTCACCGTTTAATGTACTGTTGTTTGATCTCGATGGCACGCTGGTCGATACTGCGCCGGATCTGGGTTTTGCATTGAATACTTTGCTACAGCAGGAAGGTCGTAAACCACTAGATCATGCATTAATCCGTCCCGTTGCCAGTCATGGCAGTGCCGGTTTATTAAAATTAGGTTTTGATATTGATAAAGATAACCTTGCTTATGGTGGTTTGCAGCAACGTTTTTTACAGATTTATGCTGATAACTTGTCTCGTGAATCGGCATTGTTTATCGGTATGCGCAAGGTACTCGATACTTTAACTGCCAACCACATCCGCTGGGGCGTGGTGACCAATAAACCGGCGTTTTTAACTGATCCGCTGATGCAGCAATTACAGCTTACCAATCAGGCAGCCTGTATTGTCAGTGGTGATACCACCGCTTACAGCAAGCCGCATCCGGCGCCGATACAACATGCTTGTGAAGCACTGGCGGTATCACCCGCAGATTGTGTTTATATCGGCGACGCGCAGCGTGATATTGAAGCTGCCAAAAATGCCCATATGCGCGCCGTGGTTGCCCGTTATGGTTATATTGATCATGATGAAAACATTGATCTCTGGCAAGCGGATTGCGTTATTAATCATCCATTGGAGATTTTGCAGTGGATTTAATTCTGCCCTTTATCCAAACCCATCAAAGCCTGCTAATTGTTGCTTTAATCGGCATAGCAGCCGGGATTTTAATCGGCATATTGCTGCGTAATGGCAGAATCCGCGCGCAACAATCACAGATTAATGAGTTAACGCTGAAACTGGACTGGGAACAACAGCATAAAGCGGAGCTCGACGAAATTCTGGATCATACCCGCGATCAACTGGCTAATACCTTTAATCAACTTTCCAATGAAGCGCTAAGCCGCAATAACACTAACTTTCTGCGCCTCGCAGAAGAAAATCTGAAACGCTTCCAAAGTGAAGCCAAAGCCGAGCTGGGCAACAAAGAAAAAGCC
>JAVVFF010000013.1:0-2994 GCA_032250995.1 Methylophaga sp. | reverse complement strand
TAATGAAGCGTTGCAAAATACCAGCAAACACATTTATGAAATTGAAAAAGAACGTAAAGAAGCTTATGGCAGTTTGAATTCCACCATTACGCAGATGAATTTAAATCAGCAACAACTGCAGCAAGAAACGCAAAATCTGGTGCAGGCTTTACGTCGCCCTGAAGTGCGAGGTCAATGGGGGGAAATGACTCTGCGCCGTCTGGCGGAACTGAGTGGCATGGTGGCCCATTGTGATTTTTATGAGCAAACACATACCGCAACTGAAACTGGCAGCATTCGCCCGGACATGATTGTCCGGTTACCGGAAAAACGTGAAATTATCGTTGATGCAAAAACTCCGTTAGATGCCTATTTATCAGCTATTCAGACCAAAGATGATACGACGCGTAAGCTCGAGTTAAAGCGTCATGCTCAGATCATCCGGGGACGTATTAAAGAACTTTCCCGTAAAAATTACTGGGCTGAATACAGCCAGTCACCAGAATTTGTTGTGCTGTTTATTCCCGGCGAGCAGTTTTTATCCGCGGCGCTGGAAGTCGATCCAGCCTTACTGGAAGACAGTATGAGCCAGAATATTATACTGGCGACACCGACTAATTTTATTGCGCTGCTGCGCGCTGTTTCCTATGGATGGAAACAGCAAAAACTGGCTGAAAATGCCGAAATCATCCGCGAACTTGGCGAAACACTATATAAACGACTATCAATATTTGGCAATCATCTAAGCAAACTGGGTAACAGCCTCGGCCAAAGCGTCAATCATTTCAACAGCGCAGTCGGTTCATTGGAACGTAATGTGCTGCCCAGTGCCCGTAAATTTACTGAAATGGGTATCAGCGTTAAAAGTGAAATTGATGAATTACCGCCGGTCGAACAGCAACCCCGTCAAGTGCAAAATCTTAGTGACGCAGAGTAGCGCCCGTATTAATCAGGCATATGCCTGGTGTCAGGCATTAGCGAAATCCCATTACGAAAACTTTCCGGTTGCATCCATATTAGTGCCCAGACGTTTACGCCGTGCCATAGCAGCGATATACGCTTTTGCACGCAGTGCTGATGATTTTGCCGATGAAGGTGATGCGCCACAAGTGGAACGCCTCACTAAATTGAATCAATATAGTCAGTTGCTGCATCAAATCGATGCTGGTCAATATTCGGGCAATGATCCCATTTTTATTGCCCTGCAACACGCGATAAAACAATTTTCACTACCCGTACAACTATTTGAGGATTTACTAATTGCATTTCGTCAAGACGTCGTCAAATCGCGTTATACCAATTTTGCCGAAGTACTCGATTACTGCCATTATTCAGCCAACCCGGTCGGTCGGATTCTGCTTTATCTGGATGGCAATCCCTCAGAACTGCAATTAATACAGTCCGATGCCATTTGTAGCGCCCTGCAACTGATTAACTTCTGTCAAGACATCGCACAAGACTATATTGAACAGGATCGTATCTATATCCCCCAAGATGAACTGGTAGCTGCCGGTCTTGAAGAAATCGATTTGCTGCATCCCGTCACTGACAAAATCGCACCGCTGATTCGCAGTCTGTACCAACGTAGCCAGGACTTGATGATACAAGGTTATCAGCTTGGCATATCAGTTCAAGGTTGCTTGGGATGGGAGATAAAAGCCATGACTTTGGGAGGCATGACGACATTAAAATTATTAAAACAGCAAAAGGATCGGGATTTGCTCACTAGACCGAGGCTGGACAAGGTTCAACTGTTAAAGATTATCGCTGTAAGTGCCTGTAATCGTAGCTATCTTGGAATGGCTACAAAACAGATGAAAGGCTAGGCTCTGTTTATAACGCCGCCGCCATTTAAGTATCTCAACACCACTCCCGAATATAAAACGTGAATTAATCACCGTTTTTTACAAGATCCCGATAAGCGTACCAAGTAGCATGTCCCAGTAGCGGATAGACCACAATCATACCCAACAGACAAGTAACAAAGCCCACGGCAGTCAATACAACAATAAGCCCTGCCCAGATAATCATCGCTGGCAGATTGGCAGCAACTACACGAATACTGAGTAACATTGAGTCCATAGCGGTGACAGGGCTATCAATAATTGCCGGAACAGACACTACTGACAGGACAAAGACGATACATGCCAATGTGCCACCCACTATGATATACAGCACTAATTGCAACGGTGTCACTAAGTCCAGAAAACCGCCCCATAATGTTTCATTGATACTGGGAGCGATATTACCGATCACAGCGAATAGCACTAGCCCAGACAAAATAAACCAGAAGACACTGAAACCCAACAGGATTGCAGCAAAGCGTATAAGGGATGTTTTGTTACGCCCCAAAACATCAAGAGAATTATCAAAACTTACTGGTTCCCCCCGTTCTTGTAAGCGCGACAACTCACATAATCCCGACGCCATTATCGGTCCAACCAACAGAAACCCGGAAACAGCGGCCGCTATCAGATAAATGTGGCTACTTGCACTTAATAATACAATCAGTCCCAATGCTGTCACGATCACCCCATATGCAATACTGGATCCAGGGTAATACCACAAATCCTGGCAACCTTTGCGGATCCAGTAGAATGGCCGCGATAACGTCACACTACGCACCTGGAACCGGGTATGGTTTTCACTACTGCCATGGCTTTTTATGCTCATCAATACTTCCCAGTGAGTAATCGATTAATATGATCTTGTTCCACAAAAAATTTGCCCCATGTGATTACTAAACCACAAACAATGGTAGGTTGTCACCAGTAATGTAAAGCGCGAGTGAGAACACCGGAAATTTTGAATATAAAAAAAGCCTGACAGTGACCTACTTTATCAGCCATATCCCTCGGCTGTTCCTTCGGACTCGCTTCGCTCATGCAAAAATGCTTATCTCCATGGATGGAGTGTATGCAGAAGCAATGCTGGAAGCGTTGCCTGTCCTGGCGTTTTTGTTATTTAACCTGAATCTCGTTTAAGAAAAATGAACTAAATGCCTGTTCCAAGATC
>JAVVFF010000152.1:0-4409 GCA_032250995.1 Methylophaga sp. | reverse complement strand
CCAATATGCCCGGCGCCGTGGCCCGCACCTCAACATTTGCGCTGACCAATGCGACACTGCCATTTATTCTGGCGCTGGCTGATAAAGGCTTAAATCAGGCATTAGCGGATGATATCCACCTGCGTAATGGGCTCAATATTTACGATGGCAAAATCACTTGTCAGGCTGTTGCCGAGGCGCAAGGCCTGACCTTTACCCATTTCTAATCAGCGTTTAATACTGTCTGAGGATCCCAAATCCGCTGCCAGACCCAGCCCAGTGTTTTAAAAGAATGCTCAAACATCGGGATTTGTTTGGGTTCAATCAAGCGCCACTCACCGGCTTCAAAAGCTGCCAGCCTGAAGCGGAAAAAATAAATCGGCTCCATGCCCATCCGTAAATCGGTGACGATAATCAGTTCATCGGTCTGATCAATTTTAAATAAACCATTGGTAAACCAGTCAATCTGCGCCAGCGCCGGTGCATCTTTAAACAGCGATATGGTTTTTTGGCCACGTTCATATCGGGTGAGTTCAAACGCAGCATCACCATCAAACACTGACCGAAAGCCCTGGTAATAATATTCATCACTGACAACGATAACGCGCCATAACAATGTATTCAGCGGCGCAGCACTGACTTGATAATGCTGATAGGCAATGCCTTGTTCAGCTAATGCCGTGCGGGTTTGCGCGGCCACCCATTGCTGCGCAGCAAATCCCCACATCAGATACAGACAACTCAATGCAAAACTTATCAGCATCAGCCGCTGGGATTTGCCGCCAGGCCAAAAAAGCACACCGATACAGCCCATCAGCAATAACAAACTGTAAACCGGATCGATAATAAATACGCTGCCCCCGGAAGCGGGGTGGGGCATAAACGGCCAGAATAACTGCGTGCCATACACCGTCAGTGCATCCAGGCCTGAATGGGTCACCAGAACCAGCCAGATCAATAAAAACCAGCGTGGCCAGCTAATACTTTTATCAAACCGGCTGAGTAGCAGCGCCAATAACGGCGCCAGCAGCGTCTGCACTAGCCATGAATGCGTCCAGCTACGATGCAAGGTCATCTTATCCAGATCGTTGGCATAATTGATAAACACATCCAGATCCGGCAATACTGCAATTGCCGCACCGGCTAATAACGCTTTACGTGGCGCTTTTTTGCCGGCCACCAAATAACCAACCGCGCCGCCAAGCAATGCCTGAGTGAATGTATCCATCAATTAACCTTCTCTTTAACGCTGTAAAAAATTCAAGCTATTTGCATAAAGCCGCTGCAAACTTGCCCATGCCAGCCCGCTGTTATACATTCGTGAGCCTTATAAACAAACCAGAAATTGCTATGAAACGCTCAACCCCAATGCGACAACCTGCGCAGCAGGAAATCCAGCACGTTATTGATGCTTTAAACAGCGGCCAAGTCGGCTTTGCCGAAACTGCCGCCAAAAAACTGACCAAAAATTATCCCGATGCGTTCGTTGCCCATAATTTATATGGTAATGCGCTGGCATCACAAAATAAGTTTAAAGAGGCTGTGACCGCGTTTCGCAAAGCCATCGAAATCGATCCCGGCATTCCGGAAATGCACTTTAATCTGGGCATTTTGCTGACCAATTTAAATCGCATTGACGAAGCTATCAGCGCCTACAAAAAAACCATCAATCTTAAACCGAGCTTTACCGATGCTTATTACAATCTCGGTTTTGCGTTGCAATCGCAAGGTAAATTCGCTCAGGCTGCCGAACAATATCAAAAAGCCATTGATCAACAACCGGGCTTTTTGGAGGCCATCGCCAACTTAGGCGTTTGTTTGCAAGAGCAGGGCAAGTCCGTTGAAGCCGAAGCCGCCTATTTAAAAGCGTTGCAGCTTAATAAAGATGCCAAATTGTATTTTAACCTCGGCACCGTCCTCAAAAATCAGGGCAGACTGGTGGATGCCATTGCAGCCTATAACGAGGCCCTGGCACTGAATCCGGATTACGCCGAAGTGCACAGTAATATCGGTGAAGTACTGCGCGATCAGGGGCGTTATGATGAATCGGTGGCCGCTTATAAAGAGGCGCTGCGCCTTGAACCCAGTTTGCCTTTGGCCAATTACAGCCTTGCCGTGTATCTCTATGACAGCGGTGATCTGGAACAGGCACTGCAATATTTCGAGAAATCGCAATACGCCGACTGGCAGGAGCGGATGTTGTATTGCCTGTACAAAACCAGCCGCTTTGATGAATTTAAAGCCGGCTTGGATAAACTGAAAAAAGCCAGACATACCTCACCATTTTTAGCGACGCTGACTGGTCATTACGCCGAAAACTTTGGCACTGCCAATGACTACAATTTCTGTCCGGACCCGCTTAGTTTTGTCTGCCATCTGCAAATCCCTGAGTTAAAAGGTGACAGCCCGTTACTGAAACAATTGCTGGCGGATATTGAACAGGCTGATATCGAAGAAAAAAGTCAGGGCCGGTTACATAACGGCGTACAAAGCTCCGGCAATTTATTCAAGCGCCCGGAAGCATCATTCCAAAAAGTCGGTGAACTGGTGGCCAGTGCTATCAACCACTATCGCGATACTTTCAAAGGCCAGGACTGTATTTTTGTTAAAAACTTTCCCAAACAAACCGTGATCGCCAGTGCCTGGTACGTCAAAATGAAAACCGGCGGCCACCTGACCTCACATATCCACGAAGAAGGCTGGGTCAGCGGCTCGCTGTATTTGGCGCTGCCAACAAATAAAACCCACGATCACGAAGGCAGTATTGAGCTGTCGACGCACGGTGATGATTATCCCAAACAACATGACAATTTCCCGGTCAAAACTATTGCGCCTGAAGTTGGTGATGTGGTGATGTTCCCTTCATCAGTATTCCACCGCACCATTCCATTCAGTGCCGATGAGCAACGGATTTGTATAGCCTTTGATCTGAAGCCGGCGGTTTAAAACTATCCGCGGATTACGCAGAGGCACGCAGATTTATTTTTCATCCCTTCCCCCGGCTGGAAGAAGGTTAGGATGGGGGGTAAATATTAACCTCAGAGCACAGAGATTGATAAATAAGCAATCTTTTCAAAGCCATCTGCGGATTTAGCAGAAGAACGCAGATTTATTTTTAGTGTCATTCCCGCGCATGCGGGAATCCAGTTCCAAAGCCATGCGTCAGTATCCCCAGCAGTGCAACTGGCTCCCCGTTTTCACGGGGATGACACTGATTACCTATTTACTCTGTGTCTCTTTGGTCAAATTCAAGATATGCGGATAACCCCCCCCAACAAATTTGCCAATCACCATCATCGCCGCTGATAATCACAGCCATTATCAAAAATTGAGTAGGGAAACCGCATGACGCAGTTAGCCGCCAAAACCCTGAAATGGACGCCACCCGAAATTCTGCTGGCAATTTTATTTCTGCTAGCGCCGCTGTATTACCACCCCAACCTCGGCGGCGAGGGACTACGCATTCCGCATAACATTACCATCTGGCTGGTGGCGACCCTATTTATCGCTTATAGCTGTCATAAAATCCTTAAAGCCCGCCAATACGTTATTCCCAAATACTTCTGGCTGATCGCCGCCTTTCCGGTGCTGGCGACATTGAGTGGCTTTATTGCCGGTGTTGAACAGCCGCTTAAATGGTTATTCCGATTGTTATTTATCTGGGGTGGGCTGGCATTTTTATTTGCCTTATTTCAGGCGTGGCTCAGTCAGGCACGTATTGATCGGTTACTATATCTGGTGGTGCTGTCGGCACTGACTTTTGCTATTGTCGGCATCATGCAGATCTGGCTAAAACTAGACATGCCATATTTACTGCCGAAAAACCCCGATGGCATTCCCAGTAGTTTTTTCCAGCAGATTAATAATCAAGCGACTTATCAGGTCACGGCCATTTTTATTGCCATCTACCTGTCAATGCGTCCCTGGTTGCGCTCGGGCCATTTTATTAAGCGTATTACGCTGCTGGTTGCGGTGTTATTGGCGGCTTATATCGTCGCGATTTCCGGCTCGCGGATTGGTGCATTAACACTAATCATTTCCATGCTGGTGGTGTTGCCGGTGATTTGGCGTAACTGGCGCCGACATCGCCTGGTGTTAGGTGTATTAGCTGCGGTAGTAATTGGTGTATTTGCCGGTAACTTAACCGGCAGCGACAAACTTGTGGATAAAACGATAGCAATGCAATCTGGATACTCTGCTGATGCACGCCTAAGCATTTACAGTATTTCACTAGGATTAATTGCTAAGTCACCGATTGTTGGTCATGGCATTGGTAGTTTTTTGCCAAAGTGGCAATTCGCCAAACCGGATTTTTATACTGATCACCCTGGTGCGAAATTGCCGAAAGAACTTCTAAGTCATCCTCACAACGAGTTAATGTTGTGGTTGGTTGAGGGGGGGGTATTTGCATTTATAGGTATGGTGTTAGT
>JAVVFF010000012.1:0-25993 GCA_032250995.1 Methylophaga sp. | reverse complement strand
ATCCAATTGATATGGCAATGCTGAGCAATAAGGTTAACAGCGCAAGCACCAGTGGATAAGCACTTGATTCAGCGGGAATAAACAATAAGAGTAAGACGGCGGCAGGTATTGCCGGCAGAAAACCGTAGGTAATAACCGTTAAATAGAGACGATGACCAGATTGCCGGGCAACCTCGAATTTAAACTTGTAGCATTGCGATGCAATAATAAAACCGGAAGCGGCAATGGCAAAAGCCAGAAAAGCAAAAGCCCCCGTCACGGTGTTGTCAGTGAATGTCCATTAGCGTTTGAAGCAGGTTCCGGAGCATAGTCTGCCAGCCGTTTTAAACTGTCTTGAAACTCTGCACTTTTAACTGCTTTTTCGATATTCAGGCGAGCCACACCATCGCCACGAATATGATAAAAATCTTTCAGTTTTTGGATGTCTTCTTGTCTGACTTTCATGTCTTTTTCCTCCTAACCCCAGTGTAATTTCAGGGTGACTTACATTTTCATCATACTTTAGGTTTACAACAAAATACACCCGCTTTGATAGTCGGAAACGATATTAAGTTCAACATAAAAAAGCCCCGACATCTGCATGCCGGGGCTTTTTGTTTGGCGAAACTTAAACGTTTTGGGTTTAAGTTTTACATCATACCGCCCATGCCGCCCATATCAGGCATTGCTGGTGCTTCTTCTTTTGGGATTTCAGCGATCATGGCTTCGGTAGTCAGCATCAGACCAGCCACTGAACCGGCATTTTGCAATGCGGTACGGGTGACTTTGGTCGGGTCCAGAATACCCATTTCGATCATGTCGCCGTATTCACCGGTTGCAGCGTTGTAACCGTAGTTACCTTTACCGCTGGCAACCTGATTCAATACCACAGACGCTTCATCACCTGAGTTGGTAACGATTTGACGCAATGGCTCTTGCATGGCGCGACGGGCAATAGCGATACCGGCGTCTTGATCCAAGTTGTCACCTTTCAGCTCACCGAGACTCAATTCAGCACGAACCAGGGCAACACCACCACCGGCAACCACGCCTTCTTCAACGGCAGCACGTGTGGCATGCAGCGCGTCTTCAACGCGGGCTTTTTTCTCTTTCATTTCCATTTCGCTGCCAGCACCGACACGAATGACCGCAACACCGCCGGCCAGTTTAGCAACGCGTTCTTGCAGTTTTTCTTTATCGTAGTCTGATGAAGAATCAGCGATTTGGGTACGGATTTGTTCAACACGGGCAGTGATTTCGTTAGCACGCCCAGCACCATCAATAATGGTGGTGTTTTCTTTGCTAACGGTGATTTTCTTGGCTTGGCCCAGATCGTCCAGTGTCACTTTCTCAAGACTCAGACCGACTTCTTCAGAAATCACGGTACCACCGGTCAATACAGCGATATCTTCTAACATCGCTTTACGACGATCACCAAAGCCCGGTGCTTTAACGGCGCAGACTTTAACGATACCGCGCATGTTGTTGACGACCAATGTTGCCAGTGCTTCGCCTTCAACGTCTTCTGAGACGATCAGCAGCGGACGGCTGGATTTAGCAACCGCTTCCAGAACGGGCAGCAATTCACGGATATTGGAGATTTTTTTGTCAAACAACAAGATGTACGGATCTTCCAAATTGGCCGTCATGGTTTGTTGTTCGTTTACAAAGTAGGGTGATTGGTAACCGCGATCAAACTGCATACCTTCAACCACATCCAGTTCGTTTTCAAAGCCACGGCCATCTTCAACGGTGATAACGCCTTCTTTGCCGACTTTTTTCATGGCTTCAGCGATGATGTCACCGACAGATTTATCAGAGTTGGCTGAAATCGTACCGACTTGTGCGATGGCTTTATCATCATCACAAGGTGATGACAGTTTTTTCAGTTCTTCAACCGCCGCTTGCACTGCAGTATCAATACCGCGTTTCAGATCCATCGGGTTCATACCGGCAGTGACTGATTTCATGCCTTCACGCAAAATAGCTTGCGCCAAAACAGTCGCCGTCGTAGTGCCATCACCAGCAGCGTCAGACGTTTGTGAGGCCACTTCCTTGACCATTTGTGCGCCCATGTTTTCGAATTTGTTTTCCAATTCGATTTCTTTGGCAACCGAGACACCATCTTTGGTGATTGTTGGTGCACCATAGCTTTTATCAAGAATGACATTACGGCCTTTCGGGCCCAGGGTCACTTTAACCGCGTTGGCCAGCGTGTTAACGCCTTTGACCATTAATTGGCGCGCATCAGCGCCGAATTTGACTTCTTTAGCAGCCATCTTTATTCCTCTTTAATGCTTAATTAAACGTTAAATAATTACTCAGGAATTTGCTTATGCTTCGATCACGGCGACGATATCATCTTCGCGCATAACCAGCAGCTCTTCGCCTTCCACTTTGACTTCGGTGCCGGCATATTTGCCAAACAGCACTTTGTCGCCGACTTTAACGGCCAGTGGGCGAACGTCGCCTGAATCGGTAATTTTGCCGTTACCTGCAGCGAGAATTTCGCCACGTGACGGTTTTTCTGCCGCGTTGTCAGGGATGACAATGCCACCAGCAGAGGTAGTTTCTTCTTCCATGCGACGTACAATCACACGATCATGAAGGGGACGAAGGTTCATTGGTTTTATCCTCCAAAGTAAATAAAAAATGACCAGGTTATAATTCCGGAACCCCAACAATGGGGCTGTTTAAGCGGAATTCAAGAGCGCTGTTTAAAAAATTTTATGCTTTAGCGTAAATTGCGGTGATCGTCATCATCAACCACTTCACCTTCAATGATTTCATCCGAAGATGACCGTTGTCGCTGGCTAAAACGGCCATGGAATACCATATTGCTATTGGCAATCACCGGCATTAACAACGCTCTGCGCAGCGGCGGAATCAGCAACATAAACCCCAGGGCATCGGTGACAAAGCCGGGGATCAGCAACATCACACCACTTATTAATATAGCCGCGCCCTCCAGCATTTCCAGCGCCGGCGGCTGACCTTGCTGGATAGCCGCTTGTGCTTTATGCAGTGTATGCAGCCCCTGTAACTTCACCATAAAAGCGCCAAGAATGGCGGTTGCCAATACCAACAAAATTGTCCAGCCCGCACCGATTACTTCGCCGACCTCAATCAGCACAAACAGCTCAATCAGTGGCACCAGTAAGAACAATATAAATAACAGCCGAAACATATCGACTCCCGATAACAAGTCAGCTTTTCAATTTGGGGACAATTTAACCGATATCAAGCAGACGCTTGCCTGATATTCATTTTGTTGCGTTTTAACAACAGAAATAGCCATTTGTTGCGCTGTCACACAACTGTCACACAAATTTCATCACGCTGAAACATTCGACACATATGGTGTGCAGGTCTCGGAAAGACAAGCCGAACGTATTTAGTCAATAAAGAGGATAGTCCCTTGAAATTAAAAACATCTGCAATCTTAATCGCCGGTGCACTGTTTGGTGCTGCCACCCTGCCTGCTCAGGCCAACAATGACGCTATGATGGATCTGCTGAAAGTACTGCGTGACAAAGGCACTATCAGCGCACAAGATTACGACCTGCTGACCAATGCCGCGGCAGCTGATGCCGAAGCCAGTGAAGAAATCGCCCAAAAAGTCAACAAAGTCGAAAAAGAAGCCGTCACAATCAACATGAATAAAGGCGCACTGAAACTGGAATCAGGCGATGGCGCATTTAAAGCACAAATCGGCGGCCGAATCATGGCTGATTACGCAACCATCGATGATGACCGTGATCTCGACGGTAATGGCTCTGAGTTCCGTCGTGCGCGGTTGTTTATGAAAGGTACCGTTTTCAATGATTGGGCTTACAAAGCACAGTTTGACTTTGCCGAAGATGATATTGAAGCCAAAGACCTCTACGTGCAATACAAAGGCTTTAAATCCGTTGATGTCACGCTGGGTAACCACAAAATGCCTTTCAGCCTGGAAGAACGGACGAGTTCCAAATACATCACCTTTATGGAACGCAGTGCACACAACGATGTCTTCAGCCCGGGACGTCAAAATGGTCTCAGCCTGTTCACCAACGGTGACAATTGGACGTTGATGGGTGCGGTTCACATGGAGGGTGTCAGTAATAATAATGATGGACGCGATGAAGATTATGGCTACGGTGCACGCGCAACCTTTGCCCCTATCGTCAACGGTAGCAACATCGTGCACTTAGGCGCCGCCTGGCACCACCAAGAATTTGATGATAACGCTTTAACGGGTCCTGATGCATTCGCTCAACAACGGTTCAGTGCACGTCCTGAAATTCACACCATTGAAACCCGTCCTTTCGATACGCAGATTAATGGCGTTGAGGACAGCGATACCTACGGTCTTGAAGCGGCTGCTGTATTTGGTCCTTTCTCCGTTCAGGCTGAATATTTCAACAAACAAATTGGCACCACTACAGATGATGCCGATTTTGATGGTTACTATGTCTACGGCAGTTACTTCCTCACCGGTGAGTCGCGTAATTACGAAGCGGATGCAGGTGAATTCGGCCGCGTTTCTCCCAACAGCATAGTTGGCCAGGGTGGTTTTGGAGCCTGGGAACTGGCTCTGCGCTACTCTGATATTGACCTTTTTGACACTGCAACATCCGTCGCAAGCGCTGGTCAAGAGGGTGATATCACCACTATCGGTCTGAACTGGTATGCCACCCGTAATGTTCGCTTTATGGCCAACTATGTCAACGCTACTGTTGAATACCCCGGCACGAGCCAAAGCGATGATGACATCAAAGCTTTCCAGGTGCGTGGTCAAATCGACTTCTAAGCTAACGCTTTGAACTGATGTTTATCAATAAAAGCCCTACTTAAAAAATTAAGTAGGGCTTTTTTATGGAGAGTTATTCGAATGAAACTGATTTACCCTTCATTACTGACCGGTCTGCTCTTGAGTGTCAGTGCCAATGTTGTTGCGTTGGATACGGTCGAGCTTGTGAATGTGATAAAAACCGGCAACAAAAAAGGCGACGAAATTGTATCCGTCCGGCGTCATTCAAAGCAGTTGGCGCTGACAAACAGTAAACAAGGCACGGTTGATATTTATTCTATTGCCGAGGCCGATAAACCCAATCGCACAGAAAGTTACTCCCTGTCACTTGCTGATGGTGAACAATTAACTTCTGTCGCATTGCACCCCACTCATCCTTACTTTCTGACAGCGATACAGGCTGTATCGCCTTCTGCAGCAGGCCGTGTTCAAATTCATCATGTCGATACTGGCAAATTACTCATCAGCTTGCCTACTGGCGTAGGTCCTGATGCCGTAGTAATCGACCCCACCGGCCAATTTGCTGTGCTACCCAATGAAGGTGAGTCCTTCATTTTTAATCCGGATGATAACTCATTCAGTTCGCCAGCAGGCTCTGTAACACTACTCAGACTCGCGCAGGATGCTTCTGATATTGAGGCAGTTCAGATTGCTTTACCTGATCTGACAGGCAAGCCAGGTTTCGTCGCTGCGGCCGATAACCGTTTTGTTGAACGGAAAATTGATTGGAATGGTGATGGCAAGATCACGGAAGAAGATGTCGATCTTGACGGTAATGGCACTGTCAGTGAAAACAAAATGACCGTAGGTAGTTTCCGTGGCAAAAAAGTCAGGGTTAAAGAGGAAGATGGCGAGTTATTTCTATTTCCATTATTTGATAGCAAAGCAGACCTACTCGAACCGGAATACGCCGTATTCTCCAAAGACGGCCAAAAAGTCTGGCTGAGCTTGCAAGAAAACAACGGCATCATTGTTATTGATACTGCAACTGCGAAAATTATCGATAGTTTCGGTCTTGGCACCACTACACATGATGCAGACCTTGAAGATAATGAGAATGTGTCATTCTCTGAAACATTAACGGCATTGAGAGAGCCTGATGGCATCGCACTCACAGCAAGTGGGAAATATTTTCTCACTGCTGATGAAGGTGATACTGATCCGAAGGCTTCCAAAACAAAGAAATGGCCTACCGGTGGCGGTAGGACGATCAGTGTGTTTGATGCTGTGACAGGTAATTTTATTGCTGATACCAGCAACCAGATTGACGCAATGGCTCACAGCAAGGGTATCTATCCTGACTCCAGAAGTGACAATAAAGGCGCTGAGCCTGAGATGTTGATCAGCTTTCAGCACGAAGGTATCGATTATGCAGCGGTAGGTCTGGAGAGAGCGAATGCGCTGGCGCTTGTTTCTCTGGAAACCCCAGACAATCCAACGGTTCTGGATGTCACTGTGATTGATGCGAAGGCTGAAGATGGTGAAGTAGCCCCCGAAGGTATCGCGCATTACTTCGACTCAGAAACAGAATCGCATTTCATCTACACTGCTAACGAAAAAGACGGAACCATCGCCGTCTTTAAATTACGTTAAGTGCCTGTCCCGAATTCTGTGCGAATGTCATTTTATCTGGCATGTCAACAAACGGTAATAATTCAACTGTATCGTATTTTTTTGAGGAATTCATTAAAGAGCTTTTCACTAAATCTGGAATAGTTACAAAAGTTTATGTTTTCTCAAATTATTTATCTCTCGTGATGATTTTACTGCCTCTCCGGAGGCAGTTTTTTTGGGTACTGGTTTAAAGTGACAGAAGAAGAGCTCCGCCATTTTCGTTCACTGGAAGATATCCTTAGTCATGGATTACTGACGCCGCTGTTTCAGCCAATTGTGTCGCTGAAAACACAGGAGATTTTTGGTTATGAAGCGCTGATTCGCGGCCCATCTGACAGCCTGTTACATTCACCGATTAATTTATTTGATGCAGCGAATCGCCACGGCCGCCTGGCCGAGCTGGATTTATTGTGCCGGGAACTGGAGATCGCTAAATTTGGCGAGCTGGGTCTATCCGGTAAACTTTTTATCAATACGAGTCCCGCCGCTTTATTACAACCCGATTATCCACCTGGACTGACCCTGCAGTTTTTGCAAAAAGCCGGCCTATCGCCTGAGAATGTGGTCATTGAATTGACTGAACAATACCCGATTGATGATTATGTGTTGATGCGCAAAGCCACGCAGCATTATCGGGAAATGGGCTTTTCGATTGCCATTGATGATCTCGGTGCCGGCTATTCCGGGCTACGCACTTGGTCGGAATTAAAGCCCGATTATGTCAAACTTGATCGACATTTTATGCAAAATATTGACGAAGATCGGCAAAAACGTCAGTTTGTGCAATCTATGATTGATATCGCCCAGGGTATTCATTGTCAGATTATTGGTGAAGGTATCGAAGTCCGGGGTGAGTATCTAGCCGCCCAAACCATGGAGATGAATTTTGCACAGGGTTATTATTTTGGCAGGCCCAATAGCCAGCCTTCGCGTGAACTGTCGCCCAGCCTGTTTGCGCGCCGCCAGACGCCGAATCTGATTACCACCGGTAAACCCCGTGCCAATACGCTGGTGAGTAGCTTGCTGAACCATCTGAAACCACTGCGCGTACATCATAGTATTGATTATGTTGGCGAGCGTTTTCAGAACGCTGTCCAACTGACCGCTTTACCTGTTGTAAACGACGATAACAGCGTTGCCGGTATGATCTGGCGCGATGAATTTATGACTTTATACGCCAGCCGGTATGGACGGGATTTGTATGGTCGCAAACCCATTAATTTATTAATGGATATGAAGCCGGTGGTTGCTGAAGTATCACTGCCAATGAAAGATCTGAGTCAGCAGATCACCAGTCAGAATTCTGCTCAGCAGCATAATATGTTTATTATCACTGAGCATGGGTTTTACCGCGGCGTTGGCAGTGTGATGGATTTATTACGACAAATTACCGATATGCAGTTAACCACTGCCCGCCATGCCAATCCACTCAGCGGTTTGCCCGGCAATGTCCCGCTCAGCGAACATCTTAGCGAAGCCATTTTGCAGCAGCGTGATGTTACGGTGTGTTATTTCGATCTGGATAATTTCAAACCCTATAACGACACCTATGGCTATGGCAAAGGCGATAAGGTAATTAGTAAAACGGCGCGGATCTTAAGCGAGATGATCAACCCGGAAATCGATTTTATCGGCCATGTTGGTGGTGATGATTTTATTATCGCTTTTGAAAGTCATGACTGGCGACAGCGTTGCCAGCAAATCCTCAATGCCTTTATTGCCTTGTATCCAGATTTTTACCTGCCAGAGCATATCGAACAAGGCGGCATTCATGCGCTGGATCGCTATGGCCAACCGCTATATTATCCGCTACTGAGTTTATCGATTGGTGCCGTGAGATTAATCGAGTTTGACAAGATATTGATTGAAGCCGATTTGGCAGAGCATGCCAGTAAAGCTAAATCCGCCGCCAAGAAAATCGCTGGTAACAGTCTTTTTCAGTTGCAACCAACCGAGTCGTTATTGTCTGCCGTTTAAAGTTGTGGTGCTTTATATCAACGGCCGTTAACGACCGATTTTTCGGTTAGTTGACCAAGTACATATTCCACCCGCTGGCGGATTTTGTCGCGGGTAGTGCGAAATTCAGCAAGGATCTCAGCAGCTTCACCCCGATATTTAGCCGGATCGGTGAGCGGTAAATGTAATCGTGCCGTATGCGGGCTAACCACAGGACATTGTTCTTCGGCGTTATCACACAGGGTCACCAATAAATCAGCCCACTCGAGCATTTCGCCATTGACACGAATCGATTCTTGCCGGGAAATATCAATACCGACTTCAGCCATTACCTGAATCGCCCGTGGATTTTGACCCCGCGCTTCGATGCCGGCAGAACGCACATCAATCTGTTTTGTGGCGAGCGCTCTGACCCAGCCTTCGGCCATTTGTGACCGGCAGGAATGACCAGTGCATAAAAATAAAACTCTGAACTTATCCATGATTTTTTGCCTTTTTTTAACTGTCGGCAGGGTAACAGTCGCTTATGACAAGCAGATGACCCGCCTCCTTGTTTTGATCGTTAGTATTGCTATAAATAGCAGGTTGTTCTGTTAGAATGCCGCATTATTAAATCATCAGGAACGCATCGTGAATAAATTCATCCTGCATTTACTGCTGCTGATCCTGCCACTGCTGACGGCGGGCGTCAGTTTTGCCCAAACAACCCGCTACGTTTCAGATGAGCTGGAAATTACCCTGCGTAATGGCCAGGGACTGGAATTCGGTATTCGCAAAATGCTTAAGTCTGGTACACGCCTTGAGGTACTGGAAAATGATGCCGACAGTGGCTATTCCAAAGTTCGCACGGCAGAAGGTCTGGAAGGCTGGGTATTAACCCGTTATTTGAGCAATACCGGCAGTGCCCGGGATCGGCTGGCCGCCAGTGAGCAAAAACTAGCCAATCTGGAATTGGAAATCGCCAATTATAAGGAAGAGATCGAACAACTCAGTGCACAAACTGCCAACGCCGATGATCAAAATTTAAGTTTGAAAGAAACCTCGCAGCGGCTTCGAAAAGAACTGGATGATTTGCGCCGCACCGCTTCCAGCGCCGTTGCTATCGAAAACGAAAACCGTCAACTGAAACAAAAACTGCAAGACATGGACAGCCAAATCCAGGCTATTCAAATCGAAAACAACGCGCTACGCGATAACAGTGCTAAAAGTTGGTTTTTGGTAGGTGGTGGCGTCTTATTTGGTGGTTTATTGCTGGGCCTGTTGATCCCCAAAATACGGATACGCCGCAAAGACAGCTGGGGCGGCAATTTCTAAAACCTGCTGCAAATCAGTGGCTGCGGAACTTTGACCGCACCTGGTTCACTAATCAATCTCTGCCTGTTACTTACAGGCGGCTGCCACCCTGATTTTATTCAGAGCATCCATTGATATATGCAAGCTGAAAATAGCTATCATCTGAAAGGCATTCTGCAACAGGCCTTGCGCTTTAAAAAGCATTTAATTAAAGCCAATTTTATTGCATTAATGGCGACGGTTTGTGCCGTGCCGGTGCCGTTGTTATTACCGTTGATGGTCGATGAAGTGTTACTTAATCAACCGGGCGTATCAGTCGCTTTTATCGAAAGCTTCACCCCGGCACACTGGCATGGCCCGGTGTTATTTATCGGTGCTGTATTGTTATTAACGCTAATTTTACGCATTGCCGCCGTATTGCTGAATGTGGCCCAATCACGCTATTTCACACTGATTGCTAAACGGATTACTTTTCGGATCCGGCAAAAACTGATTAAGCGACTCGGCCGAATTGCTATCAGCGAATATGAAAGTCGCGGCAGCGGCAGCATTGCTTCGCATTTTGTGACCGATATTGAAGTTATCGACAACTTTATCGGCACTACTGTCAGCCGCTTTCTGGTCGCTGTGCTCAGTATTATTGGTACCGCACTGATTTTGTTATTTCTGCACTGGCAATTGGCGCTGCTGATCTTGTTTATGAACCCGATGGTGATTTATTTCACCATGTCGGTCGGTAAACGGGTCAAACACTTAAAGAAAAACGAAAATTCCGCTTTTGAAATCTTCCAGCAAAGTCTGACCGAAACACTTGATGCCGTGGCCCAAGTGCGGGTTGCTAATCGTGAAAAACATTACCTGCAGCGGGTCATTGATAATGCCCGACGGGTACGCACCCATGCCGCAAACTATGCCTGGAAAAGTGATGCGGCCAATCGTTTTTCATTTTTGATATTCCTGTTTGGTTTTGATGTATTTCGCGCGGTCAGCATGCTGATGGTGGTGTTTTCAGATTTAACTATCGGCCAGATGTTTGCCGTATTTGGTTACCTGTGGTTCATGATGAGTCCGGTGCAAGAGATCCTGAATATTCAATACGCCTATTATGCGGCAGAAGCCGCCGTGGGTCGGCTCAATAACCTATTTTCGATGAAAGAAGAACGACATTATCCAGCTAAAATCAATCCGTTCACACCAGGTAAAGCCAGTAGTATTCGTGTTGAAAACCTGCATTTTTCCTATTTGCCAGATGAAAAAATTCTCAACGGTGTGTCGTTGGATATCAAGGCCGGCGAAAAAATTGCGCTGGTCGGCGCCAGCGGCGCTGGTAAATCGACTTTGGTGAATGTGTTGCTCGGACTGTATCCAGCCGATCGAGGCATGGTGTACTTCGATGATGTGCCGGTCAGTGAGATTGGTCTGGAAACGGTACGCGAGCATGTCGCGACCGTGCTGCAAAGTCCGGCCTTATTTAACGATACCGTCCGGCAGAATATTACCCTGGGCCGACATTATGATGATGATGCCGTTTGGCAGGCGATTAAAACAGCGCAGTTGGAATCGGTGATTAAAAACATGCCTCAGCAACTGGATACTATGGTGGGGCGTGATGGTGTCAAACTGTCTGGCGGTCAGCGCCAGCGTTTGGCGATTGCCCGGATGGCCTTGGTTAATCCCAGTGTGGTGGTATTGGATGAGGCGACTTCAGCGCTGGACAGCGATACCGAATTTAATCTCCATGAAGCACTGGCGGATTATCTAAAAGATCGCACCACCATTATCATTGCTCACCGGCTCAGTGCCGTTCGTCAGGCAGACCGAATCATTGTTTTTGATGGCGGCGAAATTATTGCCGATGGCGATCATGACAGTCTGATCCATCAGGAACAGATTTATCAGAAGCTCTACGCAAGACAGATTTGAAGATTTATCCGCAGATTACGTAGAATTTCACAGATTTAATATTTTGCTTTTACAATAATCTGCGCTCATCTGCTTAATCTACGGATAGCACCATCAGCGCCGTTTAAGCTGCTCAACATTACGCACCGCACCTTTAGATGCTGACGTGGTCAACGCGGCATAAGCCTGCAACGCCAGACTGACTTTGCGCTGACGGCCAACCGGCTGCCAGGCAAGTTCTCCGCGTTTATCCATTTCAATGCGCCGCTCGGCCAGCACTTTGTCAGAAACATCGACGCGGATTTTGCGATTGGGAATATCGATAATAATGATATCGCCCTCTTCAACCAGACCAATATTACCGCCCTCAGCGGCTTCCGGTGAAGCATGGCCAATCGACAGGCCAGACGTACCACCAGAAAAACGACCGTCAGTCAGCAAGGCGCAGGATTTGCCCATGCCTTTAGATTTCAGATAACTGGTTGGATATAGCATTTCCTGCATCCCCGGGCCACCTTTGGGCCCTTCGTAACGGATCAGCACCACATCACCCGGGATGATTTGCTCGGTCAGAATCGCGGTCACGGCGGCATCTTGCGATTCAAAAATCCGCGCTGGGCCGGAAAATTGCAAAATTGATTCATCAACCCCAGCCGTTTTAACGATACAGCCCTCTTCGGCAATATTGCCGTAGAGCACCGCAAGGCCACCATCCTGACTATAAGCATGTTCTATATTACGAATACAACCGTTTTCACGATCCAAATCCAGTGTCGGCCAGCGGCAATCCTGGCTAAACGCGGTCTGCGTCGGAATACCGGCAGGACCGGCTAAAAACAAGTGATGGGCGGTGGCATTTTTAGTGCGTTTGATATCCCACTGCGCCAGGCCATCTGCCAGCGTTTTACTGTGTACGGTCGGCACATCGGTATTTAACAAACCACCCGCCGCCAGTTCACCGAGAATCGACATGACGCCACCAGCACGATGCACGTCTTCCATGTGATATAAAGCGGTCGCAGGCGCAACTTTGCATAAGTTTGGTACATGCCGTGACATCCGATCAATATCGGCCATAGTGAAATCGACCTCGGCCTCATTGGCCGCCGCTAATAAATGCAATACGGTATTGGTGGAGCCGCCCATGGCAATATCCAGCGCAATCGCATTTTCGAATGCCGCTTTGCTGGCAATAGCCCGCGGCAGAACGTCAGCTTCATCATTTTCATAATAACGTTTGGCTAAATCCACCACCCGGCGCCCCGCCTCGAGAAATAACTCACGGCGATCAGCATGGGTTGCCAATAACGAACCATTACCGGGCAATGATAAACCTAACGCTTCGGTCAGACAATTCATCGAATTGGCAGTAAACATACCCGAGCAGCTACCACAGGTTGGACATGCACTGCGCTCAACCTGCGCCACATCCTCATCACTGATGCTGTCATCCGCCGCCTGCACCATAGCGTCAACCAGGTCCAGTTTGACGTCTTTGCCAGCGAGTTTGGTTTTACCGGCTTCCATCGGCCCGCCGGACACAAATACCACCGGGATATTTAAGCGCAACGCCGCCATCAGCATACCGGGGGTGATTTTGTCACAGTTGGAAATACACACCAAAGCATCGGCGCAATGGGCGTTGACCATATACTCTACCGAATCAGCGATAATCTCACGCGATGGCAGGCTGTACAGCATGCCACTATGACCCATCGCAATACCGTCATCGACGGCAATGGTATTAAACTCTTTGGCAACACCGCCAACGGCTTCGATTTCCCGCGCAACCAACTGGCCCATATCTTTTAAATGCACATGACCGGGCACAAACTGAGTGAAGGAGTTGGCAACGGCAATAATTGGTTTATTGAAATCGTCATCTTTCATCCCTGTGGCCCGCCAAAGCGCGCGCGCACCAGCCATATTTCGGCCGGCGGTAGAAGTTTTAGAGCGATATTCAGGCATTTTTTGTCTCCGCTGTTTTTTGCGCGTGCAAAACCGCGCGGTTTTGCACAAAATAGACACTAATTTTACACGCAACTTGGCAAGCTTGCTGCGACTGCGATACAAAGCACATATGAAACAGACTGAAAACACCGCTGCCGACCCGTATTTCAAAACCACAACCAGCTGGTTTCGGGCAGCTGCGCCCTACATTCATGCCCATGGTGGCGCGACCTTTGTGATTGCCTTTGACGGTGAAAGTATTGCCGATGCAGGATTTGATCACTTGATCCATGACCTGGCTATTCTCAATAGTTTGGAAATCCGACTGGTACTGGTATTTGGCGCCCGGCCGCAAATCGAGCAACACTGTCATGCACAGCATATTCCAGTGCATTATCACGATGGTCTGCGCATCACCGATGATGCCAGCATGCAAATTGCCCGGCAGGTAATTGGCGATTTACGGATTGCCATCGAAGCCAAATTATCGGCCGGCATGCCACAAACTCCGATGGCCGATGCCCGCATCCGATGTGTCAGTGGTAATTGGGTTACCGCCCGCCCGGCGGGGATTATCGACGGCGTTGATTTAGGCCATACCGGCGAGGTAAGGCGGGTGGATAATGCCGCTATCCGACAGCAGCTTGAGCAAGGCAATATGGTACTGATTTCGCCGTTGGGTTATTCACTGACCGGCGAAATTTTTAATCTATCAGCGGATGCCATTGCCACGGCAGTAGCCAGTAGTCTGCAGGCTGATAAACTTATTTTTATCGGGCAAAGCAATGAAAATTTGCCGCGGGAAATTACCGTCAGTCAAATCGCCGAATTTGAACATGCTTTATTAAGCGCTGCCAAAGTTGCCTGCGAAGCCGGTGTTGATCGGGTGCATTTACTGGATCGGCACATTGATGGCGCGCTGCTGCAAGAATTATTCAGCCGCGATGGCGCCGGCACTTTAATAAGTGCGACTTCTTTTGAAACTACACGCCAGGCCAGTATTGATGATGTCGGCGGCATTCTGGAATTATTGCAGCCATTGGAGGCTAGTGGTGTCTTGGTCAAACGTTCGCGGGAGCTACTGGAACGGGAAATCGATCAGTTCACGGTGATGGAACGTGATGGCAGTGTTATCGCCTGCGCCGCACTGTATAGCTATCCGGAAAATAAAATGGCCGAATTGGCCTGTCTCGCCGTAGCGCAGGATTACCGCAATAAAGGCCGTGGCAAACAACTGCTGGCTTTTTTGGAAAAACGCGCCAAAAAAGCTGGTCTCGACAATCTGTATATTTTAACGACGCAAACCGCGCATTGGTTTATCGAGCATGGTTTTCAACCATCCAGCATCGCGGATTTGCCGGTGGCAAAGCAGGCGCTGTATAACTATCAGCGTAATTCCAGCGTCTTTAAAAAAGTGCTTAGCTAAGGTTGCTGGCGCCACCACTACGACGATATTCGGGGAATAGGAGCGGCGCAAATTCGTGCAGGGCTTTTTCATAAACCCGACGCTTAAAAAACACAATTTCTTCAACTGGCCGCCAATAGTCAACCCAGCGCCAGTCATCAAATTCGGGTTTGTCGTGTAAATCCAGTTTAACGTCTGTTTCGCTGCCAATAAAACGCATTAAAAACCAGCGTTGTTTCTGGCCAATACACAGAGGATTGTTGCCGTAGCGCAGATAACGCTTGGGCAGCCGGTAACGCAACCAGCCACGTGATTGCGCCAGCAATTCGACATGATCGGGCCGCAGCCCCACCTCTTCCATCAATTCACGGTAAGCGGCCTGCTCTGCGGTTTCTTCCGGTTTGATGCCACCCTGAGGAAATTGCCACGAGTCATGTTGCGCCCGCTGCGCCCACAACACCTGGTTGTCATCATTACAGATGATGATCCCCACGTTGGCCCTAAAGCCATCTTTGTCTATCACGGTGTAAGTCTCTAGCGGGAAAGCTATTGCCGCCACCCGCAATTTAATTGGTATTAGGCTTAGATTAGTCAATGCCAACTGAGGTTGCAACGCATTTTATCTTACAATATGTGTTTATTTTTCAAGGAAACAACAGCAGGCAATGGCTTTAGCAATATTTGATTTAGACAATACACTGCTTGGTGGCGACAGTGATTATTTGTGGGGCCGGTTTCTGGCGGAACATCACATCGTCGATGCTGAGGTTTATCACAATACCAATCTGGCGTTTTATCATGATTATCAGGCCGGCCGGCTGGATATCAACGCCTTTCTTGAGTTTGTATTTACGCCGCTTAAAGAAAATTCCATGGCTGACTTACTGATATGGCGCAAAGCGTATTTACAGCAGAAAATTATGCCGATTATGCTGCCCAAAGCGCAGGCATTGATTGAGCAACACCGCCAGCAAGGCGATACACTGCTGATTATTACCGCGACTAACAGCTTTTTAACCACCCCGATTGCCGAAAAGCTGGGTATTGAAAATCTAATCGCCACCGATCCCGAAATAGTCGATGACCGCTTTACCGGTAAAGTCGCTGGTATACCGTCATTTCAGCATGGCAAAGTCAGTCGCTTGCAGGATTGGCTTATCCAACATCAGCAAACGCTGGCAGGCAGTATTTTTTACAGCGATTCGCATAATGATTTGCCACTACTGGAAAAAGTCGGGATACCGGTTGCCGTGGATCCGGATGACACGCTGCGACAAGTCGCTGAGCAACGCGGCTGGAAAATTCTCAGCTTGCGTTAGGGCTTGTTTATCTTTCATCTCCGCCTCTGTTGTGACTGGAAAAGCGTCAATCAAGGCGCGAGGAGAGCCGTTTGTGAGATACATCCCTGTATCTCACCCCTTCGGGGCTGAAGCCCAAAAACGCTCCCGGCGTTTTTGTAGTTATTCTAAACAAACAACGAGCAACGCGGAGTGGCGCTTTTTCAGCCACAACCCGCAGGGCTGGGACTATTTTTGCGCCCGCCCGCGTTGTCAATCGCTTATGTAGAACGACTACATGGCTCGATTTCCGCCTTGCCGGACACAAAAATAGCCGCCAGCAGTGGTGGATATGAAAGATCATCAAGCCCTAATCCTTGCTACAATTTGCGCTTTTAAATAATTCAAATCAGGCCATTAATATGCAATGGGAAGTGGTTATCGGGCTGGAAATCCATGCCCAGCTTGCAACCAAAACGAAGATTTTTTCCGGTGCCGCAACCGCTTACGGTGCCGCGCCTAATTCGCAGGCTTGTGCGGTCGATCTGGGTTTGCCCGGCGTGTTACCCGTACTCAATAAAGAAGCCGTGCGTATGGCCATCAAATTTGGTCTGGCAGTTGATGCTGATATCGCTGATCGCAGCGTATTTGCCCGCAAAAATTATTTCTATCCGGATCTGCCCAAAGGCTACCAAATCAGCCAGCTTGAATTACCGATTGTCGGTAAAGGCCAAATCAGCATTGAACTGGAAGACGGCAGCGAAAAAATCATTGGTATTACCCGCGCGCATTTAGAAGAAGATGCCGGTAAATCCCTGCATGAAGATTTTCAGGGCCAAACAGGCATTGATTTAAACCGCGCCGGCACCCCACTTTTGGAAATCGTTTCTGAGCCGGACATGCGTAGCGCCAAACAAGCCGTCGCCTATATGAAAAAAATTCATTCCCTGGTGCGTTATCTGGAAATTTGCGACGGCAATATGCAGGAGGGCTCTTTCCGCTGCGATGCCAACGTATCGGTTCGCCCGCTGGGCCAAGAACAGCTCGGCACCCGCACTGAGCTAAAAAACATTAACTCGTTCCGTAACGTCGAACGGGCGATTAATATCGAAATTGCACGGCAGATTGAGTTGATTGAAGACGGTGGCACTGTCATTCAGGAAACCCGCCTGTATGATGCTGATAAAAACGAAACCCGCTCAATGCGCAGCAAGGAAGAAGCCAATGATTACCGCTACTTCCCGGATCCCGATTTATTGCCGCTGGTACTTGATGAAGGGCTAATTGAACAGGTACGCGCAACCTTGCCGGAGTTGCCCAACGAAAAACGCGATCGTTTGATGAGCGAATTAGGCCTGTCGTTATACGACGCATCCGTGCTGACCAGCAGCCGCGAACTGGCCAATTTTTATGAGGCGGTATTAGCAGAAACCGGCGGCAAAGCGCCGAAAATCTGCGCCAACTGGGTGACGGTAGAGCTGAATGGTGCGCTTAATAAAGCCGGTCTGGAAATTGACGAATCACCGGTCTCAGCCAAACAACTGGGCAGTGTGATCAATCGTATTGAAGACAACACCATCTCCGGCAAAATCGCCAAACAGGTCTTTGAAGCCCTGTGGAATGAAGAAGGTGCTGATGCCGATGCCATTATCGACACGCAGGGACTAAAACAAGTTACCGATACCAGTACTATTGAAACCATGATTGATGACGTTATCGCCGCCAATCCAGAGCAATTACAGCAGTACCGTGCTGGTAAAGAGCAATTGTTTGGCTTTTTTGTCGGTCAGGTAATGAAAGCCTCTAAAGGCAAAGCAAATCCCGGTCAGGTCAACGATATTCTTAAACAGAAACTCGCTGGCTAACATTGTTGAACCGCATGGTTGCTGGCAGGCTTGTTAAAATCTGCCTAGCAGTTCACAAATTGTAATTAAGCGGTTCCCCATTGTTAAGTAACTGATGTAGTATCAGTTCAGCGTTTTATTTCGTTGTGATAACAGGGACACGTTGCCCAAGAATTCAGGATGCCGGACTTAACCGATGAAGTTTGCTCAGGAACACCTGCCCGCTAAAACCGCCATTTCCAAACTGCCCGGTCACTCACCGCTTGCTGAGGCCAACTGGGTACTGGTGTTTGGCTCGGTGAGTCGCTTTAGTGAGCGCAATTTTGCAGCGCAATTGCAAAAGCGTTATCCCAATGCCCAAATTATCGGCTGCACCACCTCCGGTGAAATTACCGGTGATGGTGTCTTTGATGACAGCGTGCATATCACGGCAATGCTCTGGGAGCGCAGTCAGCTGCGTTTTATCGCTAAGCCGGTTAACAGCATGGAACAATCGCATGCGCTCGGCGCACAAATCGCTAACGAATTACTGGCGCCGGATTTAAAAGGCCTGTTTGTGCTCAGTGACGGCCTCAATGTTAATGGTTCAGAGCTGGTCGAAGGGCTACAGGAAGTGCTGCCCAATGTACCGATTACCGGCGGTTTGGCTGGCGATGCCGCGCAGTTTACTAAAACCTTATTGCTCAATAACGACAAGATTCAGGATCGAATGGTTATCGCTGTCGGTATTTACGGTAAAGATGCCATTGTCACCAGTGGCGCTTTAGGGGGCTGGAAACCCTACGGGCCACCACGGCGCATTACCCGCGCCGTGAAAAATGTTGTTTACGAAATGGATAACAAACCAGCGCTGCCATTATACAAAATGTATATCGGCTATTACGCCAATCAGTTACCGGCTTCGGGGCTGAACTTCCCGTTTGCCATCATGGATGATAAAAACGTCAATGTGATCCGCACCCTGTTGGCGATTAATGACAAAGAAAACAGTCTGACCTTTGCCGGTAACATTGACGAAGGCGCAATTGTTCGATTTTTGAAATCAGATCATGATCAGTTGGTGATCGGTGCCAGTGAGGCTGCCCGGCAGATCCTGCAAAAAGACGTCAATATCAACGATAAAGCACTGGCGATTTGTGTCAGTTGTGTCGGCCGAAAACTGGTGATGGAAGATCAGGTTTCTGACGAAGTCTTTGCTGTACAACGCTTACTAGGCATGCAAACCGGCATTACCGGTTTTTATTCCAATGGTGAGATCTGTTCCGGTGAAGACGACAGCCACAGTCAATTACACAATCAGACCATGACCATCGCTTATCTCAGCGAACACCTTAACTGACATCAGGCAAGCTCTCTGGCGGCCGCCAATAATGCCAGCCGGGCAATCACACCATAAGCATAAAAGCGATTGGGTTCGGCATCCGGCTGATCAGCTTTATTGGGCTCAATACATGATTGGGCAAACGCCAGTGGCTGAAAATGCATGCCCGGTGCATTGAGATTTTCATCATTGCCACGTCCGGTGTGTACCCGGTAAAAACCACCCACGACAAAATGATCCATCATATAAATTACTGGTTCGGCTACTGCCTGATCCTCACCCAGTGTCTCAAAGGTATAAACACCTTCCTGAATCAACACATTGTCGACCACCAACCCTTCTTTAGCCGATGACATTTTATTGCGCTGTTTACGATTCAGATTAATGATTTCATCAACTGATTTCACCGTCATAATACCCATGCCATAAGTGCCGGAATCGGCTTTCACGACAGCAAACGGTTCTTTCTCAATGTCATATTGATCGTATTTCTTCTGTACCGCTTTAAGCATATTTTCAACATTACGCGACAGACATTCAGTACCGCTGCGCGCCATAAAATCGACCTCACCACACTGTAAGGTCAGCGGCGACACCAGCCATGGATCAATGTTCAGCTGTTCGGCAAATTCGTTGGCAACATCATTGTAATGGGTGAAATGATCCGATTTCTTACGGGTGTACCAGCCGGCGTGCAGTGGCGGTGCCACTTGTTGCTCCAGATTTTCGAGAATTGCTGGCAAACCCGCTGATAAATCATTGTTTAACAGCACCAGACACGGTGAAAATTCACCAATGCCAACCCGGTTACCGTTACGCTCTAAAGGGGCCAAATGACAAACTTTGTCAGAGGGCAGTTTGATATCGGTAGCCTCGATCATATCTTCCCGCATACTGGCGATCCGGGCATCCAGTCCAGCCTGCTCAAAAATGCCACGCAGCGTCTCCAGGCTCTCCAGGTAAAACAAGTTTCGGTTATGGTTTTCAGCAATAATTAACACCCGCCGCGCAGTCGGGCAGATCCGCTCTACTGCTGTTTGTGCTGCCTGAATACACAAAGGCATAAATGCCGTATTGAGATTATTAAAGCCTGCCGGAAATAGATTGGTATCAACCGGTGCCAGTTTGAAACCGGCATTGCGCAAATCCACTGAGGCATAAAACGGTGCTGGCGTTGTTAGCCATTGCTCGCGAAGCCATGCCTCGACATCCGCCTGTCGGTTCAGCAAATGCGACTCCAGTTGTAGTAACGGACCGTTAAGGGCGGTAGTCAGGTGTGGCACGGCTGAACTCATAATACGGTTATCCTTAGGGCTTGTTTATCTTTCAAATCCACCACTGCTGGCGGCTCATTGTGTCCGGTAAGGCGGAAATTGCGCCGTGTAGTTATTCTACATCAGCAATTTACAACGCAGGCGGGCGCAAAATATAGTCCCAGCCCTTCGGGTTGTGGCTGAAAAAGCCCTAACGTAGGCGGCGTTTGCCGCCAATTACTGTGATATGGGACACAGATTCCCATTTTCAAGTCATTCATACTCTGGCAAGGTTGCAAATTGGGTATGGAGTCCCGTTATCATTGCATTTGCGCTTAACTAGCCGGCATTAAAAAAATGGGTTATCTTCAACGCTGGCTTTTATAATTATTTATTTCAGGGTCTGCAATAACCGTGAGTGACAATTTGACAGAATTTACCGGCCTGAAAGTCATGGTCATTGATGACAGCAAAACGATCCGTCGTAGTGCTGAGTCATTGTTGCAGAAAGCAGGCTGTGAAGTCATCACCGCGGATAATGGTTTCGAAGCGCTGCCCATGATCAGTGCCCAGCACCCGGACATTATGTTTATCGATATTATGATGCCGCGCCTAGATGGCTATCAAACCTGTGCGCTGGTCAAAAACAATCCTACATATCGCGCGACTCCTGTCATCATGCTGTCCAGTAAAGATGGCTTGTTTGACCGGGCCAAGGGTAAGGTGGTTGGCGCCGAGCAATATTTGACCAAGCCATTTACCCGGGATGATCTTTTGGACGCCATCCGCACCCATTTGCTGAATAAAAACAAGGACGGTTAAGCTTTATGGCTTTGATTCTGATTGCCGACGACTCGCCGACAGAAGTCTATGTATTACGTAAAATGCTCGAAAAAAACGGGCATGAAGTGATCGTTGCCGAAAATGGAGAACAGGCGATTGAGGTCGCCCACGCTGCGCAGCCGCAACTGATTTTGATGGATGTGGTGATGCCGGAATTAAATGGTTTTCAAGCCACCCGCCGACTAACCAAAGACCCTGAAACCACGCACATTCCCATCGTAATTGTCTCGTCCAAACATCAGGAAACCGACAAAATGTGGGGCCTGCGCCAGGGCGCCCGCGGTTATTTAGGCAAACCGGTCACAGAATCTGAATTAATCTCGCAAATCAACGAGCTGTTAGGCAGCTGATATGGCACATCTTCATCATCCCGCCGACATCATTGCCCTGTTGCAGGATATTGAACGGCGCAGCCGGCAACGTGTCGCTGGTCTCAGCCAACAGGATAATTTACAAGATGCTTGGACGGGTATCGGTTTCCGCCTCGCCGATATGCATTTTCTGATCCCGCTGGATCATAGCCGTGAAGTATTTCCAGTGCCGACACAAATTACCTCGGTGCCTAAATCGCAACGGTGGATTTTTGGTGTGGCCAATTTGCGCGGTGATTTGTTGCCGATTATTGATTTACAACTTTATTTGCAAGGCCGCGACGCCAAAATCGACAAACGTAGTCGGGTTATGGTGATTAATCACCCCGATGTTTACAGCGGCTTATTGGTTGATGAAGTCTACGGACTGAAACATTTTCAACGGCCCCCGGAACCAGAACAAGCCAGTCTGCATTTGAATTTACGACCGTATTTACAAGGCATTGTCAGTAAACCGGATCGGCAGTGGTATGTTCTGGATTTTCACAAGCTGGCCGATGATCCAAAATTTATTAATGCCGCAGCTTAACTCTTAATTTGTCAGGATTGTCATTATGAATGTCACCCGCCGAGTGTTTTTTGCCTCACTACTCAGTAAAAGCAATCTGCTGCACTTATTGTTGCTGCTGATTTTTTTGACACTGGCTGGGGGTGGCCTGTGGCTGCTGGCAACCGCTGAATTCAGTCGTATCCATACCGAACCGCTGGTGACTGCCGGTTTCTCCGGTCTGGCGATTTTGTTGGCGGTGTTGATGGCGATTCGGCTGGCTGGCCCACCAATCAGTAAACTCAAACAATCCATGGACGAAATGGAATTACAAAATCGCCATAATCAGGATGCGATTTTGCGCTTGCTCGATGAAATGGGCGACCTAGCTGATGGTGATTTAACCGTCTCGGCAACGGTCACCGAAGATATTACCGGCGCCATTGCTGATTCCGTTAATTACACTATTGATGCATTACGAAGTTTGGTTGAGCAAATCAATTCCACCACGTTACAAGTCGCATCGGCTGCTCAGGAAACCCAGGCAACCGCCCTGCATTTAACCGATGCCAGCGAACATCAGGCACACCAAATCACTGAGGTGAGTTCGGCCATCACGCAAATGGCGGCCTCTATCGAGCAAGTTTCGGATAATGCCAGTCAATCACAGGAAGTTGCTCGTCAATCGGTCAGTTTAGCGGTACAAGGTAATAGCGCCGTTAAAAAAGCTATCAATGGCATGGACACCATCCGCGAACAAATCCAGGAAACCTCCAAACGGATGAAACGCCTCGGTGAAAGCTCGCAGCAAATTGGCGAAATTGTCGAACTGATTAATGATATCGCCGAACAAACCAATATTTTGTCGCTGAATGCAGCGATTCAGGCAGCGATGGCCGGTGAAGCCGGTCGTGGCTTTGCCGTAGTTGCCGATGAGGTGCAACGACTGGCGGAGCGTTCCGGTAATGCTACCCGGCAGATAGATGCGCTAGTGAAAACTATTCAAAGTGATACCAGTGAAGCCATCAGTTCCATGGAACAAAGCACCTCCGAGGTCGTTTCCGGGGCGCGGTTATCACAAGATGCCGGTGCTTCACTGGAACAAATTGAAGCGGTTTCCCAGCAACTGGCGGAATTGATTAACAATATTTCCGATAATGCCAAACAACAAGCAACCGCCGCGGTCAGCACTTCGGAAAGCATGAGCGTTATTCAGGAAATCACCATGCAAACCTCAACGGGTACCAATGAAAGTGCAGCGGCGATCGGCCGGCTGCTGGAATTAACCAATGAGCTGCGCAAATCGGTTTCAGGCTTCAAACTGCCTTGACCTCATTGCTGACTGCGGAGACGCCAGATGGCTCAACTTATAAAAGGTAATTACAGCGCATTAATATGGGTGCAGGACGAGCTGCAAAAATTGCTCGCCACCGCCCTGCAGGCGTTGCAAACCTTTATCGATACCAATGACAATTCTGCGTTGTCGAATTGTGTCGAGCAGCTATATCAGGCCAATGGCACGCTGCAAATGCTTAACCTAAATGGTGCGCAAATGCTTACCGCCGAAATGCAGGCACTTTGTCAGTATCTGCGGGAACCCACATTGACTAACGCTGATCCCGCCAAGGAAGCACTGCTGCGCAGTCTGTTATTACTGCCTAATTATCTGCAATTGCTCAATGAGGCGTTTCCGGATCATCCGCTGTGTGTAATTGAAAGTATCAATGAAATGCGCGAAATCCGCCAACAGGTGCCGTACCGTCCACAGGATTTATTTCAGCCGCTGACCGGCGTCAGTTTGCCCGAATCAATGCGCCCGGATCCACATCGCAGGCCGCCCAAAATTGACATTTCACCTCAACAATTGGCGGCTGCTTATCAGCGGTTATTGCTCAGTTGGTTGCAACAAGCAGACGATGTCAGCCTGCGCAAAATGCGCGGTATTTTTAATTATCTGCGCCTCGCAAGTCATCAAGAAAAAATAACCCAGTTATGGTGGGCCGCTGAAGCGTTGCTGGAAGCGTTATTGCAACGCGGCTTATCCATTCAAGCCGACATCAAACAATTGCTGGGCAAATTAGCCTCGCCAGTCAAAATTGTTAGTGAGCAAGGTGAAGATGCCTTGTTACCTGTGTTTCCGGATAGCCTGCTGCAACAATTATTATTGATTGTCGCCCGCGCCAACAGCCGGGGGATATTGGTCAGCAGTCTGAAAGACCGCTATCAGCTGCACTTTTTTGACCAGCAAAAAACGGTTTACGGCATCAGTGATAATGCGCTGGCTGATGCCCACACTAGCCTGCTCGAAGAATTACAAAAGTTGAAAACCCAGATCGATGATTTTGAACAAACCGCCCCTCATGCGGCAGATATATTGGCGGATATCAATCAGCAACTGCTGAATATGGCCGATACCTTATCATTGCTCAATGAACCAGCTGGCAGTGCGTTGTTGCATAAACAACATCAGCAGCTGGCTAATCTGATTGAACAAGCCCCTCATAACGCTAATCAAACGCTGACCGAACTCGCCGATAGTTTGTTACAGCTGGAAGCGCAGCTGCGCCAGCATGGCAGTGATAAGCCGGGTATCGACAGTGCCGAATTACAGCAAGTCGTCATTCAGGAATGTTTGTTTGAGCTGGGTAATATTAAAGAAAATCTGACCATTGCCGCCCAGCAAGGTGATATTTCCAGTGAGCTTATCGCCAGTACCTGCAATGGGCTGCAATTAATTACCGGTAGTCTGGAAATGCTTAATCTCAGTGCCGCTGCCGACTTGCTCAATGATACGACCGGCAAACTGCAAACCGCGCCGTTTGATCAGCAGTTAACCGCAATGGCTATTCAGCAGCTGGCAGAGATCCTGTCGGCGGCCGAGCTGTATATGGAATCGATTCAGCAACATGGTCATTCGTCTTTACAGTTAATCGATAATGCCCGGCAGATTCTGGATCTGTTTGGTAAAGCCAGTTCAGCAGACAAGGTAAGTACCGGGCAAACTTCATTAGATGAATTGCCCGCAGCGTTGGCGTCAACAACCCAGACCAGTGTGGTCCGATATGTTGATCAGCAGACTCAAGTTGAACAGCCACAGACCTCCGTTGACCGATATATAAATGAACAACCGGCATCGACAGACAAACCGCCAACTTCAGTTGATTTATACCTGCAAAAACAAACAAAGCCGGACGATGGCCGTATAACTTTTCCTGATAACCATGAAATGCAAGCGCTGGTCGATACCGGCGAATTATCCTTGCCTGAAGACAGCCATGCCGATTGGTCGCCGATTGATGATAATGACGCAGCGATTAATTTCAGTTTTGATAATGACCCTATTCCAGAGCCAGAGCCAGAATACGACCTTTATGTCGATCTGGATGATATCCCCGCCCCTGCAGAAGATGACGCTAAACCAGGTCTTTCCGATTGGCAAAATCTACTGCCAGTAGCCGATTCGCATGGTGAGTCACAGCAGACCCCAACCGAGTCAACAGGCTTTGCCGAAGGTATTGATCCGGACATTGCTGAGGTGTTTTTAGAAGAAGCTGACGAAGTGCTTGCTGAATTACATCAGTTAATTCCCAACTGGCAGCAAGAAAACGACAAACAAGTGCTTACTGATATCCGCCGGCATTTTCATACCTTAAAAGGCAGTGGCCGAATGGCCGGTGCCATGGCCGTTGGCGAACTGGCCTGGTCG
>JAVVFF010000151.1:0-4472 GCA_032250995.1 Methylophaga sp. | reverse complement strand
GTGATTTTCAGATCGACTTTGTCGAGCATTTCCACCAATTCCAGCGGCTGGCGCACGACCATGCGTGAGGTCTCACGACCAAAATAATCTTCCAGTGTGCGGGTGTTGATTGAAATACTACCGGTGCCTGGTTTCAGGAAAACCCGGGCGGTAGAGCTCTTGCGACGGCCTGTTGCGTAATATATATCTGCCATGACGTTATCCGTTTAAATTTCCAGCATTTGAGGTTGTTGGGCGACGTGAGGATGTTCAGTGCCAGCATACACTTTCAGTTTGCTGAACATCGCGCGACCCAGAGGGTTTTTTGGCAGCATGCCTTTGACCGCAGACTGGATAACACGCTCAGGTGCTTTGTCCAGCTGTTTTGCCAGAGAAATAGATTTGATACCGCCGATGTGACCAGTGTGGTGGTAGTAAATTTTATCTTGCATCTTGTTGCCAGAAACACGCAGTTTTTCTGCATTGATGACAACGATATAATCACCGGTATCAACATGTGGCGTATAGATAGGTTTATGTTTGCCTCGCAGACGGCGGGCAATTTCGGTCGCCATGCGACCCAACGTTTTGCCGTTAGCGTCGATGACGAACCAATCATGACGAACTTCGGCGGGTTTTGCACTAATGGTTTTCATTCCGCGGGTTGCTCCTGAAGAAATACGCAGGCGGTCTAAATAAAGAGGGTGAATGTTACGGATTCAGGCGGCTACTGTCAACATCATTTACAGAAACAACCAGAGCAGGATGCCACCAAGAATTAAACGGTAAATGACAAACGGCCACATGCCGATGCGTTCCAGTAATTTCAGAAAGATGACTATACACAAATAGGCACTGATTGCTGAAAAAACGGCGCCAAAAAATAGTACTGACCAGTTGGCACCGGTATCGGCCACAACTAGTTCTGCAGTTTTTAACGTTCCGGCCAGGAAAATAACCGGGATCGATAATAAAAACGAAAAGCGGGCGGCCGCCTGCCGGGTTAAACCGAGCATCAAACCAGCAGTCATGGTGATACCACTGCGTGACGTGCCGGGAATTAACGAGATTGCCTGAGCAACGCCGATAAATAATACATCTTGCCAGTGCAGATTGTATTCATCGCGCACCCGTTTACCCTGCCAGTCGGCCCAGCCCAGCAACAGACCAAAACCAATTGTTGTTGCCGCGATAACCAGCGGCTCACGCAGCATAAATTCTATCGCATCACCAAAGAACAAACCGACCAAGCCAGCCGGAATAGTGCCAAAACCAATAGCCCATGCCAAATTGCTGTCACCAACGGTTTGCCGGCGCTGTATCGAATTGAGCCAATCTACTATTAAAGTGCGCAGTTGCTGGCGAAAATAAAAAATAATCGCCGCAAGCGTACCAACATGCACCGCCACATCAAACGCTAGTCCTTGATCCTCCCAGCCGGCAATAATGGGCAGCAAAATCAAATGCGCTGAGCTGGAAATTGGCAGAAATTCAGTTAGGCCCTGTAAAACCGCTAGGGCAATAATTTGCAGGAAATCCATGAAATGGCTTATATCTTAAGTTGGGTGTCTAAAAAACATTGTATTTAGTAAGCCTTCCATTATCCTGCTTCGTGTTAAAATTTGCGAATTAACTTTATACCTCTGCCGAAAAGGATTAGCTGAACCGCTATGTCAACCCGAATACGCGAAATTCCCTACAACTACACCTCATTCTCCGATCGCGAAATTGTCATTCGTTATATGGGTGAGCCGATGTGGGATATTTTGCTACAACTGCGCGAACAGCGGAAAACCGGCCGCAGCGCCAAGATGTTGTTTGAAGTGCTCGGTGATATGTGGGTGATTTCGCGTAATCCATTTATACAGGATGATTTGGTCGAAAACAGCAAACGCTGGGGGTCATTGCGGCATGCTTTGCATCACCGGCTGGATCAAATCCGCAACCGTGCTGCCCAGAATGAAAATCATCTGGCTTTGCAATTGGAGCAATCCGCGCGCAAAGCGGTGGAAAAATTTGAACGCGATCTGCTGGCTACGGCTGAACGCCGCAAATTAGTTTTGCGCAAACTGAGCCGCACCACCAAAAAACATAATATTAAGTTTGATGGTCTGTCGCGGGTTAGCCATGTCACCGATGCCACTGACTGGCGGGTAGAGTTTCCGCTGGCAGTGATTACCCCGGATAGTGAAGCCGAAATGGCCGCGATAATTGCCGCTTCTATCGAGTTGGGTTTAACCGTGATTCCACGTGGTGGTGGTACGGGTTATACCGGCGGGGCAATTCCGTTAACTGCCGACAGTGTGGTGATTAATACCGAAAAATTGGAAAGTTTGGGCCAAGTTGAATTCCGCCAGTTACCGGGCCGCGATGATCAGGTGGCCACAGTGCGTGCTGAAGCCGGTGTGGTGACTCGCCGGGTATCGGATCTAGCCAGTAACAATGGTCTGGTATTTGCTGTCGACCCGACTTCACAGGATGCCTCAACCATTGGCGGCAACGTTGCCATGAATGCCGGTGGTAAAAAAGCCGTTATGTGGGGCACGGCGCTTGATAATCTGGTGTCCTGGCGGATGGTGACGCCTGATGCGACCTGGATGGAAGTCGAGCGTCTGAATCACAATATGGGCAAAATACACGATATTGAAATGGCTGAATTTAAAATCAGCCGTTTCCAGCCCGATGGCAAAACATTGCTGGAAGAACCGGAAGTGATTCAGATCCCCGCGCGTGAATTACGCAAGCTGGGTTTAGGTAAAGACGTCACCAATAAATTCCTGGGTGGTCTGCCGGGTATTCAAAAAGAAGGCTGTGATGGCCTGATTACCTCGTCAGTATTTGTATTGCACCGGATGCCGGATTATATCCGCACTGTCTGCCTGGAATTTTTTGGCAACGACTTGACTAAAGCGGTGCCAGCCATTGTTGAGACCAAAAACTATCTCGACAGCAATAAAAAAATCCTGCTGGCAGGGATGGAGCATCTCGACGAGCGCTACGTTAAAGCCGTTGATTACAGCACCAAAGCACCGCGCAGCGTGCCGCCCAAAATGGTGTTACTGATCGATATTGTCGGCGACGATGAAAATGCCGTCGCTGAAGCGTGTTCTGAAGTCGTACGGTTATCTAATGCCCGTGAGGGTGAGGGTTTTATTGCTGTTAGTCCCGAAGCCAGGGCACGATTCTGGGCAGATCGGGCGCGCACGGCGGCAATTGCCAAGCACACCAATGCCTTCAAAATTAATGAAGATGTGGTGATTCCATTAGAACGCTTGTCAGAATATAACGACGGCATTGAGCGGATTAATATTGTCCAGTCGACCCGTAATAAATTACAGACTACCGATGCGGTGTTGGCCTATTTACAAAGTCAGCCCAAAGAGCTGAAAAAAACCGCCAAAAAACTCGATGATAGCGCTGAGAATGATGCCATTCTCAAGTCAAAAATCGACACTGCTTGCCAACATTTGCAGGTGGTCAAAGCCCGCTGGCAGCAGGTGCTGGATAATCTCGATAGTTCAGCAGTTGAGCTCGGTGATTTGTTGTCGGATGAGGCCAAAGTGGCGGTTAATGACGGTGATACGTTATTCCGTGTGTTACAGCGTCGTGATCTGCGGATTTCTTACCGTCAGGAAGTCGAAACACCACTGAAAGAATTATTTCAGGGCCAGTCATTGGAAGCACTGCGTAATAAACTGGATGAAGTGCACGCCGAAAACCGCTCCAGCCGGTTATTTGTTGCCACTCATATGCACGCCGGTGATGGTAATGTACATACCAATATTCCGGTTAACTCCAATGATTATCAGATGATGCATGAAGCAGAGCGCATCGTCGATCAGGTGATGGTTATGGCTGACCAACTGGGCGGCGTCATTTCCGGCGAGCATGGTATTGGTCTGACCAAAATGCAGTATCTGGACAAAGCCACTATTGATGCGTTTGCCGGTTACAAACACAAAGTCGATCCGCATGGCCGTTTTAATGCCGGTAAATTGCTAGCCGGCTCCGGACTGGATAATGCCTATACGCCTTCGCTGCGTTTGTTGCAGCAAGAAGCGCTGATTCTGGAAGCCAGTGAACTCGGTGAAATCAATAACGACATTAAAGATTGCCTGCGTTGTGGTAAATGCAAACCGGAATGTACCACCCATGTACCGCGCGCCAATTTGCTGTATTCACCGCGTGACAAGATCCTTGGCACCGGGCTGATTATTGAAGCTTTTCTTTACGAAGAGCAGACCCGGCGCGGGATTTCGGTACGGCATTTTGATGAGATGAACGATGTTGCTGATCACTGCACCATTTGTCATCGCTGTCTGAATCCATGTCCGGTGAATATCGACTTTGGTGATGTCACCATGAAAATGCGTGCTGTGCTGAAAAAGCAAGGCAAACGTAATTTCAGTATCGGCACCATGAGCGCGATGGCCTATTTAAATGCCAAAGATCCGCTGACCGTGAAAATCATGCACAAATCGCTGGTGCAAATG
>JAVVFF010000150.1:0-4490 GCA_032250995.1 Methylophaga sp. | reverse complement strand
CTTGCCGGGTGGTGTGGGAGGGGCGGAGCCTTATGGTTCCCCCCTATCCCGATGTATAACCCCACAAAAGGCAAAACGATGCAGCAAATTTTATTGGTCTTAATCGCTATCTTGCCAGTACACGCAGAAGCGATGGATAAACGCACCGACAGTTTTGAAATCTGTATGCAAAAGGTTTTGCACCAACAGCCCGGTCAAGTCATCAAAGTTGAAAAGAAACATGAGTCCGGCAGGATGATGTATGAATTTGACGTTCGCGGTGAGGATGGTCTGGATTGGGATATTGAATGTGTACAGGACACTGCTGAAATTTGGGAGGTTGAACGCGAAGTTCAGAACCCTAATGACCCACTGTTTAAATCCAGAGTATCCGTCGGTGAAAGAGCTGCTCGTGAAATTGCTTTAAAAGCTTATCTAGGCTTTATTCGTGAAGTCGAATATGAAGTAGAATCTGACGGTACAGCCGTTTATGAATTCGATATTGATATGGCCGACGGCCGCGAAATGAAAGTCGAAATCAATGCCAGCAGTGGACACATACACGAGGCCAATCAGGAAATCTGGCAAATCGGTTTAGAGTGATCAACTGAAGCGCAGTGATAAATCCAGCGCCTGAATATCCTTGGTCAGCGCGCCCACCGAAATCCGATCAACGCCGGTTTCAGCAATTTCCCGGATATTGCTGAGCGCAATACCACCAGAAGCTTCCAACTTGGTTTGGCCATGATTGATAGTGACAGCTTGCGTTAAATCAGCCAGTGAAAAATTATCCAGCAAAATAATATCGGCTTGTGCCTTAAGTGCTTGCTGAAGTTCATCGAGATTTTCCACCTCAACTTCCACTGAAATATTGGGATGTAATGTGCGTGCCTGTAACACGGCAGCCACAATACTGCCCGCTGCCTGAATATGATTTTCTTTAATTAAAATGGCATCAAACAGACCAAATCGGTGGTTAACGCCACCTCCACAACGTACCGCATATTTTTGCGCCATCCGGAAACCCGGCAAAGTTTTGCGGGTATCCAGCAAAGCGACCGGCAAGCCTGTTAATGCATCGGCATAAAGGCGGGTCAAACTGGCGGTAGCCGATAAGGTTTGCAGAAAATTCAGCGCGGTTCGTTCGCCGGTCAGGATATGCCGGGCACTGCCGGTTATTTCGCAAATAACGTCATTAGCGATTAATCGCTCACCATCATGTTTTTGCCAGTGAATTTGAATAGCGGGATCCAGTTGCTGAAACACCGCAGAAAACCAGTCACTGCCACAGAGCACGCCCGGTTGACGACTGATAAGACGGGCATTAGCCTGGGCGCTTGCCGGAATTAAATCAGCAGTTAAATCCTGCTGACCAATATCTTCAAGCAATGCCAGTTTAACCTGAGATTGAATAAATTCGGTGGGGATAGGATTGGTGATAGACATAGACAATTCTTGGCAAATCAGCATAGGGTAACCGCTCGGCGTTTGATAATCTATCGGTTGCTACACGAAACATGAGGTGCAGGTGAAAATTGACAAAAAGAGCGGCTGGTTAACGTCGGTCACACAACTGGTGTCGGTCAATTTTGATGAACGGCCGGATGCTGAGGATATTTGCGGCATTGTGATTCACAATATCAGTCTGCCACCGGGTGAGTTTGGTGGCCCATGGATTGCTGATTTATTTCTGAACCGGCTGGATGCTGATGCCCACCCGTATTTCGCAGAAATCGCTGGTTTGAAAGTTTCATCGCATTTATTGATCCGCCGTGATGGTGAAATCCAACAATTTGTGCCTTTTACCAAACGTGCCTGGCACGCGGGTCAGTCCTGTTGGCAGGGCCGGGAGTGCTGTAATGATTTCACCATTGGTATTGAGTTGGAAGGTGATGATTTTTCGCCGTTTGACAATGAACAATATCAGCAGCTGGCC
Organism: Methylophaga sp.; assembly: GCA_032250995.1. GTDB lineage: Bacteria > Pseudomonadota > Gammaproteobacteria > Nitrosococcales > Methylophagaceae > Methylophaga. Next base: position 2,575 of record JAVVFF010000150.1, on the reverse strand, counting down.
AGCGTCATTAAACTGCTAATAGCGAATTATCCAAAGCTTTCAACTGAGCAGATTGCCGGTCATGAACATATTGCACCGGGTCGCAAAACTGATCCCGGGCCATTTTTTGACTGGCAACGTTTGCAGGATTTATTGCAGGCATAAAAAAACCGCCCGGCCGAAGCGGGGCGGTTTTGGGCAAACGCGAAGCTATTATTCGGTAATGGCAATCAGTTCAATTGTGAAAACCAAGGTTTCGTTTGGACCAATTTTATCGCCAGCGCCTTGTGGGCCATAAGCCAGACTGCCTGGGATAACCACACGCCATTTAGCACCTTCTTTCATCATTTGCAGCGCTTCTTGCCAGCCTTTGATGACGCCGTTAACCGGGAATGTAGCGGGTTCACCGCGGTCATAAGAGCTATCAAATTTAGTACCGTCGATCAATGTGCCTTCATAATGGGCGATAACTTTGTCATCGGCTTTTGGCGTTGCGCCATCTCCGGCTTCGAGGATTTCATATTGCAGGCCACTTGCTGTGGTTTTGACCGCAGGGTTTTTGGCGTTTTCATCCATAAAGGCTTTAGATTCAGCCTGTTTCTTATTCATCACTTCAGCAAGTTCTTGTGATTTTTTTTGTTGGAACTGGCTGATAACTTGTTCGGCAGTCGCCTGATCTAACTGTGGTTGTTTGCCATCCAGCATATCTTGTACCCCGGCAGTAAACGCTTCAATATCCAAGTCAACACCTTCAGATTTCATATTTTGTCCGACTTGAATACCAAAAATATAACTGAGTTTTTGTTGCTCTGAATCGAGGGTGGCTTGGGCCATTACATTTGCTCCAAATAACATGGGTAAAAAAGCGATAAATTTTAAATTCATTGTGTGATAACTCTCAAATAATTAGTAAGAAAAGCTTGCGGCAGTTAGTAATCGTTTCGACCACGAAGTTCGCTAAATAAAAAGTACCGGGGCGGATTGTCGCATATTTTGTCAAAGCTTTCAGTGACTACGTCGATGGTAATAACTGAGTATTCCACTTGGTTATTAAGTCAATTGATACTATAATAGTACCAATTGGAGGGCAACCTATGCTTCGTATGGGGAAATTAACAGATTACGGTATTGTGCTGATGAGTCATCTCGCCGCTAAGCGACAGTTGCAGCACAGCGCCCATACCTTGGCCGATGCAGTACAAGTGCCATTACCGACAGTGCGTAAGGTGTTAAAAGCCTTATCAGCGGGCGGTCTACTGAACTCCGAGCGTGGTGCGCAGGGCGGTTACAGCTTGAGTCGTGACCCGAAGAAAATTTCGGTGGCAGAAATTATTACAGCTATTGAAGGCCCAATTGCGTTAACGGAATGTGTCAGCGATCACAGCCATTGCGAGCAAGAAACGCATTGTGCTGTGCAAACCAATTGGACTCAGATTAATAATGCCGTTTTTCACGCTTTGGATGAAGTCAAACTCGCTAATATGACAGCACCCGTTAGCAGCGATACAAGACCGATACAGTTTTATCCCTCTTTGAATAAGACGATACAAGTTACGTTACAGGATGGTGGTCATCATGACTGAGCAAACACAAACCCAACAACTAGAGGCGATCACTGGTCGCGAATATAAAGCCGGCTTTTTTACCGATATTGAAGCCGATAGCTTGCCGCCCGGCTTAAATGAAGACGTGGTTCGGCAGATTTCGGCGATTAAAAACGAACCAGAATTCATGCTGGAGTTTCGTTTAAAAGCCTATCGCCACTGGCTGACCATGGACACACCACAATGGGCGCATGTGCATTATCCGCGGATAGATTATCAATCGGTCAGCTATTATAGTGCGCCGAAAAAGAAAACTGACGGCCCGAAAAGCCTTGATGAAGTCGATCCGGAATTGTTGCGGACTTATGAAAAACTCGGTGTGCCACTGGATGAACGGGCACGTTTGGCCGGTGTAGCAATCGATGCAGTATTTGACAGTGTGTCGGTTTCTAATACCTTTAAAGATACGCTGGCCAAGCAGGGCATTTTATTTATGCCAATCTCTGAGGCGGTGCATGAGCATCCGGAACTGGTTAAAAAATATATGGGCAGCGTGGTGCCTTATAAAGATAATTACTATGCAACGCTGAATTCAGCGGTATTTACCGATGGTTCGTTTGTTTATATTCCGAAAGGTGTGCGTTGCCCGATGGAATTATCAACGTATTTTCGTATTAATGCCGCCAATACTGGTCAGTTTGAGCGGACGCTGATCATTGCTGATGACGATAGTTATGTCAGTTATTTAGAAGGCTGCACCGCGCCGATGCGCGATGAAAACCAGCTGCATGCGGCAGTGGTTGAACTGGTAGCAATGGAACGTGCTGAAATTAAATATTCAACGGTGCAAAACTGGTATCCCGGTGATGAAAACGGCAAAGGCGGTATTTACAACTTTGTGACCAAACGCGCTGCTTGCCGTGGTGAAAGTTCAAAGGTTTCCTGGACTCAGGTGGAAACCGGCTCGGCCATTACCTGGAAATATCCTAGTGTAATTTTGCAGGGTGATAACTCGGTTGGTGAATTTTATTCTGTTGCCGTAACCAACAACA
>JAVVFF010000011.1:0-26959 GCA_032250995.1 Methylophaga sp. | reverse complement strand
TCGGCTGCGGCATGACTCAAATAAAAATCCCTCCGACAAACTCGGTACGATTCATTCCTTGTTTTGGATAAATCTTTTTTTGTCGAAAGATCTGATCTTGGAACAGGCATTTAGTTCATTTTTCTTAAACGAGATTCAGGTTAATCAGTTTATTGGCTTGCGGGCATTTAAAGACCGGTGGCTGAAGTTAAAGCGGCGGGATTGGCTGGCTGCTCATTTAAAGATCTAGGAATTAATGGCTAAACCACTTGTGCAGCGAGCTGAGTTTTGTGGGGATCCATCAGGGTCAGTCACCTTTGATTTTTGCCTTATGTCCCCAATGTGAAACCAAATAGCAACATGGCTCATATTCAACTTAATGATTCCCATCAGCCTATTCTCAAAGCTGCCATTGTGTTGGGGAATTGGCTACTCACGCTTGATGGTTTATCACAGCAAGATAAAGCCGCCATTGAAAACGTCCAGTCTGAGTTATTAACATTACCCACATTAAAAGAAGACACCCTGGCGATGTATGGCTTTAGCATTGAACGCGGCGATGCCAATCAAGGGTTGGTCCGGGGCTGGGATATTTCACTGGAGTATTTTGCTGACGATCCTGAACAACAAGGTGGGCTGGAGATTTTCAGTTCTTATATTCCGATTCCGAAAACCACCGATGAACAGTTGCTATCCCAAAAGAAACGCAATGAAGTGTGTTTCCACTGGTCAGTTGGTGATGTGTGCAGCTACGTTCCTGAAAAACAGGCCGCACAATGGATAAATGAAGTCACGGATCCTTTGCAGTACGCCCAACCGGGCGATCGGCTTCGCATCGAGGTGGTCTATCAACAACATTACGCTGAGCTTGAATTTCCGCTGAGTTAACGCAACAGTCAACGCGGTGAGATACGACTGAAACTCGTAGCTTGGGTTTCGAGTTCGATGAGTACGACAAAGCTGGGACGATTCGGTTATCGGTTTATCGGATAGTTGCTTTTTTGTTTGTGGCTTTTAAAACCGCCAGTCAGCAAGTGCCTGAACGGTGTGTTCGTCTTCATCAGCACCGAGTTTATTTTGCCACCACTGATATTCGATGCCGGCAAAAAATTTATCGGCTTTATTAAACAACGCATAGCCGGCATCCCAGCGGAATTGTGGCTGTGCCAGAATCCAGTGCCTGACCGGCAAGCCCAGTTCGTTATGCCGGCTACCAATATATTCGATATGCCCCTCCACGGAGAAGCGCTGCTGGCCGATGCGGAATGGCCAAGACCAGTTCATATCAATCATATAACTGTCTGATTCTTTTGGTGCACGGCCGTCATCCAGTCCGCGACTGTCATCAATGTAGGCGGTGATATCGGTATTGAGGAATTTGAAACCGGGCACTTGCCATGACAAACGGAGACCGGGCAGATATTTAAGCACTCTGCCGTCACGAGCGTAGTTAATGCCGCCAAGCAGGCTGACATCACGAACTGAGCCAAACGCCACGTCCTGAACGCTCATTTTGCTGAGACTCAGAGCACCGTAATACTCCATGTAAAGATCGGCATCATTAAAACCATCTTTACGGTTATCATTCAGAAAATCAGCAAAAAAGAAGTTTTCACCGTACTGCCAGCCACTGGCATGTTGTAACGTCAGGATATCTGTCTGACTTCTCTTTCCGCCCAGAAAACCGGGACTTTTAATAGGCCCCCGCTGATAGTGCAACTCGGTCACCGACCAATCAAATGCATAACTCGCCGCCGGCAGGCACAAACAGACTGCCAGCAGACTTATTAATATGTTCATCAATTGACTTCCGGTGATGACGGCATTGCAAAGCCAATAACACAAATGTCATCTCTTTGCTCGTAGCGGTTCGCTTTCCATCGCTGTAAGAAGCGCATAATGGCTTCAGCCTGTTCAGACAACGGTAACTGATTCGCTTGCTGTATGGCTGCAGCAAAATCTTCAAAGCGTAATCCGTAACCATGATCGCCTCCCGGCTGATCCAGATAGCCGTCGGTGGTGAGATAAAAATGTATCCCCTCACAATCACTAATGACCGTATCAGCAAACTGATTAACTCTCCGGCCAACCAGTGGCCGGCGGGCACCTTTATATTGCGTCAGTATCTCTCCATTCCACGCATACAGCGATAATTTCGCCCCGGCAAATGTCACTTGCTGTCGCTGACTGTCTATTACAACCAAGCCGGCATCCATATTTGCCGCCAGTCCGCGCGGTAATTCAAGATCCACCAACATACCACGCAGTACTTCATCCATTTTTTGCAGGAGTTGTGCCGGCGATTTCAAACCATATTCGCGGATTGCGTGATCCAGCGCGGCTCTGGCCAGCATGGTCATCAAAGCACCTGGTACGCCATGACCTGCACAATCGACAACGCCTAATAACTGTTGTTGGTCTGCCTGATGATAGGCATAAAAATCTCCGCCAACCGTGTCACGCGGCTGCCAGACGATGCAGCTTTGTCCGGGAAGACTGCGCTGTATCGCCATATCCGGCAGAATCGCCTGTTGTATCAGGCGGGCATAGTCAATGGAATCATTGACCATTTTATTTATCAGCTCGATTTCTCGGTTACTGTTTTCCAGCTCCCTAGTACGCTCACTAACCCGAGATTCAAGCTCACTGGTATGTGATTGAATGGTTTTGACCATTTGCGCAAAAGCACGCGATAAGTCACCGATTTCATCATCAGACTGAACCGGCAAACTCACATCATACTGGCCCTTGGCAAGTGCATTTGCCGAGCTTTGCAGTTTGCTGAGTGGCTGAATCAACATGCGCTGCACTGCAAATGCCAGCGCAACAATAATCAGCACAATCACGGCAATCACACCAATCATAATGCTGTACCACCATTGCTCACTCACTACCTCGGCGACGTCTAAATTGATCAGTGAAGCAACATACCACTTGAGTTCCGGGATATAGGCCACAACCAGAATATGTGGCAGGTTGTTTACTTGCACATCGGTGAGGTGAATATCATCACGGTTGCCGCCGGCCAGTAGAGACCTAACACTTGTCCGATCAGACTCAGCAATCAGATCAAAAATCTGTTTGCCCTGATTATCGAGGCCGGCACCACTGCCATAAGCAATCAACGATGCATCGGGGTGTGCCTGAATATTGCCATCGGTATCCAGTGCCATGGTGGTGACGCCTACTTCCGATGTTTGCAACAAATCATCGACAAATCGCGTCAGATCCAGGCCTGTACCAATCAGGCCGAGTTTTTCACCGTTATTCCATACCGGCACATTAAACCAAACACGTGTGGTAGCCAGCTGCTGATCCGGATTGACATTAATGTTAAAGTCATCGCTGTCAGCAATTACGTTAAAAAACCAGCTGTCATCGGGGTTGTTTTTTGAAAGCTGATAAATCGGGTTAGTTGAGGTGGGGTGGTCAACTTCATTAAAATAATAATTTTTGCTGTTTGCGTGAATAGCAAAATAAGCCTTATCCTGGAAACTTTCCATATACGGCTCGGCCTCAGCAAAAAATGCATTGGCTTTTTCAGCATCATTTTCATCGGCAAACCATGCCCGAGTGACGCTGGCTTTGGCCAGTTGCTGGCTAAGAATCAGTTCACGATTGACGGGTGCCCACATTTTGTAGCGGTTTAATTCAGCCAGATTTTCAGCATAGGTAACGGCGAGATCTTTATGGACCTGTTTGAATATTTGCCAGGTAATAAGCGTTGCGGGCAAAAGAATGACGAACAACACCAGAACCAGTGCTGTCAAGGCTTTGTCACGCAAGCCCATTTTCAGAAATGCCATTTGTTATCTCCGGCGCTGAGATCGAGCAATTAATACACGGTTACGACCGGATCGTTTCGCCTGATACAGCGCATGGTCGGCGCGCTTAATGGTTTCATCAAAATTTTCATCACCCTGAAAAGCTGTCAGCCCGGCGCTGAAGGTAATTTTGCCAACCACTTTGCTATGTCCGGGTTTCATCGGCAAATGTTGCTGCCATTTTGTTTCTCGGACTTTACGCAGAATGCGTTCGATCAATTGCTGTGTCTCATCAACACTCAACTCAGGGACTATCAGCAAGAATTCTTCACCGCCCCAACGGCTGCAGACATCGGAAATACGTACGCCGCTTTTCAGAATATCGGCAACATTTTTCAGTACCTTGTCGCCCAGCTCATGGCCAAATTCATCATTAATCACTTTAAAGTGATCGATATCTATCAAAGCCAGGCAAAACTTTACCTGTTTACGTTTATAGAGGGCTTGCAGTTCTTTCAGCCGGTCAATTACATAACGACGATTCGGTAGGCCTGTCAGCAAGTCGTGCTGGGCATGGTATTCGAGCCGCTCATTCAGGTCGACCATATTTTTCTGGTACATATCAGAGATACGGGCAATTTTTTGCTGACGCCACTGCTGTTTGTCAAATTGTTCACGCAGCTCGGCATTTTCTTCAAAAGTAAAGCCATCAAAAGCATCGGCAATACGCATTAATTTCTGCAACTGGCGCTTATGCAATTGTGACTCATCATAAAGCCGCCTCAACAGCGGCATCAGGGGATTATCCCGGAGCTTCGGATTCTGCAGAATTGCTTGGATTTCGGCATCCTGTCCGGACGCTTGCCTGGAATGCTGTTTAGCCAAGTTCAACGTGTCCTGAAGTTTGAAAACACTGATTATCGGGCTTCAATTTCAAACGGAAACGTGCAATCTTCCATAAACTCTTCCACCATCTCGATAACCCGCTCGTTACGCGGATCATAAAACCATACCACTTCCACCTTTTTGCCACTGCCGAAAGCGTCTTCCATCATATCGAACAGATCCATCATTGCTTTGACACTACTGGTGTTCATATAGGCGATTTGCAAATGCATGACGAGTTTTTTGCCAGTCTCAGTCAGAAACTGTTCGACCCACTCAAACACCGGTGCAAAAAAGTCATAGGAGTTTTCCGGATAGGAGTCGCCATCAATGGTAAATAATCCGGTGGCTGGGTCGGCATGGACTTTGGGGGTATTTTTAGTTTGTTCTAAAAAAAGCGTTTGCAGATTCATAATTTTCTTTTCTTCAGATAGTTGCAAGAATGCTGAGAAAGGCTTTGCCCTGACCGGCATCTGTCAGCGAGCACGACAATGGTACTGATGATTTACGACTTATATCTATCAATCCCAGCCCCGCGCCGGATGCACTGTCCTCTGCACGCGGTTCGCGTAATTGTTTTTTGAAAGCCGCTTTGAGTGCTGCCTTATCCATATCAGCCAAATCATTAATCCGCTGAACCAACTTCTGACCATCTTCCGGCTCAACAATATTACCAGCCATAACCTGATAGCCATTGCTATGTTGTGCCACCACTACTGTCGCCGAACTGACAGCATCGGAATAACCCAGCCGGCCGGCATAATGCCGAATATTTTGAGTTAGTTCGATAAACACGCCAAATACATCCATAGCGAGACTGGGTTCCGTCGATTCTGTTTGCAGATGATTTTTCAGCGCATCACCAAGTTCTTGTATCAAGCCACTGGATATCGGTCCGTTAAAACACAGTAAAATATTCTTGTCGTTAAGCTCTTGCCGCAGCATCAGTAGATTAATTGATTGCATAGTGCATCCTAAACAAAGCATTCGGTTTGAAATTTACTGTACTTCAAAAAGGAAGCATAGCTAATTAATGGGCATATTATATTAAAGCGGACAAAAAAATCCCGGACGGTAGACCGCTCGGGATTTTCTATTTTTATCAGTACCGCGTTTGTTTATTCAGCTTCTTTAACGATCTGTGCCTGATGAAAGTTTTCTATGCCCATTTTATCGATGAGACCCAACTGCGTTTCCAGCCAGTCAACATGGTCTTCTTCGGCTTCAAGAATATGTTTGAACAAATCGCGGCTGACGTAATCGCCAATTTGTTCACAGTACAAAATGCCTTCTTTCAGATCGGGAATCGCATCCATTTCCAAGGCTAAGTCGGCTTCCAGCATTTCGCGGGTATTTTCGCCGATGCGCAGCGCGCCAAGATCCTGCAAATTGGGCAATCCTTCTAAAAACAGCACCCGCTCGACCAACAGATCGGCGTGTTTCATTTCATCAATGGATTCGTGGTATTCGTGCTCGTATAGGTTTTTCAGACCCCAGTCTTTATAGATTTTGGCATGTAAAAAATACTGGTTAATAGCAATCAATTCATTGCCGAGTACTTTATTGAGCAGTTCGATGACTTTTTTATCGCCTTTCATAATGCGGTCCTTAGCTTGATTTGCATATTATGATTATCGTTTATTTAACGCAAAAGTCAAAGATAAGTGATTGATATAAAAGATAAATGAAAACGATTAGCATCTGTACTTAAACTCAGATGACAGACATTTAACCTTAACAAGGTATTTATGACGGAAATTGAAAGACTTAGCGGTGCGCTATCATTTATTCAATCTTTACCGGGACTAACTAATAGCGAAATGGTGTTATGAATAGCTTGCAGTTTTTGGCATGCAGTGCGCATCATTTGGATGATTCAGATGCTGATGCAGTTGACGATTGACTTTAAACTGACATTTGCCACAACATGCAGCAGCGCCGGTGGTTTCCCGTAGTTTTTCCAAGGTATCAGCGCCGTTATCGACGGCTGATTTGATGGCATTTACATTGACGTTGTTGCAAACACAGATAATCATGTTGGCGACTCATTTAGATAGTGTTACAAATGATAATGATTGCCATTCATTAAGTCAATTAGTTTTTACCAAAATTATAGGACTTGCATGGCATTTGAGAACATCGTAACGTGCAACTTTGTTGATCAACCCAGACCCGACGCTTTCTATGAAAATACCTGCTGCTACTATTTTAATTGTTGAAGATCACCGCGATTTGGCAGCGAATATTGGCGATTATTTACAAGCTGGGGGATTTACCGTCGATTTTACGGCGGATGGTATCAGTGCCCTGCAGTTATCGGCAGAGAATCATTACGATGCTATTGTTTTGGATGTGATGTTGCCCGGTATCGATGGCTTTGAGGTATGTAAAAGACTGCGTAAAGAGTTGCACTCAGTTACGCCGGTTATCATGCTTACCGCCCGCGATACACTTAATGACAAGGTCAATGGCTTTGATGTCGGCGCCGATGATTATTTGATAAAACCCTTTGAATTACGCGAACTGGAAGCCCGATTAGCCGCACTGATCCGGCGCCATCGCGGCGAATTGGAAGGCGGTCAATTACAGGTGGGTAATCTGCATTTTGATCTGGAAACAATGCGGGTTAGCCGTGATGACAAACCAATTAAGCTGTCACCTATCACCTTACATATTTTGCGGATCCTGATGCGCGAATCGCCCAAGCTGGTCAGCCGCGAACGGATTGAATCTGAGGTCTGGGGGGACGATACGCCTGATAGTGATACCTTACGCAGCCATTTGTACAATCTGCGTAAAAATATCGACAAGCCATTTAATCAACAACTGATGCATACCATTCCCGGCGTTGGCTATAAAGTCTGTCTGCCGGAAGATGTCTAAGGCTTAACGACTGCGAAATTGTGTTTTGGGGAAATGCACACTGACTTCAGTGCCCTCGCCCATTTTGCTGGACAGACGCAAACTCCAGTCATAACGATTACAAAGCCGCTTAACAATGGTCATACCGATGCCGTAACCCGGCGCAGCATTTTCTTGGCCTCGGAAAAATGGTTTAAATAACTGATTAAGCTGCGCTTTATCCATACCAATGCCGCTATCCGCCACCGAAAAGCCATCAGACTGAATACGAATCGTGACACTGCCTTGTAAGGTGTAATTAAACGCATTCCTTAGTAAATTACCAATCAAGATTGGCAATACCCGCTCAGGTGCATCCACTAGCAACATTCCTGACTCTTCAACACTAACACTGATTGGTTTGTCATGATGAATAATGCGTAAATTATCAAGCTCGGTGCTGATAAGGTCATTAACAATGACTTGTTGTGTCGGCAGTATTTGCGCCTGTTCTCTGGCCAGCAACAGCAGCGTTTCAATCAGCGACTCCATATCGTACAAAGTGCGATACATCCGATTAACTTCTGCAGATGCCGGATCACCATATTTACGTTCTACCAGCTCCAGCGCACCACGGATCACCGCAATCGGCGTGCGTAATTCATGACTGACATCACGGGTAAAATTACGCTCACGCTCGACAAAATTTTCTAATCGGCTGGTGAAATGATCTAGCGCTCTTACCAAACTGGTCACTTCTTCATCAGGAATATGCCGGATATCAGCGAGATCTAACTGCGGCAAATTGCCATCACGAAAATCCACCTGCTCGACCGCATGCGCCAGTTTCACAATGGGCGATACCGCTTTATGGGATTGCCGGTAAGCAAACCAGGCCAGTAAATACAAAACAACCAGCACCAGTGCCAACGGCAAAATACCGAATACCAGCGCCAGCCGCGATACTTTAACTTCATCAAAAATCAGAAACAGCCGCTGCCCGGCTTTATCTTCAACAAAAACGATCGGCTCCTGACCATTCATCTGGGTGCGCTGCAAACCCGGCGATAAACCTCGCAAAGCATCTGGTAACGATTGCAGATTATCGATAGGCGCCATATGCGCCTGTAAATTCATAGTGTTGGGCAACGGAAAATCCGGATTTTCACTACGCATCAACCAAAAATGTTCGGCTTCGCCTTGCAACGCAGCCCGCACCAATACATCCTCTAAGGTTGCTTTAGCAGCATATACACCCGCTAAGGTAACCAAACTGATTAAGGCAATTTGGATTAAAAAAACCTTTATCAGTTTGGCTTGTAAATTGGTGTGCGCTTTGGCCATGCTTTAATTTACTTGCTTGTGAAACAAATAATGGCCAACCAGCCACTCATTACCTTGCCGATAACCAAATAACTCTGCACAAGCCATAAAAAACAACCGCCAGCGTTGTAGCCAAATAGCACCCTGGCCAGCACCGTAGACTTCATCAAATATCGCGCTGATGGCTTTGCTGTTTTTGTCGGTGTTGTCCAGCCAAGCTTCAGCTGTTTTTTGATAATGGCGACCATCCACCAGCCACTGTTTTTCGATGCGCAGCGCATCCTGAAAATGCAGCAGCGTATCGGCCGAAGGCATCAGTCCACCAGTGAAGAAATACCGGCCCATCCAGTTATCATCACCTTCGGTTTCAAACGGATACACCACGCTGCGATGACAAAAGATATGTACAAATAATTTACCGTCAGCACGCAGCCAGCTGCCAATTTTGTTAAATAGCTGCTGATAATTACGCATATGCTCGAACATTTCGATCGACACTATCCGATCAAATTGATCTGCCAGTGTCAGCTGGTTAACGTCTTCAGTAATGATACGAATATTGGTCAGACCACGTTCATGCGCCTGCTTTTCAATATGCTGGCGTTGTGAGTGCGAATTAGACACACCGGTAATACGTGAATAGGGAAACCGTTCGGCCAGATATAAAGTCAGCGAACCCCAGCCGCAGCCAAGCTCCAATATATCCTGACTATTTTCAAACTGCCCCCGCTCAACATAACGTTCCAGCATGGCTTGCTCAGCTTCATCCAGCGTCAGCGTGTATTCATCCCACCAGCAACTGCTGTATTTCAAATGTTTACCTAGTGCTAACTGATAAAATGCGGCCGGCACTTCATAATGCTGTTCATTAGCGGCATCAGTTTCAATGGCAATAGGGCTTTGTCGTAACATGTCAATGCAACGGTTTTTTTGCTCACTGGCTGCCTGCAAATCGTCCGCACGTTCATCCTGAAGGCGCTGTTTTAACAAACGACGAATACCCAGACGAATCACTGCATCGGGCAATAAACGCTTTTCAGCAAGATTAATGACTGACATGTTTTTTTCTCCACGGAATAAAGGCACTGGTGGTTTGTTGATAACGTTTATAGGCATCACCCCGGCTACGAATTGACTGTTGCTCGGTATACGGAATGCCGGTGACAAAATATAAAAATATAAACATTATCAGCGGTGCCAGCCAAACCCATAAACCACCGGCAATACCCGTTGCCAGCAATGGGTAAGCAAACCAGTGCAGCCATTCAAAAAAATAATTCGGATGCCGAGAGTAGTACCACAGGCCTTGCTCACAGACTTTGCCTTTATTGGCTGGATCATCGCGAAATGCCTGTAATTGCTTATCGGCCAAGGTGACACCGCTGATAGCGATTAATACCAGCGCAATTGCCAGATACTGCGGCCAGGCAAATTCATTGAGCTGCCCCTGGCTTATCACATAAACCGGCCAGGCAAAACCCCATGCTAGTAATGCCTGAAACAGAAAAAATCCAAGATAATAAAAATCGGCTTTATCGTCCCAATACTGCCGCAAGTGCTTATAACGGCGATCTTCTGGCTCGCCCAGCAACCGCTGCGCCAGGTACAAACCCAGCCGTAAATACCACAAGCCCATTACTAAACCGGCCACCATTCGCAGCGCGATATCGCCAGTGCCGCTAAATGCATAGAAAAAGGCTAAACCACTAAGACTGAATGCCCACAAAACATCAACAATGCCGGCATTTTGGCGGCGTTGCTGCCAAAACCAACCCAGTAACATCACCAGTGCCACTGCCGCTAAACTAAGCCAAAGCATGTTGCATCGCCTGTTCCTGTTTACGCCAATAGTTTGCCAGTTTGAATAAAAATGGCACAGCAATCGCCCAAGTAAGGGCTGACACCATTATTAGCATTTCCGGGTGCAACCAACTTAAAGCCCCTAATTTTTGCCCGGCAAAATACGACAATGGACTGCCGACACCCGCCAGCAGTGCTGCCAGCCAACGCCGTTTCAGTAACCAACTCAGGGAATGATTTAAGGTCAGCATAAAATTGACCCATAAACATAAAATCCACCAGGGTGCGATCGGCGGCATTGATTGGCCGTTATAAGCTATCAGCCCGGTCGCAGAATAAGAACTGTCAAGCAACAAGCCGACCAGCAAGCCGGAAACAATCAAACGAAAATCGGTATAACGCCAGGCAAAATAGCGAAAATGCACTAAAACAAACATGACCGTTATCAACACAGCGGGCACATTATTATCGGCGGCACCTGATAACACACACACCAACCAACTGATTTGAAATAAGATAAAATTAATGATGTTTTTCTTAGCCACTGGTTGGCACCCATTGCGGCCGGCGGTTTTTGGGTTTGCTAAACAATAAATGCACATCAGCAATACTGCGTTCCGCAAACCCCCCTTCGCAGTAACACAGGTAGAATTCCCACATCCGAATAAAGCTGTCGGGATAACCGAGCGCGCGCACCTTATCAAGCTGCCCCATAAATCGCTGCCGCCATTCCGCCAACGTCAACGCATAACTGGGGCCAATATCTTCGAGATTAATCAGCTTTAATTTGGCTTTGGCAGCTGCATTGGTCAGCACCGTGACACTAGGAATAAAGCTGCCGGGGAAAATATAACGTTTGATAAAATCTACTTCTTTTACAGCCTGCAAATAGCGGTGATCTTCAATGGTAATCGCCTGAATAATCGCCAGCCCGTCAGCCTTAAGTAATTCATTACAACGGGTGAAATAACCTTCAACATAATGATGACCGACCGCCTCCACCATTTCGATGGAGATCAATTTATCGAACTGACCGGTTAAATCCCGGTAATCTTCCAACAACACGGTGATCTGATTCTGCAATCCTGCAGCTTTAATCCGGGTAGTTGCATAATTAAACTGTTCGCGGGAAATCGTTGTCGTGGTTACCTGACAACCATAATTTTTGGCGGCAAAAATCGCGCAACCACCCCAGCCGGTGCCGATTTCCAACAGATGATCTGCAGGCTGCAAATCCAGCTTGTCACAAAGGCGCTGCAACTTTTGCGCTTGTGCCTGCTCCAGTGTTTCATCACCTGAAAAATACAGCGCCGATGAATACATCATCCAGTCTTTATCTAAAAACAGGTTAAATAAATCATTGCCCAAATCATAATGTGCGGCGATATTTTTGCGGCTGCCACTATGGCTATTACGATTAAAATAATGCCAACCTTTCATCAGCCAACCAGCGAAGCGGGCCAGACCTTTTTCCATATCATCGGTCAGATCCTGATTACGAACCAAAATCCGCACTAACGCTGTTAAGTCACTGCAATGCCAGTTACCGGCCATATACGATTCAGCGGCACCCACACTACCAGCGCGCACCACTGAATCAAAAAACTGCCGATCATAAACCGTCAAACTCACTGATAAATCGGCTTCACTATCACCCAGTTCATAGACTTTTTCGGTGGTGTGCAGATGAATACAACCCGCTTGCAACTGGCTGAGCTGATTGATCACTAGTTTTTCGTATAGTCTTGAACTGCGGCTGACTTTTTCCAGCACAGCCGGTGGTGAAACTTGGCGGTTCATTTATCTTCTCCACTATTGGCTGCCGGCCGATCCCGTTGTTTATCAGGATGACTAAAAAATGGCGTATGTTTGCCCCATAAACGCAGCGCCTGCCAGTAAATCCGAAAAACCACGCTCAGTGTTTGCAGCGGATAACGAATCGGCAACCAGCGCATGTTTTGGCTGGTTAATGGCTGTATGTTGGCTTGCAAGGTGGCATCAAAATGTCGCTCACCCTCGTTAATCATCACCATCTGAATATTTAAGGCATCCGGCTGAAAATTAAATCGCCAATGATATTGCACCGCCATGGGCATAAACGGCGAAATATGAAACTGCTTATCAAAGGCAAAATGCAGCGGCTGTGCTTGATTTTCATCGACTTTCAATACATAGGCATAACGCTCATTCCAGGGCGTATTGTTGATTTCGGCAACAATATACTGCAGCGAATCGCCGTCACTACAAAAATAAAAGGTCACGGGATTAAAGATAAATCCCAGGTAGCGTGGATGGGTCAGGATTTTGATTTGACCGGTAAACTGTTCGCCGCAGTGTTGCTGGATTAAGTCACTGACTGCCGCTTTTAAATCGGCGGTGTCGCTACGCAAATAATCACGGCGATAAAAACTAATCAGATTAAATCGCTCCAGCGACCACAGCCGTGAACCGGAAAACCGCTGTTCCAGTTTCTCCAGATCCAGCATCAGCATCGCCAGCGGATATTTAAAATGATGTCGATGTGGCAAATGCCGGTAATGCTGCACCCAGCCTTGGTAAATACCATCAGGCAACATGTGATACATCCTGTGTTTGTTGTTGCAGCGCTTCAATCACGCGCAAGGCGCTGTTAACGCCATCTTCATGAAAGCCCCAGCCCCAGTATGCACCGCAGTAATAGGTATGGTTATCACCGGCCAGTTCCGACCAGCGTTTTTGTGCTGCTAAGGTGGCAGCGTTGAAAATCGGATGGGCATAACGGCGACCCAGAAATACTTTGCCAGGATCGACTAAATGATTGCTGTTAAGTGACACAATAAACGGCAGCGGCGCATCAATGCCCTGCAACGTATTCATGTGGTAATTGACCGTACATTGATTGGCCAGCTCCGGACAGACCCTGACATTCCAGCTGGCCCAGGCAGCTTTTTTACGCGGCAACAGTTGTTTATCAGAATGCAGCAACATATCGTTTTGCTGATAGCCAATTGCGCCCAGTATCTCAACTTCTGACTTGCTGGGTTTATCGATCAAGCGCAGCGCCTGATCCGAATGCGTGGCGATAATAACCTTATCAAACCGCTGTGCTTCACCATTTACCCGCACCGTCACGCCATTGGCATCACGACTAATTCCCTGCACAGCCGAAGCCGTATGAAATTGTGCCGAACAATTGGCAATCAACTTATCAACATAACGCTTTGAACCCTGCTTAACGACACGCCACTGCGGCCGGTCGGTCAAATTCAGCATATTATGATTGTGCATAAAGCTGATGAAATAACGCGCCGGAAACTCGCGGATAGCCACGCCCGGCCCCGACCAGAGCGCGCAGGCCATCGGCATTAAATGATCATCAATAAACACATCGCTGTAACGGTTATTGACCAAGTATTGGCCAATGGTCAGGCTGTCATCTTCACTCTCTAAAAGCTTTGGCGCTTGACGATAAAAACGCACTAAATCCCACAGCATCCGATAGAAACGCGGACTTAATACATTACGGCGCTGGCAGAATAAGCGATTAATATCCGTGGCGTTATATTCCAGCCCGGTCAGCACATTGCTGACACTGAAACTCATTTCGGTAGGCTTACTTTCGACCTTAAGCGTATTCAAAAGCTGGCTGAAATTAGGGTAATTTTGTTCGTTAAAAACAATAAACCCGGTATCAATATCGTATATTTCGCCAGCGACGCGAATTTCGTGGGTATCGGTATGACCGCCCAGATAATTACTGGCTTCGAACAGGGTTATCTGATGCTGCTGACTTAAATAATAAGCCGCTGATAAACCTGAAATACCGCCACCAATTACTGCAATTTTCATTAGCGCTGCGCCTTGTTGCCCGCGTGTAATTCACGACGCTCTGCCGGCACTGTGCGCAGATTCCAAACTAACCCCAATTTGGCCATGGCTTTGAGCAGGTAATAACTAATATCAATTTCCCACCAATAAAATCCTTGCCGGGCCGATACCGGATAGTGATGGTGATTGTTATGCCAACCTTCACCTAAGGTCAGTAATGCTAATAGGGCATTATTACGACTGTCATCCCCAGTGTCATAGCGTTGATTACCAAATCGATGTGCCATTGAGTTAATCAATAAGGTCACGTGTATTAACAATATCGTGGAAATAAAAAAGCCCCAGACCAGCATCTGACTGCCACTAGTACCCAGCTGTGGCTGACTATGTTCAAGAAAACTGCCTAACGCAAACAATACAATTGCCAACAATACCGGCACCAAAATATCAAAGCGGTCTAATAATCGTAATTCTGGAAATTTACTTAGATCTTTAACCAACGAATAATCGGCTTGGTAATAACTATCTGATAAAAACCAGCCCATATGACTCCATAAAAAACCCTGTTTGGGTGAATGCGGATCAGCCGGTTGATCAGCGTGACGATGATGTGCACGATGATGCGCTGCCCACCATAACGGCCCACGTTGTGTAGCGCTGGCACCAATCAAGGCAAAAATAAATTGCACAGGCCGGGAAGTTTTAAACGCTTTATGGGAAAAATAACGGTGATAAAAAGCAGTGATGGCGAACATTCTAAGTAGGTATAAGACAACTGCCATCATTACTGCAACCGCCGACACACCTACCCAGAAAACGGCCAAACAAGCTAAATGTAAAGCGATAAACGGAATAATACGTAACCAGTCTATTTCGCGGCTGCCCGTTCGGATCGGCGGCTGCGATCCACCATTATCAAACCATCTTACAATTGCTTTCATTGGCAAACTCTTATTAATGAGTGCAATGTAAAGCGTCAAACGTGAATTGTATGTGAAACTAAGCCTACGTTTACTTTCACTGTAATTTCACAAGCCGGCAGTTTAACTTAACCCTGTTTAATTACAGCCATATTGGGGTATGTCTTGAATTTTCTGAAATGCAGCTTACTCATCTTAGTGATTTTGCCAGTGCTCAACGCCTGTGGCGGATCTGCCAACAAGTCCGCTTATTACCAAGCCTATCAACAATCATTAGAAGATACTGAGGCGTTTGCGGTAAATGACAACACTGTAAAAGCCTTCGGGGAAATTTTTGCCAATCTGCAAAACGACACGCTGCCAGGTATTCTCGATGCGGTTTATGCTGAACGTTTTTATTTCAACGACACCTTTCGCACTATTCGTGACAAACCCGCATTAACCCATTACCTGCAGCAGACCGGCGAAACGGTAGATTCGATCAATGTCACTATCAATGATGTTGCCCGCAGCAATAACGACGTATATGTTCGCTGGTCAATGAATATGCAATTTTCGGTTTTTGGTAAAGCGATTAGTAGCGACTCTGTCGGCATAACGCATTTACGCTTCAATGAAGAAGGTGAAATTATCCTGCATCAGGATTTTTGGGATGGCGCTGATGCTTTTTATCAGCATTTACCAGTTATCGGCTTGTGGTTAAGACAAATTCGGAGTCAATTATGAAATCTATTTTAATGGCCATTTTGGCATCGTTCAGCATTACCGCATGGGCAGCAGATTTTGCTAAAACCTATCAATTGGGTGGTCAGAACCTTGAATTATGTGCCCATACACCAATGAAAAAAATGTTGTTTAATCTCGGTGATGTGGCTTTGTACGCTGAAAATTGTGCCGTAGTCAAAGCAGATTCATTGACCTCACAGCCGATAAATTTAACGTTTAAATACGAGCGCAATTTTGATGGCGAAGATTTTATTAGATCTTCTGATGAGCTGATTAAACGCAATACTGATGCAACTGAATATCAGACAATTAAAGCTGATTTAGCTGCGTTTAATGCCAGTTATCAGGCCATCGCCGATGGCGAGCACTATGATATCGGCTGGTCTGAGGCATCCGGTTTAATTTTGAGCAAAAATGACCGTCAGCTTAGCCAAGCGGATTCAGCATCACTGGCTGCTATTTATTTTCGGATCTGGTTTGGTAATGAACCGTTCAGTCAAAATATCAAAGAAGCATTACTCAGCGGCGAAAACCGTTGAGTAATTTTTTTATTCACTGCTTGGAAACAAGATTTTTTGCAAGCCAGGGTGTGCTTGCAAAGGATCTAATGCGGGATCTTGAGTAATTTCATCGCGATAACTTTCACTGCGCTGAATCGCTTCTTTTAAATAATACAACGCTTCTTCCAGCTGACCTAACGCCGAATAACTGCAAGCCAGCTGGTAAAAAGCATGACTATTTTCCGGATCGATCAACAATGCCTGATGACATAAATTTGATGCCCACTGCGGCTCACCTAATTCCAACACAGCATCGGCTTTATAGGTTAGCGCCTCGCAGTCATCACGTTTGATTTTCAGGATCTGGTCATATATGCCAATTTTATGTGCAGCACTATGTTCCTGCGCCGCTCGAAGCCATAAAGACTGTAAATCTTGAGTACGCTCAATTTCCTCTCGGTTCTCCTCGATATGCAAAGTTTTCTGATTAAGCTGTTGCTCAATGGCATGTAAACGATGTTCGTACTCGGTGACCAATTTAGAGATCTCTTCATCGGCTAGCGAATGCACCCGCTCACGGATCTCACGGATGGAAGTCCAGCCGACCAGTACCAAAATCGATGTCGCACCGGCAATCAGATAGAAGAAATAAGTGACGGTATTGGTAGAATAACTAATTGCTTTATCGACCGCATTTATCTCCCGATCAACGATCTGCTGAATCATTTCATGACGTAATGCCGCCGTATCGGTGCGTAGTTGCTTAAGTTCGTCTAACACATAACGCTCGATAAACGGCGTATATAACGGTTCATTAAGCGCTGTTACCTCGGCGTCAAAATCTGCAATCTGCGCATCTGGCAACGGTGCTACTTGCTCCGCAGTTTCTTCCGCACTTGCCAACATGGGTAGCAACAAAAATATCAGCCCAATCAGCCTGCCAGACATATTGCCCGTCCATGGTCATGAATCTCAACTAAGTGACTATGCAAGCTCTTAATAGCATCGGCATAATCATCTTCATCAATAATAAACTGCATATCTACCTGGCGCATCGACTGATGCATGGCCAGCACACTGATGTTTTTTTCAGCCAGCGCTGCCACCGTTTTCGCCAAAATGCCGGGGATTTTCATATCACTGCCAATCGCGGAGACAATCGATACTTTCTGCTGATTAATTTCCGCTTCCGGGAAGATCTCAGTCAGCGCATCACGAATACGGCGAATGGTTTTCAGGTTAGTCGATAAATAATGGGTAATCGTATTGGCGTTAATATCTTTCGAAATAATATGTGCTTTAAAACGACGGATTTGCGCCAGAATTTCACCATCATACTGATGAATATTACCGGCCATATCCTGATCAAACACCTCAAAAGCAAATACACCTTTACATCCCGCAATGATTTCAACGCAGGGCGTGCTGCTGACATAATCGTTGGTAATCAGTGTGCCGGCATGCTCCGGCTCAAAAGTATTACGCACCCGCAATGGAATATTATTTTGACGCAGGCCTTTTGCCGCTTTAGGATGAATCGCTTCCATTCCCAGATTCGCCAGCTGATCAGCAACATCGTAATTGGTCCGGCCAATCGGCACGGCATTGTCTTCACCGACCAGGCGTGGATCAGCACTACTTAAATGAAATTCTTTATGAATAATCGCTTCATCGGCTTCTGTCAGCACAGCAATACGGCTAAAAGTCATTTCGCTATAACCACGGTCAAATGCCGACATCAAGCCGACTTCACTGTGCGCGTAACCGGTGACAATCGGTAACTGGGTTTGCAAATCAATGTCCACGAACGCTTTTTTAATGCGCGTATCCAGCGACATATGCTTATCAGTTTGCCAGCCGGTTAAATCGACAAATACTGCATTGATGCCATCCTGTTTCAGCAACTGCACAGTATTCCAAGCGCTGTGCGCTTCGCCGATACTAGCCAGCATTTCCCGGACGGTGGATAAATGCTGATCCAATGCAAAATGGCCATGCTGGCATAAGCGCTGCAGATCGGCTAAAACCCGTCCGGCATCCTCCAGACGTTCCATGATGAAAGCATCAGCCTCACTGACCAGCTTGGTTTCACCAAATATATTTTTGTTGATTAACAATACTTCGGCTTTCAGTTTTTCTAAAGCTTCCTGCCAGCTGTCATCATTAACACTGTTAGCAAACTCGGCATAAACACCGGCCTGACCATTTTTTTTGTGTTCCAGCAGCATATTGGTAATGCCGCCATAAGCCGACACCACAAAAATACGCTGATACAAGCCTGCATCATGTACAGGTTTTAGAATGATATTGTCGCGCACCGCAACATAATCAGTCATTGAGGTGCCGCCAATTTTTTCAACGGTATGAAAAGTCATAAATCGCTCTTGTAGAAAAAAGTAAGTATGCTGATTACTCGCTGACGGGTTCGGCATCTAATTCATAAGCACCTTCATCGTTGTGTACTTCTTTACCATTTAATGGCGGATTAAATACACAGGCCAGTTTCAGCTCTTTAAATGCCCGCAGCACATGCCGATCATGTTGATCAAGGTTGTACAGCGTACCCGGTGTGATTTTGTAAACCTTACCATCATCGAGGGTTTCAACTTCGCCCTCACCACTGATGCAATAAACCGATTCCAGATGATTCTGGTAATGCATACGAAAGTCAGCACCGGCAAAAATAGTCGTGATATGGAAGGAGTATCCCATGTTGTCGTCTTTGAGCAGCATCCGGGTACTTTCCCAATTGCCATCTGGTGAGGTAATACGACGGTTGGTTTTTTCGGCTTCTTGTAATTGTCTGACAATCATTACTGTCTCCTTTAATTATGTGCAAAGCGGATGACCCGCAGGCCGCAGCAGCGGGTTAAGCTTATTGACTGTTAGCTTTGTTAACTTCATCACTAACCGAGTAATCGCCTTCAAAAAAGTCTTTTTCTTCTGGGATGTTGTCGACTTTGGCACAGACCTCTTTGATGGCCTCTTCCAGAATATCGATGCCTTTTTTCAGGCTTTCATCGGTGATCGTTAATGGACATAAGAATTTGACGACATGGTCATCAGCGCCACTGGTTTCGATGATCAGGCCTTTTTGGAAACATCTGTGAGTGATTTTGCCCGCAAGCTCACCGCTCACGCAGTTAATGCCACGGAACATCCCCCGGCCATGAGAGTTAAAGTTACCTTCACCATATTTGGCAACAATTGAATCAACCCGATCGGCAATATATTGGCCTTTACGCTGGATTTCTTTGGCAAATTTGTCATCTTTCCAGAAATGGTCTATGGCAGCTTTGGCGGTAACAAACGCATGATTATTACCACGGAAGGTACCGTTATGTTCACCCGGTGACCACTGATCGACTTCCGGTTTCATTAGCACCACGGCAAATGGCAGGCCATAACCACTTAAAGATTTCGACAGCGTGACGATATCTGGGTAGAGCCCGGCTTCTTCGAAGCTAAAGAAAGTGCCGGTACGGCCACAACCCGCCTGAATATCGTCAATAATCAACAACACATCATGGCGTTTACAAATTTCAGAAAGGCTTTTTAACCAGCCCATTGAAGCTGCATTAATACCGCCTTCACCCTGAACGGTTTCAACAATTACGGCTGCAGGTTTATCCACACCGCTGCTGGAATCCGACAGCATTTTGTCTAACAAATTAGTGGTATCAAAATCATCGCCCAAGTAACCGTCATAAGGAATACGGGTTGAGCCATGCAAGGCAATACCCGCACCGCCACGATGTTTAGCGTTACCAGTCACAGATAAGGCACCTAAGCTTTGTCCATGCCAGCCGTTAGTAAATGAAATGATATTTTCACGACCGGTTTTTTTGCGGGCAATTTTCAGCGCCGCTTCGACGGCGTTGGTGCCGGTTGGACCAGTAAACATGACGATATATTCAAGGTTACGTGGCTTTAAAATGTTTTCATTAAAACTTTCTAAAAACTCGCCTTTGGCGCGACTGTGTAAATCAAGGCCCTGAGTGATACCATCATTTTCAATGTATTCCAGCAGTTTCTTTTTAAGCAGCGGGTGATTATGACCATAATTGAGAGAGCCCGCACCGGCCAAAAAGTCAATATATTCATTACCTTCCAGATCATAAATATGCTCACCTTGCGCCCGGTCAAATACCCGTGGAAACGCCCTGGCATACGAGCGAACTTCCGATTCGATTTCGTCAAAAATTTTCATATTTCTCTCCTGTTAATAATCTCGGGTAAACCTGACCAGTGATCAGGCTTGAATAGCTTTGAAAGGGCCAACTTTGACCAGCATTTCAGTTTTGTGCTGGCCGGCAAAGTGGCGGTCTTTATCAAAAAAGACGTTGCTGGAAATCTGGGTATCGAGCTTGCGGGCCAATCCTTCAAATAAAGCCCACGAAGCTTTGTTATCTTCCGTAATAGTGGTTTCGATACGCTTGATATCCTGATTTTCCGGACGGCCAAGGATGGCTTTTAGCATGCGGGTTGCAAGGCCCTGACCGCGGGCTTGTTCACCCACAGCTACCTGCCATATAAATAAGCTGTTGGGTTGTTTGGGGATCCGATAACCTGAAATAAAACCAACGACAGCACCATCAAGTAATGCGGCAACGGAGGTCTCGGCGAAATGACTGGTTTGCAATAGATTGCAATACATTGAATTAGTGTCGAGCGGCGGACAGTTGGCTATCAATTGATATACGTCAGCCCCCATTTCGGCTTCCGGAGTGGTTAGCGTGATATCCAGAGCCTTGACTTGTGGTTGTGTCATGTTTAAATTCAACTCTATTGTTTATAGAACGATTGGATTTATTAAAGATTATATAGCTAAATTGATTATTTATGAGGTTTTTATTGCTTTTAGCAGGTTAGCATTCAATTTAAATGTATAGTACACTAAACATTATTAAAATCCAAGTCTGTTTTAATAGCTTAATGTCATCAGATGTCGTTAAGGTGACAGAGCAACCAGCTGGCCGGGGCTTACGCTGCAGACGGTAAGCAAATGTAACGTTATCATCAGAAAATGGGACAATATGCTAAGTCAAATATCACTTAATACTGAACAGATTGATGATCTGGGTCTCAGTCACTCGCAAAAGGAACATTTGTTGAATCATATTGAAGAAGTACTGGTCGCCCTGCGCCGTGTGATCCGAGCAACTGATCTACATTCCAAATATCTTGCCAAGACCACCAGCCTGACGGCGCCGCAAATTCTGCTACTACAGACTTTACGTGACAAGGGCCAGGTAACCATCGGTGAACTGGCGGCAGATATGAGTTTGAGTCAGGCGACGGTGACCACCATTTTGGACCGTCTGGAAAAACGGCAATTGGTGTTTCGTAAACGATCCCAATCAGATAAACGCAAAGTGCATGCTTACCTGACCGATGCCGCGCTGGAGATGCTCAAAGACGCCCCTATTCCGTTACAGGATCGTTTTACCCGTGAATTCAGCAAACTTCAGGAATGGGAACAGACGATGATAATTTCGTCATTAAAACGGGTGGCACAAATGATGGATGCCCAGCATCTGGATGCCTCACCAGTGCTGGATATTGGCCTGCTGGATCGCCACGAAAAACGATAATCTCAGGGTGCCGGATTGGGTTGCTGCTGATGAATCATCTCGATACGTTCCAGCAATTCAGCCGACAGGGCCAGTTCGCTACTAGCAATATTGGTTTGTAATTGTGTCATCGACGTTGCGCCGATAATGGTTGCAGCATTAAACGGCCGGCTGTTGACATACGCCAAAGCCATTTGTGATGGAACCAGATCAAACTCTTTGGCCAATTCGACGTAAGCTCTGGTGGCAGATACCGCTTGATCGTTGCTGTAACGGGCATAATGCGGCCATAAATTTAACCGGGCATCAGCGGGCGCATTATTGTCAAGATATTTACCGGATAACACACCAAAACCTAATGGTGAATAAGACAACAGACTGACCTGCTCACGAAAACTGATTTCCGCACAGCCCACTTCATAACTGCGATTTATTAAACTGTAGGGATTTTGTACTGAAACGATCAGCGGCAAATCAAGCTGTTTAGCAACACTGATAAATTGCATAATGCCCCACGGGGTTTCATTGGACAAACCGATATAACGAATTTTACCGGCGTCAATATGCTTTTTCAGCGCCAGCAACGTTTCTGTAACGGGTGTCATCACTGTTTCATCAGCCGGCTCCTGAAAACCCAATTTGCCGAAATAATTGGTCTGCCGCTCCGGCCAGTGTAATTGATATAAATCCAGATAATCCGTTTGCAGTCTGGCTAAACTGTCATGTAGAGCTTTCTCAATATTCGCGGCATCAAAGCGGCTACGACCGCCGCGGATATGCGGGACCCAATCCGGGCCCGGTCCGGCTATTTTGCTGGCCAGAATCAGATCATCACGGCGACCGCGCTGTTTTAACCAGTTACCGATAATAACTTCCGTGGCGCCATAGGTTTCGGTCTTTGGTGGAATTGCATATAACTCGGCCGTATCAACAAAGTTGATGCCTTGCGAAACAGCAAAATCCAACTGCTCAAAACCTTCTGCCTGCGTGTTCTGCTCACCATAAGTCATCGTGCCGAGACAGATTGCACTGACTTTTAAGTCACTGTGGCCAAGTTGATTGAATTTCATGGCTAACTCCGTTTTTAGCGGCTCAGAAACAAAATGACGCCCCGTAAGGCGTCATTTCAATTTAATAATGGTCGGGACAACAGGATTCGAACCTGTGACCCCTTGCCCCCCAGGCAAGTGCGCTACCAGGCTGCGCCATGCCCCGACATAATTGGTTTTAAACGGCTTTTTGATTTATTGCCGCTTTTCAACTGCAAGATCTTAGCAGATACTACAGCCTTACCTCTACTAATGTTTTGACAGGCGCTGCCAGGTACTGACCACGGTGTCCGGATTCAGAGAAATACTGCTGATGCCACGATCCAGCAACCATTCGGCAAAATCCGGATGGTCTGAAGGCCCCTGACCGCAAATACCGACATATTTACCGGCAGTCCGGCAGGCGTTAATGGCCATTTCAAGCATTGCCAATACGGCAGGATCACGTTCATCGAAAGAACCGGCAACTAACGCCGAATCCCGATCGAGCCCCAGTGTTAATTGGGTCATATCGTTGGAGCCGATTGAGAAGCCATCGAAGAATTCCAGAAATTCTTTAGCCAATACTGCATTGGAAGGTAATTCACACATCATGATTAAACGCAGGCCATTTTTGCCACGTTCCAGGCCGTTTTCTTTAAGCAAATTCACCACCGATTCGGCTTCGGCCAGCGTCCGCACAAACGGGATCATCAGCTCAACATTGGTCAGGCCCATTTCGTCACGAACCCGTTTCATGGCTTCGACTTCCAACTTAAAACAATCGGCAAAATCTGCCGAGCTATAACGGCAGGCACCGCGAAAACCAATCATCGGGTTTTCTTCATGTGGTTCAAACTGGGTACCACCAATCAGATTGGCATATTCGTTCGATTTAAAATCCGACATCCGGACGATAACCGTTTGCGGATAAAACGCCGCGGCAATAGTTGAGACACCTTCAGCAATACGGCTGATATAAAATTCTACCGGATCGCCATAAGCGGTGGTACGTTCTTTGATGATCTGCTGAATATCGGCATCCATCTGAGAGGGATCCATCAACGCTTTTGGGTGAATACCGATCATATTGTTAATGATAAATTCCAGCCGCGCCAGACCGACACCGCGATGCGGCAACTGGGCAAAACTAAAGGCCCGATCCGGGTTACCGACGTTCATCATGATTTTTACCGGTAGTTCCGGCATTTCATCCAGTGATTCAATACGGTGTTCAAACTCGAGAATACCGTTATAAATTTCACCGACATCACCCTGGGCACAGGAAACGGTAACGTTATCACCTTCTTTAACTTTTTCCGTAGCATCACCACAACCAACAACCGCTGGAATACCGAGCTCACGCGCGATAATCGCCGCATGACAAGTACGGCCACCACGATTAGTGATAATCGCTGAAGCCCGTTTCATAATCGGTTCCCAATCGGGATCGGTCATATCAGTCAGCAACACGTCACCAACCTGGAATTTATCCATCTGATCCAGACTGTTCAGCACCCGCACTTTGCCCTGGCCAATTTTGCGGCCAATGGCACGACCAGTGACCAGAATTTTACTCTGCTGTTTGAGGATAAATTGTTCGGTAACGTTTTTATCCTGACTTTGCACGGTTTCCGGGCGTGCCTGAACAATATAAATACGGCCGTCATTACCATCTTTAGCCCATTCCACATCCATCGGCCGCTGGTAGTGTTGCTCAATGGTGACAACCATTTTTGATAAGGCTTCAATTTCAGCATCACTCAGGCAAAAATGCAGCCGGGCATCTTCGTCAACATCGACGATTTTGACTGGTGATTTGCTATCGCCCGAATAAACCATTTGCAGCGCTTTTTGGCCTAATGTCCGCCGCAAAACTGATGGCCGGCCCGCTTTTAAAGTACTTTTATGCACATAAAATTCATCGGGATTCACCGCGCCCTGCACCACCATTTCACCCAGGCCATAGCTGCCGGTGACAAATACCACATCGCGGAAACCACTCTCGGTATCCAATGAAAATGCAACACCGGCACTGGCCAGATCCGAACGCACCATTTTTTGGATACCGGCTGACAAGGCAACTTCACTGTGATCAAAGCCCTGATGTTCACGATAGGCAATCGCACGATCATTAAATAATGAGGCAAACACTTCGCGGATAGCTTTTTTGATATTAGCAAGCCCGGCAACATTCAGAAAGGTTTCCTGCTGACCAGCAAATGAGGCATCCGGTAAATCTTCAGCAGTCGCTGAAGAACGTACCGCCCAACTGGTTTCCGTACCATATTCTTTTTCTAAAGCTTGATAAGCATCATCAATGGCCGCTTCCATTGCTACCGGGAACGGAATACTCATGATCCAATCACGGATCTGCTGACCGGTTTTTTGCAGCGCGGTGACATCTTCAATATCCAACTCGCGCAAGGCATCGTTAATTTGTCCCTGTAAGCCGTCATGCAACAAGAATTCACGGTAGGCATCGGCGGTAGTGGCAAAGCCACCGGGCACCGCAACGCCCAGCGGCGCGAGGTTTTGCAACATTTCGCCCAGCGAAGCATTTTTGCCACCTACTCTATTGACATCCTCCATGCATAATTTTTCAAGAGAAATAACATATTCGGTCATGATTACTACCTTGTTTTTTTGAATTTATTAAATGTAATTGTCGATTCGCGGATGCGTTCTCGAGCCAGACCCAGCGCACGCACTACGCGACTAGATATTTCTTCAATAGAGGTATTGGTGGTATCAAAAACTGGAATGTCCACCTTTTCAAACATTGACATTGCCTTGTTCAACTCGGCCTGACAGATTTCTAATGAAGAATAATTACTATCCGGTCGCCGTTGACGACGAATACGACTTAACGGGACAGGTTTAATAGTCAGACCTGCCAGCTTATGCTGATGAACTAACAGATAATCCGGTAATTGCTCAGCTTCCAGATCTTCAACTGTCAACGGGTAGTTGGCCACTTTCAGTGAAAAGTTCATTGCTAAATACAAACTGGTCGGGGTTTTACCACAACGTGATACACCGACCAGAATCACATCCGCTTCCTCATATTGATCCGGCCGGATCCCGTCATCATGGGTCAAAGCATAATCAATGGCATCCAGACGTAATTGATAAGTGGTATCACTTATAGAAATCCGTGATACACCTTGTTTTTGAGACGATTGCAGCCCCAGAAAATTTTCCATCGAGCCAATAAAGCTGTGAAACAAACTGATCACATAACCGTCACAATTTTCAATTATAAATTGTGACTCATCTTTAACCAGCGTACTGAATACTAAAGGCTGATATTCTGACTGGGCACTCAGTGCATTGATTTGTGCGCGCGCAGATTCGGCTTTTTCAGTGGTATCGACAAACGCCAGGGTAATGGTTTCAAATTCGATATTCGGAAATTGCGCCAACAGGCATTTCCCATAGGATTCCGCGGTTAAACCGGTACGATCAGAGACGAAAAAGACGTTTCTCACTTCGTTGGTATTATATTCTGCTGTGTCAGTCATCTGGTAATAATGTGCTGAAATGCCCCCGTTGATCAACAAAAAAATTAGTGATTAGCGTTATGGGTGACGATTTACAAATTCTAGTTGCCACACAAAATTTAATGTTCTTTTCAGAATATCTAAGTTTATTGTCTTGCAACGATGATATTAAGATTGGTACCTCCAATATTTGTCTGTTGTATTAACAATTTTTTTACATCATGTCGGTGCAGTAAAGTCCCTTGCTTGATGGTAATTTAAATAAAACAAAAAAGCCTATTTTTCTGAAAGAACATCAATGCAGAACTGC
>JAVVFF010000149.1:0-4640 GCA_032250995.1 Methylophaga sp. | reverse complement strand
AGACCCGCTATCCCATCAATTACAAGGCATCACCGCTTAAGTGAACTGCATTGCGCTAGAAGCGGGTTTTGGTTTTTTTACAAAAATCTTAGAACATACCAAGTTGCAATTGGGCAGCTTCAGACATCAATTCACGGCTCCAGGGGGGATCCCAGACTAGCTCAACATGCACTTTATTAACACCAGCAATGGTGCCTATTTTACCTTCAACATCACCAGGAAACGTTTGCGCCACCGGGCAACCTGGTGCGGTCAGAGTCATTTTGATAACCACATTGCCAGAGTCGCTAACATCAATCGTATAAATTAGCCCCAGTTCGTAAATATTGACCGGAATTTCCGGATCATAGATGGTTTTCAGCATCTCAATCACGTCTTCTTTCAGATCTTCAGCGGTAAAAGGTTGTACTGCATTTTCATTCATAAGCTTACTCTGTGCTAATCGAAATATCGTGATCACTGTCCATAGCAGCATGCGCGGTATGCCAAGACAGCGTGGCGCATTTTACCCGTGCGGGGAACTCTTTGACACCACTGAGCACTTCCAGTTTGCCCAACAAGTCGCGTTCGCTTGGTTCACCGGTCATGACTTTATGCACTTGGTCGTAAATCGCATCCGCTTCGGCAACCGTTTTGCCCTTTAAAGCTTCAGTCATCAGTGATGCAGACGCTTTGGAAATCGCACAGCCGCTGCCGGTAAAACTGACATCAACGATTTTGTTGTCTTCCAGTTTTAAATACACCACCAGTTTGTCACCACACAAAGGATTATTGCCGTGGGCAAAATGGTTGGCATCGTCAATCTCACGAAAGTTACGCGGATTTTTATTGTGATCCATGATCACCTGTTGGTAGAGATCGCGTAAATCGCTCATCAGGCAAATAGCTCCTGTGTTTTAATAATGGCTTTGATCAATGCATCGACATCATCATCATTGTTATAAAACGCAAATGAAGCGCGGGCGGTGGCCGGAATGTTATAAAATTCCATCACCGGCTGCGCGCAGTGATGTCCTGTGCGGATTGCTACGCCGCGTTGATCAAAAATGGTACCGACATCATGCGGATGCACGCCATCAATCATAAAAGAAATCACCGCAGCTTTGTCTTTGGCCGTGCCAATAATTTCCACACCGGACAATCCATTAATTTTGGCAGTCGCCAATTCCAGCAAGTGGTGTTCCTGAGCAGCGATATTATCAATGCCCACCGCCCACATATAATCGATTGCGGCGCCCAAACCAATGGCGCCGGCAATATGCGGTGTGCCGGCTTCAAATTTATACGGCAGTTCGTTATAAACCGTTTTGTCGAAACTGACTGACAAAATCATATCGCCACCGCCCTGATAGGGCGGCATGGCATTCAATAATTCTTCACGGCCGTAGAGCGCACCGATACCGGTCGGTGCAAACATCTTATGGCCGGAAAACACATAAAAATCGCAGTCCAGATCCTGCACATCAATCTGCATATGCGGCACGGCCTGCGCACCGTCAATCAACACGGCAATGCCTTTGGCATGGGCTTTGGCAGTCATCATTTTGACCGGGTTGATAGTGCCTAACGCATTAGACACCTGTCCGACGGCCAGCAATTTGGTTTTGTCAGTTAGCATGGCGTCAAAATCGATCAAATCCAATTCACCGGCTTGGGTCATAGGAATGACTTTTAATTTAGCACCGGTCTGCTCACACAAAATCTGCCAAGGCACGATATTGGCGTGATGTTCGAGATGCGAAATCAGGATTTCATCGCCGGCTTTGAGTATAGGCCGCAGATAACTCTGGGCGACCAGATTGACTGCTTCTGTGGCGCCCCGGGTAAAGATAGTTTCTTTATCCGATTTAGCATTGATAAATTGCCGCACTTTGCTACGTGCCAATTCATAGGCATCCGTAGCCCGCTGGCTGAGCTTATGCACACCGCGGTGAATATTGGCATTATCATGATGATAATACTCACTAATTTTATCAATGACTTGCAGCGGCTTTTGACTGCTGGCCGCATTATCCAGATAGACCAAAGGATAACCATTCACATCCTGATACAGGATAGGAAAGTCAGCACGAATCGATTGTAAATTTAATGCAGACATAGCCCTCAACTTCTCGGCAAACGCTGTTCAATAACACCAGTGATGGCATCACGGATCGCTGGATCTTCAATGCGTTGGATAACATCGGCCGCAAAGGCAAAGGTCAGTAAACTGCGGGCGCTGGTCTCACTCAGACCACGTGTTCGCAGGAAAAATAATGCAGATTCATCAATCTGACCAACGGCACTGCCATGACCACATTTAACATCATCAGCATAAATTTCCATTTCTGGTTTGCTGTCGATTTCGCAGCCACGTGACAGCAACAGATTTTTATTCGCCTGATTGGCATCGGTTTTCTGTGCGTATTTATAGACCATCACTTTGCCGTTAAATACCGCATGGCTCTTACCATCCAGCACACCTTTGTATAACTCATCACTGGTAGTATTCGGCACGACATGGTCAATGCGGCTGTGATTATCAACATGCTGTTGACCATCCACCAAATACAAGCCATTCATGGTGACATGTGATTGTTCGCCCAATAGTTCGCTATGAATATCATTGCGCGCCAATTGCGCGCCCAACGAAATATTGTGGTTATGCCATCGACTGCTGGCAGCTTGTTTCGCTGCCATGGTCGCGACATGAAAATGCGTTAATGATTCACGCTGAAATTTGTAGTGAAATAATTCCGCTGATTCAGCGAGGTTTATTTCGGTAATCACATCGGTCAAACCCGTGATACCCTCTTTACTGGCATATATTTCAATAAAGCTTGCCTGTACAGCGGCTTCGAGCACCACAACATTACGCAAATGCACCGCCAAATCTTCGGTAACACCGGAATTGACGACCAATAATTCGATTGGTTTTTTCAGTTTGACACCGGCGGCGACATGAATGAACACACCCTCGCTCATCAGCATCGTGTTAAGGGCGTTAAAGCCAGTTTTTTCCAGATCAATCTGCTGGTTTAAATGGGGCGCCACCTGCTCCAGACTTTGCGATAACGGTTTAACCGTCACCCCTTCCGGCAAGCCGGTAAGACTGGATGCCGTAAAATCAACGTGGCCATCAACAATCACTAATTGATAAGCATCATTAAGTAATTGCCAGTCACTAACCACCACATGACCCGGCTGGGCAACATCATGGTTAAACGCTTGCTGAGAAAAAGCCCACAAGCTGGTGTATTTCCAGTCTTCGTCTTTTTTGCCCGGCAGACCTTTTTGCACAAACTGCTCCTGACCGAGTTTTCGTAACCGCCGCCAGGTTTCATCAGGCAAACCGTTTTCTCGGCGCATTTCAGCGACCGAGATAAAGTCAGTATGAAATTCCATCAACTGTTTCATGCCGGCAAGCCTACTGATTCTTTGGCCCAGCTATAGCCAGATTTTTCCAACTCTTTGGCAAGGTTTTTATCACCTGATTTAATGATCCGGCCTTCTGACAAGACATGTACAAAATCCGGGACGATATAATCGAGCAGTCGCTGGTAATGGGTAATCATAACAATGGAGCGATCGGAATTACGCAGCGCGTTAACGCCTTCTGAAACGACTTTTAACGCATCGATATCCAAGCCGGAATCGGTTTCATCCAGAATTGCCAGCGTTGGTTCCAATAGCGCCATTTGCAAAATTTCGTTACGTTTTTTCTCACCGCCGGAAAAACCTTCATTGACGCTGCGGTGTAAAAATTGCTCGTCCATTTGAACCAGTTCCAGTTTACTGCGCACCAGCGTGAGAAAATCGATTGCATCTAATTCTTCTAGGCCCTGATATTTACGCACCGCATTCAATGCGGCTTTTAACAGGTAAATATTGCTGACGCCGGGAATTTCTACCGGATATTGAAACGCCAGAAACACGCCGCGCTGCGCCCGATCTTCAGGTGCCAGTGCCAACAGGTTTTCGCCTTTGTAAATAATTTCGCCTTCAGTAATGTCATAACCTTCACGGCCAGCCAATACATTGGAAAGCGTGCTTTTACCGGCACCATTAGGGCCCATAATGGCATGCACTTCACCGGCATCTACGGTCAAATCGATACCGCGCAGAATTTCTGTACCATCGATGCTGGCATGTAAATTTTTGATTTCTAATATTTTCATATTTGTTAACTCTGTCTAATTCATATTTGTTGTCTGGTTTAACCGACCGAGCCTTCCAGCGACAGCCCCAATAGGTTTTGTGCTTCTACGGCAAATTCCATCGGCAATTCACGGATAACCTTTTTGCAGAAACCGTTGACGATCATCGAGACCGCATCTTCAACATCCAGGCCGCGCTGTTGGCAATAAAACAGCTGATCTTCACTAATTTTTGAAGTGGATGCCTCATGCTCAACTTTGGCGCTTGGGTTTTTCACTTCAATATACGGAAAGGTATGCGCTGCACATTTATCACCCAGCAGCAATGAATCGCATTCGGTGTGATTACGCGCATTTTCAGCATTTGGACCAATGCGAACCAAGCCACGGTAAGCATTCGATGAAAGGCCAGCTGAAATCCCTTTAGAAATTATGGTTGAACTGGTATTTTTACCAAGATGAATCATCTTGGTGCCGGTATCGGCCTGCTGCATATTGTTGGTC
>JAVVFF010000148.1:0-4822 GCA_032250995.1 Methylophaga sp. | reverse complement strand
ACTGACGTAGAACGTAATGCTATGGTGATTGCTTAAGCAGATCTCAGGTTAATTACGTGTCTGGTTACGAACCAGCAGGGGAATAAATAAAAACATTGCTGCGGCCGGGAAAAACAGCAGATCGACAAACACGATAAGCATTTCTGGCACGATCGGTACGGCCATCAGCACTCTGGCAGCCAGCCATAACAACAGCAAATACATCAGCGGCCGGCCATTAACGGAACGCAGCCCCGTCCAGCTTTGCACGGCAGTGAGCAAGAAGCCGACGATGACAGCACCGACAAAGCCAAACAACATTTCATGGCCATGCCAAAATGCACACCACCATAGGGTTTGAATTGCCATCCGGACAGTGCCAATCCCCAAATCAGCAGTGATAAAACACTGAGTGCTGCCGCGCCCAGAAATAGCGGCCGAAAAGCAAGTGCAAATAAAGCAGAAGAAACTGACTGAGGTGCTGATTTATCGTTCATTTTCATTCCCTAATATTGCTACTGACAACACGTTGGTTACCTGCTTCGTTGGCATGGCAATCTCGCCTGTCTAAGGTAACACCTGAACGTTTAGCAAAGCATCCGTTTTAAGATGGCGTCTTTTGCAGTCCACTGAGTTTAACTGTCCCGTCACATTTGGATAAATCCTCATACACGACAAATTCTTCTGTTGTGTTGTAATCACAATGCCCATGTCTGTCAGGTAATATAAAGCTGATATTTAAGGATGTTATCGTCAGACGCTAGCAAACAAAGGTGTATAGACCATGAATAAAATAGATTCAACAGCGTTACAGTCGCTGCACCAATATTGGCAGGCCTGTAATTATTTGG
The DNA here is from genome assembly GCA_032250995.1 of Methylophaga sp. GTDB lineage: Bacteria > Pseudomonadota > Gammaproteobacteria > Nitrosococcales > Methylophagaceae > Methylophaga. The sequence continues at coordinate 3,992 of JAVVFF010000148.1, read as the reverse complement.
CCGCCGGCATGATTTACCTGCAAGACAATCCTTTATTAAAAACACCGCTGAAGCCAGAGCATATCAAGCGGCGTTTGATTGGTCACTGGGGCAGCAGTCCGGCGTTGAGTTTCAGTTATGTGCATATCAATCGGGTTATTAATAAGTATGACCTTGACTGTATATTTTTAGCAGGCCCCGGCCATGGCGCGCCCGGTGTGTTGGCACCGGTTTATCTGGAAGGCACTTATTCTGAGATTTACCCCGACATGACTGAAGACGCCCAAGGGTTACAGCAGTTTTTCAAGCAGTTTTCATTTCCCGGTGGCATAGGCAGTCATTGCACACCGGAAACGCCGGGCTCGATTCATGAAGGTGGTGAATTGGGTTACAGCGTCAGCCATGCGTTTGGCGCGGCTTTTGATAATCCGGATCTTATCGTCACGGTGGTCGTTGGTGATGGCGAAGCAGAAACCGGCGCACTGGCAACGTCCTGGCATTCCAATAAATTTTTAAACCCGATAACGGATGGGGCGGTTTTGCCGATTCTGAATCTGAACGGCTACAAAATTAATAACCCGACCTTACTGTCACGCATTCCCCATGAAGAATTAAAAGCCTTGTTTGAGGGCTATGGCTGGGCGCCTTTTTTTGTTGAAGGCGATGATCCCAATCGCATGCATCAGCAAATGGCAGAGACGGTTGATCAGTGTGTTGAGCAGATTAAGACACTGCAAAAACAGGCCCGGCAATCGGGTAAAGCGACGCGTCAGCATTGGCCGATGATTATTTTACGAACGCCCAAAGGCTGGACCGGCCCTGCTGAAGTAGATGGCAAAAAAGTCGAAGGCACCTGGCGCGCGCATCAGGTGCCGCTCGGCAATGTGCGTGATAATCCGGATCATCTGACGCAACTGGAAGACTGGCTGAAAAGTTATGCACCAGATCAGCTGTTTGATGCGCAAGGTCAACTGATACCGGCATTAAAAGCACTGGCGCCAAAAGGTGATAAACGGATGAGCGCCAGCCCGCATGTGCATGGTGCGTTAAGTCAGGATTTGCTGTTACCCGATACCGCTGAATTTGCAGAAAAGGTCAGCAATCCTGCAGCACGTTATGCTGAAAATACCCGGCCGCTGGGTAAGTTTTTGGCCAAAGTCATGCAACAAAATAAGCGAAACTTCCGGGTATTTGGCCCGGATGAAAACAGCTCTAATAAGCTCGATGATATTTACAAAGTCAGCAAAAAAACCTGGCTGGCCGAATATTTGCCAGAAGATGCCGATGGCGGTGAGCTGGCAGCTGATGGCCGGGTCATGGAAATGCTGTCTGAACATACACTGGAAGGCTGGCTGGAAGGCTATTTGTTAACGGGCCGACATGGTTTCTTCTCGACCTATGAAGCTTTTGTGCATGTCATTGATTCAATGTTTAATCAGCATGCCAAATGGCTTGCCATGTCGCGGCAATTTGCCTGGCGCGGGCCGGTACCTTCGCTGAACTTGCTACTGACATCAACGGTGTGGCGGCAAGATCACAATGGCTTTACCCATCAGGATCCCGGCTTTTTGGATGTGGTGGTGAATAAAAGCCCTGAAGTTACGCGGATTTACTTACCGCCCGATGTGAACACCTTACTGGCAACGGCGGAGCATTGCCTGAAAAGCCATGATTACATCAACGTGATCGTTTGCGATAAGCAAAAACACTTACAGTACTTGTCGTTGGAAGCTGCCCGTGAACATTGCCGAAAAGGCCTGGATCGTTGGGACTGGGCCAGCATCAATGATGATGGTAATCCCGATGTCGTGATTGCCAGTGCCGGTGATGTCACCACCAAAGAAGCGCTGGCGGCGGTGGGGTTGCTGCATGGGTATTTCCCGGAACTGAAAATCCGCTATATCAATGTCGTGGATTTATATCGGCTCACGCCTGATTTCCAACATCCGCATGGTTTAAGTGATGCCGATTTTGATGCGCTGTTTGCCACTGAGTCGCCCATCTTATTTAACTTCCATGGCTACCCTTATCTGATTCACCGATTGGCCTATCGCCGTAATGGCCATAAACATATGCACGTTCGGGGTTACATCGAAAAGGGTAATATCAATACGCCGCTGGAGTTGGCCATCAATAATCGTATCGACCGCTTCAGTCTGGTGCTTGATGTATTGCATTATGTGCCATCGCTGCCAAATGCGGATGAAGTCAGTACGGATGTTCGTAATAAACAGCAGGCAGCATTGGATCATGCTTATCAATACGGTATTGATGTGCCGGAGCTGGAAGATTGGAGCTGGTCATACGCGAAAATAGCAGAATAAACTGGTTTTTTGAGGTGAGCAGCCCGTGAATATTCTGACTTTAAACTGCGGCTCGTCGAGCTTAAAAGCCTGTCTTTTTTTAAGCGACGGCGGCCGTATAGATCAGCATTATCAGTTTAGCCAAAATAAGTCGGAACAGGCCTTGCCGGCGGCGCTTGAAAAGTTACGCGATTTTTTTTCGGTCTATCAGATTGATGCCATTGGCCATCGGTTTGTGCATGGCGGTGACTGTGAGGACCCGGCCAGATTATTAGATGCTCATGAACTTACCCGCTTGCAGGATATTGCTTATTTAGCACCGTTACATATGCCGGCGAATATTCACGGTGTGCAATTTTTTCAGCAGCAGTTTAAGGCGCCGCAATTTGCCTGCTTTGATACTGCCTTTCATCGCAGTTTGCCTGAATCGTCGTCACGTTTGCCGATCGACAAAAAATATGGCCTGCGGCGTTATGGTTTTCATGGCATTAATTACGCGCATATTGCCCAAAAACTGCCGGATTTATTGGGCGAAGTCGCTTTTAAAAATGTGCTTATTGCTCACCTTGGCAGTGGTGCCAGCCTGTGTATGTTGCAAAACTTAACATCAGTTGCGACATCCATGGGTTATACGCCTGCTGGCGGTATTCCGATGGCAACCCGGAGTGGTGATCTGGATCCGGGCGTGATGCTCGCGCTTGCCAAGCAAATGTCCCTGGAACAGCTGACGCAAGTGACATTTCATCAAATGGGCTTACTGGCCCTGTCAGAGGGTGAAAGCGGTGATATGCAGACATTACTTAAAAGTGAGTCTGAGCAAGCCACTTTTGCGGTGGGATATTTTTGTGATCAGGTGCGCGCTGCGATAGGCGCTTATGCTGCCCAATTTGGTGGATTGGATGCCATTGTTTTTACCGGTGGCATTGGTGAGCATGCTGAGCGCATTCGTCAGCAAATTATTGCGTCGCTGGATTTTATTGGCTTTAAACTAGATCTTGCTTGCAATGCTCAGCATAACCAAACGATCCACGGCAAAGATTCAAAACCGATTCTGATTATTCCTGCCGATGAAGAAGCGGAAATCGCTTTTTGGGTCAAACAGCTCAATCAGGAGGAGCGGTTGCTACGATAATGTGCCGTTTCATCATTTTAATATTTTAAAATTGTGATTAAGCTGACAAAAACGTTATTCAATAAAACTATCTTAAGTTTGTTTGATAGTTGCCATACTGCGATAATCCAGCGTTGTTGAGCTAAGGAAAGACACTTATTGTGCGCAGTATTTTTTCTGGTTTAAATACCTGGTTTTTATCGCGACCCCGGCCGGTTAAACGTCTTATCACGGTCAGCGTTGATTATCTGGCAGTAATGCTGGCTTTATGGCTGGCTTTTTCTTTACGTCTCAGCACCTTTTTTATTCCCCCGCAGCAGCAATGGTGGCTGTTTTTGGCCGCACCGGTTTTGGCGATCCCGATTTTTGTCAAGTTCGGTTTATAACTGGGCGGTGATCCGCTACATTGGCATGGATGCTTTGTGGGCGATCTTGAAAGCAATTTTGCTTTACACATTATTGTTGATGATGCTGGTGGTATTGGCACAGGCGCATGCTGGTGTGGTGCCGAGAACGGTTTATGGCATTAATGCGGCTGTATTGCTGATAATGATTGGTGGCAGCCGGATGCTGGCGCGCTGGCTATTGACCAAACAATC
>JAVVFF010000147.1:0-4832 GCA_032250995.1 Methylophaga sp. | reverse complement strand
GGTGATTGATGCAGCCAAAGCAACACTGGCCTCGCACTTTACCAATTTTGTGCCGGGCCATCCGATTGCCGGTACCGAAAAAAGCGGTCCGTCAGCAGCGTTTGCGGAGCTCTATGAAGCGCATCGTGTGGTATTAACACCAACGGCTGAGACTAATACCGATGCTGTCCAACAAGTTCAGAAAATGTGGCAGCAGACCGGCGCGCAAGTGATGATCATGGATGTCGTGCAGCACGATATTGTGCTGGCGGCGACCAGCCATTTACCACATGTGTTGGCGTTTAATCTGGTGGGGATGCTGGCTGAGCGTAATGATTGCGAAGAAGTATTACGGTATGCCGCCGGTGGTTTCCGGGATTTTTCACGGATTGCCTCCAGCGATGCGGTGATGTGGCGGGATATTTGTCTCGGTAATCGCGAGGCGATCCTCGAATTACTGCGTCAGTATCGTGGTGGTCTCGACAAAATTGAGGCAGCCATTCGAGAAGGCAAAGGTGATTATTTAATTGATTTTTTCAGCCGGGCCAAACGCGCCCGTGACAGCCGCTTTGCTGAGCCGGGTTTAACCGATAACAGCGAAGTTTAGTGGAGCATAAAACGGGTCGTGAGTGAACAAGCTAATTTGAAATTTATGGTCCAGCCAGGTGGCAAATTGATTGGCAGTTTTCGGGTGCCCGGTGATAAGTCGATTTCCCATCGCAGCATTATGCTGGGTTCTCTGGCCGAGGGTGTCACTGACGTTTCAGGCTTTCTGGAAGGTGAAGATGCGCTGGCAACCCTGGCGGCTTTTCGCGCCATGGGCGTGAAAATTGTCGGCCCGGATAAAGGCAAAGTCACCATTTATGGCGTGGGTATGCATGGCTTGAAAGCACCAGAGAAAGAGGTAAATCTGGGTAATTCAGGCACGTCGATTCGTTTGTTAAGTGGCTTATTAGCCGGACAAACCTTTGAAGTCACTATGAGCGGTGATGCGTCTTTATCGAAACGACCGATGCAACGGGTTACTGAGCCTTTACAATTAATGGGCGCAAAGATAGATTCAAATGACGGCAAACTGCCATTAACCATTCATGGCGGTAATACGTTAACAGGCATTGATTACCTTTTGCCGATGGCCAGTGCGCAGGTGAAATCTTGTCTGTTATTGGCCGGTATGTATGCCGATGGTGAAACCAGTGTTATCGAACCGGCACCAACCCGTGATCATACCGAGCGGATGTTAACTGGCATGGGTTATCCGGTTACAGTGAGTGGCAATCGAATCAGTATTCGGGGAGGGGGCAAATTAACCGGTACCAAGATTGATGTGCCCGCCGATATTTCATCGGCAACGTTTTTTATGGTCGGTGCGGCGATTGCCCCGGACTCAGATATTACTTTGCAACATATAGGCATTAATCCAACACGGATTGGCATTATCAATATCTTGCGGCAGATGGGTGCCGATATCTCGCTGAGCAATGAGCAAATCACCGGTGGTGAACCGGTTGCTGATATTCGGGTACGTTATGCGCCACTGCATGGCATTCATATCCCGAAAGATCAGGTGCCGCTGGCCATAGATGAATTTCCGGCAATATTTATTGCTGCTGCCTGCGCACAAGGTGAAACGGTGTTGACCGGTGCCGAAGAATTACGCGTTAAAGAAAGTGATCGTATTCAGGTGATGGCTGATGGGCTGCAAACCTTGGGCATTGATGCCCAGCCAACAGCTGATGGTATGGTCATTCAGGGCGGTGTAATCGGCAGTGGTGACGTTGACAGTCACGGTGATCACCGTATTGCCATGTCCTTTGCCATGGCGGCATTGCAGGCGGATGGTAGCATTCAAATAAACGATTGTGCCAATGTAGCGACCTCATTTCCGGGTTTTGTTGCATTAGCGAAATCGGCTGGTTTACAGATTGAGTCGATGGATGACTGAAGTACCGGTTTTAACCATTGATGGCCCCAGTGGCTCCGGAAAAGGGACGCTGGCGCAACGAATGGCAACAAAATTAGGCTGGCATTATTTAGATAGTGGTGCTTTGTACCGTGTGCTCGCGCAAGCCGCGCTTCAGGCTGGCATCGATTTAGCGGATGAAATTGCACTGGCCAATTTAGCGGTCAATTTGCCGGTGACGTTTCAGATAGCGCAGGACGCATTGACGGTTTTATTAAATGGCCAGGATGTCTCACGGCTGATCCGCAGTGAACAGGCCGGTAACGCTGCTTCCAAAGTTGCCGCGATTCCGTCAGTTCGAACAGCTTTATTACAACGTCAGCGGGATTTTCGGCAAGCGCCGGGGCTGGTTACTGATGGCCGTGATATGGGCACCGTGGTGTTTGCGGATGCGCCTTACAAAGTCTATTTGACGGCCAGCGCCGAAGTGCGTGCTTTGCGCCGCTATAAGCAGTTGAAAGAAAAAGGAATTGATAGTAACCTTGCCGATCTTATTATCGAAATCACCGAACGTGATGAGCGAGACCAACAGCGTGATGTAGCGCCATTAAAGCCCGCCGCAGATGCCATTATCCTCGATTCAACCGCGTTAGATATCGATACAGTATTTCAACGGGTGAGTGAACTTGTTCGCTGATTCTTTTGGGTGACTTGAACGGAATGGTCCGTTTGAGTTTTTTTGTAACTATCCTGCTTTAGCAGGTTTAACGGGTGATTCTGCGTTTGTGCAGGGTCAAGGATGTCAATAATGAGCGAAAGCTTTGCAGAACTCTTTGAAGAGAGTCTAAACGCCACACCAATGCAACCAGGCAAAATTGTCACCGGTACGGTGGTCAATGTCGGTCCTGACGTGGTGATGGTCAATGCCGGTCTGAAATCTGAAGGTGCGATTCCAGTTTCTGAATTCCTTAACGAGAAAGGTGAAATTACCGTTTCTGTTGGTGATTTGGTCGATGTATCGCTGGAATCTCTAGAAGATGGTTTTGGTGCAACCCAGTTGTCACGTGAGAAAGCCAAAGCGGCAGAAGCATGGGTCCGTCTGGAACATGCATTCGAAGCCAGTGAGACTGTGATAGGTATCATTTCAGGTAAAGTCAAAGGTGGGTTTACTGTTGATCTGGAAAATATCCGTGCCTTCCTGCCGGGTTCTCTGGTCGATGTGCGGCCAATTCGCGACACCTCTCATCTGGAAAACAAAGAGCTGGAGTTCAAGCTCATTAAATTGGATCGTCCACGTAACAACATCGTCGTTTCGCGTCGCGCCATTATGGAAGCCGAAAACAGTGTTGAACGCGAAGCGCTGTTGGAAACACTGGAAGAAGGCAAAGTGGTTAAAGGTATCGTTAAAAATCTGACTGACTACGGCGCATTCGTGGATCTGGGCGGTATTGATGGTCTGTTGCACATTACAGATATGGCCTGGAAACGCGTTAAGCATCCATCAGAGGTTGTTGCTATTGGTGACGAAATCGACGTTCAGGTTCTGAAATTTGACAAAGAGCGCGAGCGTGTCTCGCTGGGTCTGAAACAACTGGGTGACGATCCATGGAAAGATATTGCCCGTCGTTACCCGAACAGCACCCGTATCCACGGTAAAGTTACTAACATTGCCGACTACGGCTGCTTCGTTGAAATCGAAGACGGTGTGGAAGGTTTGGTTCATATGTCTGAAATGGACTGGACTAACAAAAATGTTCATCCATCAAAACTGGTTACTCTGGGTGATGAAGTTGAAGTAATGGTGCTGGATATTGATGCTGATCGTCGTCGTATCTCTCTGGGTATCAAACAATGTCAAACTAACCCTTGGGAAGAGTTTGCCATGACCCATAATAAGGGTGACAAAGTTAGCGGTGCGATTAAATCCATCACCGACTTTGGTATCTTCATTGGTTTGGATGGCGGTATTGATGGTCTGATTCATCTGTCTGATATTTCCTGGGAAGAAGAAAACGAAGAACTGATTCGTGACTTCAAGAAAGGTGATGATGTGGAAGCGGTTGTCTTAGCTATTGACCCGGAACGTGAGCGTATTTCACTGGGTATCAAACAGTTACAAGACGATCCATTCTCAGCTTATCTGTCAGAGCATCCACGTGGTTCAAAAGTCACTGGTAAAGTCATTGCCGTCGATGCCAAAGGTGCAACCATTGAATTGGTTGAGGGCGTAGAAGGTTATGTTCGTGCTGCCGATATTGCTCGTGAACGTGTTGAAGATGCTAGTAAAGCGCTGAACATCGGTGATCAGATAGAAGCCAAATTTACTGGCATGTCACGTAAAGACCGGACGTTGAATCTGTCAATCAAGGCCAAGGATGATCAAGAAGAATCTGAAGCCGTGAAAGAGTACAGCAATGTCACATCTGGCAATACGACGCTGGGTGATTTGCTCAAAGAGCAGTTGGATCAAAAAGACAGCTAAAACTGTCATTGGGCAGGCATCCGGTTTTGCCGGATGCCTGTTGTTTGCTCAATAGCACTACAGAGCAATCACTGATGAGCCAGTCAAGGCTTAGCATTTTGCCGGGAAATTTGAATACATGACCAAATCTGATTTGATAGACATCCTATCTGAGAAACAATCTCTATTGAATTATCGTGACGTCGAACTGGCCGTCAAATTGATCTTGGAACAGATGAGTGACAGCTTGTCACATGGTGATCGTATTGAGATCCGTGGCTTTGGCAGCTTTACTCTGCATCATCGTCCGCCCCGTCTTGGTCGTAATCCGAAAAGTGGTGAGTCGGTTGAATTGGATGAGAAATTTGTTCCGCACTTTAAACCAGGTAAAGAGTTGCGTGACCGTGTTAATGAAGCGGCCGACTTGTCTTAAATAATGAAAATCAGTCAGGAGGCCATCACCGGTGCGCATCAGATTCGCGATTACGG
>JAVVFF010000146.1:0-5077 GCA_032250995.1 Methylophaga sp. | reverse complement strand
GCAGTATCTGGATGGCCTAGCAAAAGTCTATCGACAGCTTTCTGAAGCCACTGATCAGGTTGCTACCAATGCTGCTGATTTGATTAAACCCGGGATGACGATTCTAACTCACAGTCGCAGTTCACAGGTAATGGCCTTATTTGCACGTTTGCTGCAACGGCATCGGGATTTCAATGTGATTGTCACCATCAGTGCGCCGGGTAATGAGGGCTTATTGGTGGCTTCGCAGTTGAACCGGATGGGTGTGCCAGTCACCGTGATTACCGATGCCGGGATGGGGCAGATTATGCCTAAGGTGGATATGAATATCGTTGGCTGTGACAACTGGCTGACCGATCATCATTTTGTGAATAAGACGGGTACGCTGTTGCAGACGATGGCTGCCCGGTATTTCGACAAACCATTCTGGGTGCTGGCTGACAGTTTTAAGAACAGCCAACAGAGCAGCGATGATGTGACGCTGGAAAATATGCCAGTGGACGAGCTGAATCTGCCGGAAACTAAAGGCATCAGTGGCGACAACACTTATTTTGAATTGGTCCCTACCCGGCTGATTAACGGCCGGGTAGATGAGCATGGATTGCAGGTGATAAGCATTTAGATGGTGCTTGCTGTGATTCAGGCTGAAAGCATCGCGCCAACAATAAAAAGGGCAGTGGCTGATCACTTTAACTTGACTGTTTGAACGTCCATGCCGCACTATGAATTTACCGGTATTTCTCGGGCAAATGATATGCATAATGTCCTGAAATTGAAGCATTTTGTAACGCTATTGTTACTATTAGGCGGCTTGTTATTTACAGGCCCGTCACGGGCAGATTCTGTGGATAAGGTCTGGCTGTTGACCATCGACGGTGCAATCAGTCCTGCTACGGCCGATTATTTCACCCGTTCATTACGCCAGGCAGAACAAGAAGCGGTTGAGTTGTTGGTACTGCAACTGGATACCCCCGGCGGACTCGATGCCTCGATGCGTGACATGATCAAGGCCATTCTTGCCTCATCCGTACCTGTTGCTACCTATGTCTCACCCTCTGGTTCGCGCGCAGCCAGTGCGGGTACCTATATCCTCTATGCCAGCCATATTGCTGCAATGGCACCAGCCACGAATGTTGGCTCTTCAACACCTGTCACCATGAGCCCGATAGATATGGCGCCGAAAACCGATGATGACGAAGACAAAGAAAATGCCAAAAGCCAACAAAGTGCGATGGATAAAAAAATGGTTAATGATGCCGTCGCCTATATCCAGAGCCTGGCCGAATTACGGGGCCGTAATGCTGAGTGGGCTGAGCAGACCGTTCGTGAAGCGGTAAGCCTCAGTGCCAATGAGGCTTTAAAACAAGATGTTATTGATCTGGTTGCCAGTGATGTTGAGCAATTATTGCAGGCATTGGATGGACAGACAGTGACACTGGGTGACGGTAATCGGGCGTTGCAGCTGGCTGATGTGGTGGTAACCGAATTGGAGCCGGACTGGCGCTACGAGCTATTAAGTCTGATCACCAATCCCAATGTGGCCTATATTTTACTGATGATTGGTATTTATGGACTGATTCTGGAGTTTTATAACCCCGGTGTCGGCATCGCCGGGGTGACCGGCATTATCTGTCTGTTGCTAGCCGGTTACGCCCTGCATATGTTGCCGCTCAACAGTGCAGGCCTGGCATTATTGATTGTCGGTATCGGGCTGATGGTGGCGGAAGCCTTTAATCCTTCTTTTGGCATTTTAGGCATTGGGGGCCTGGTTGCGTTTCTTGCCGGCTCCATATTGCTGTTCGACAGTGAACTGCCTGGTTACCAGGTATCACTGCCTTTAATTGCCGGTGTTGCCATTACTTCTTTTGCAGTGTTTGTGTTTGTTATTGGCGCCGCATTACGGGCTCGCCAGACACAAGTCGTAACAGGGCAGGAATCTATCATCGGTGCTAAAGCTGAGGCGACGGAGGACTTTGAGGGCAGTGGCCGGGTATATGCCCAAGGTGAAGTTTGGCATGCCTACTGTCCCCAAGCCGTCAAGAAAGGTCAGTTATTACGTATTAAAGCTATTGATGGACTCATCTTGCATGTTGAACCGAGTAAGGAGCAATCGTCATGAATATTACGCTTATCACCATCGTGGTCTTTGTTATCGCGATTATTGCCAGTGCTTTCCGGGTGCTACGTGAATACCAACGTGGTGTTGTTTTTATGTTGGGTCGTTTTTATAAGGTCAAAGGTCCGGGCCTGATTCTGATTATTCCGATAGTGCAACAGATGGTAAGAGTGGATCTGCGAACCTTAGTCATGGACGTACCCTCGCAAGATCTGATCACCCGTGACAACGTGTCGGTCAAGGTAAATGCCGTTTTGTATTTCCGGGTCATTGATGCGCAGCGGGCGATAATCAATGTCGAAAACTATATGGATGCGACCAGCCAGCTGGCGCAGACTACGCTGCGTTCAGTCCTGGGGCAGCATGAGCTGGATCAACTCCTGTCCGAGCGCGACAAACTGAATAATGATGTTCAGGATATATTGGATCGGCAGACCGATCAGTGGGGCATTAAAGTCTCCAATGTCGAAATCAAACATGTCGATATCGATGAAAGTATGATCAGGGCGATTGCTAAACAGGCTGAGGCAGAACGGGAGCGTCGCGCCAAAGTTATCCATGCGGATGGTGAGTTCCAGGCATCCGGTAAACTGGTTGACGCGGCCGAACAATTGGCCCGCCAACCTACAGCAATTCAGCTACGTTATTTGCAAACGCTGACTGAGATTGCCGGTGATAAGAGTTCGACAATTGTCTTTCCGGTCCCCTCACAATTGATGGATAGTTTACACAGCGTTTTAGGTAAAACAGATAAATAGCCGAGCGAGAGCTTTTCGTGAAAGATCAAGGTGTCTGCCGTTGACCATCTTTGATATGGTTTAATTGATCGGAAAAATCAGCCTGTTTCTTAAGCTGTATTCAAAAGGAATCGAACATGTCGACACCGATATTTGTAGGTCAGGCCGATGATGAGCCAGTGTATTTGTTATCGAATATGGCCAATCGGCATGGCTTGGTGGCGGGTGCGACGGGTACTGGTAAAACGGTGACCTTGCAGGGATTGGCTGAGGGATTCAGTGATATTGGTGTGCCGGTGTTTGCGGCGGATATCAAAGGTGACTTGTCGGGCATCAGCCAGCCCGGTAAACCGCATCCCAAAATCAGCGAGCGTGTTGAATTCATGCAGCTCACTGATTTTCAATTTACCGGTTACCCCACCACTTGCTGGGATGTGTTTGGCGAACAGGGCCATCCGGTACGCACCACCATTTCCGATATGGGACCGTTGTTGTTATCGCGATTGATGCAGCTTAACGATACCCAGCAAGGCGTGCTGACATTGGTGTTTCGGGTGGCGGATGACAATGGTTGGCTGGTGCTGGATCTCAAAGATCTAAGGGCCATGCTGCAATATGTTGCTGAGAATGCAGCCGAATTTCAGACCTTGTATGGCAATATTTCAGCGGCCAGCGTTGGTGCCATTCAGCGGCGTTTGTTGGTGCTGGAAGAGCAGGGCGCTGATAGGTTATTTGCCGAGCCGGTGCTGAATCTCGATGATTTAATGCAGACCGATGAAAACGGCCGCGGCATTATCAATCTGTTATCTGCTGACAAATTAATACATTCACCGGCGTTATACAGCACGTTTTTACTGTGGTTGTTATCCGAGTTATTTGAGCAGTTACCCGAAGTTGGCGATCCCGATAAACCGAAATTAATCCTGTTTTTTGACGAAGCGCATTTGATTTTTGACGATGCGCCGAAAGCACTGCTCGATAAAATTGAGCAAGTGGTGCGGCTCATTCGTTCTAAAGGTGTGGGCGTGTTTTTCGTTACGCAAAACCCGACCGATATTCCTGATTCGGTGCTCGGTCAATTGGGTAATCGCATTCAGCATGCGCTGCGGGCTTATACCGCCAAAGATCAAAAAGCCATTAAAGCGGCCGCCGAGACCTTTTTTGCCAATCCGGCATTTTCATCAATTGAGGTGTTAACGCAATTGGGCGTTGGCGAAGGCCTGGTATCGATGCTCGATGAAAAAGGCCGGCCACAAATGGTGGAGCGCACGCTGATTAAACCGCCACAAGGTCAAATTGGCCCAGTCACCGAAGCGCAGCGGCAACGGATATTACAAACTTCGTTGGTGGCCGGTGTTTACGATAAGGTGCTGGACCGTGAATCGGCCCATGAGATTTTGGCGAAGCGTGCTGAAGAAATGCAGAAAAAAGCATTAGAGCAGCAATCTGAAGCGATTCAGGAAACGGTTAAACGATCACCCGGCCGCACACGAGAAACGCCTTTTGAAGCCTTTGCCAAAAGCGCTATGCGCTCAGTTGGCAGTCAGATTGGCCGGCGTTTGGTGCGCGGTATTCTCGGGTCGCTGCTCGGCAAGCCTTAGTAATCTTTCGCGCCGGTGGTCGAATTAATTTTGCTGTAATCCGGCGAAAACGGATCATCTTCACCAGGACGTTCGTTGGCTTCCGGGCCATCCAATAAAGCGCCGGCACGTTCTGGTAGTTTTTTGTCCATACCCAGTTCGCCGAGTTGGTCGTAACCTGCTGACAGGTGATCAAATAATTCTTTGTAAGAGCCTGCCATATTGACGAATAAGCTGGCCGTTTTATCGAAATGTTCATGAACCTTGTCATGATAGCCATCGATTTCAGCCTGTTTTGCCAGCAGTTGATGTTCATGTTCAGATTTGAGCTGACGAATAGCTTCCTGATTATCGACATTCATCCGCCGGCCGATAAAAAAACCAATCAGCGCCGCAATAATTACGGCAACAATTAACAGTGCAATCATTTCAGTTTGAGACATGAGATTTCCTGATATAAAACATGGTTACAGCATAACGAGCAATGCGCTTATCGGCAAACTCTAGGGCTTATTTATCCCTCATATCCGCCTCTGTTGTGAGCTGAAAAAGCGTCAATTAAGGCGCGAGGAGAGTAATTTAGTTACTCTAAATAAACGACGAGCAACGCAGAGTGGCGATTTTTCAGTCACAACCCGTAGGGCTGGGACTATTTTTGCGCCCGG
>JAVVFF010000145.1:0-5111 GCA_032250995.1 Methylophaga sp. | reverse complement strand
CGGCACCCGTGCCAGTTATTTTTTGGCAGAAGTCATTGATGACACTATCCAACAGCGTTTAGCGGCTATGGATATTCATCCAACCGGCCCGTTATGGGGTAAAGGTGTTGCACCTAATACATTGGACAGCTTAGATTTAGAAAACCCAGTGCTAGCCGATTGGCAAAAATGGCAAACAGAACTGGAAAAGCTGGGACTCAGTCATGAACGGCGGGCATTGCGCTTGTTTCCGGGCAATTTTGACTGGTATTTTGCCGAAGATAACAGTTTAACCGTCAGTTTTGATTTGCCGCCTGGCAGTTATGCCACAGCGGTATTACGTGAATTAGCCAATATAAAAGATGCCAGTGGCAGTAAAACCGATATCTGAATGGGTCTTATTGATTGATAAGTAATATTCAGGAGTCAACTCATGGGGGGTATCAACAAGCTGTTTTTTTTGTTATTGCTATGTTTACCACTGCAGACTTTCGCTCAGAACTGGCAAGCAACATCCGGCGAAAAACATATCGCTTTGCTGGAAATGTTTGTTTCAGAAGGCTGTGGGCTGTGTCCGGCCGCTGAAAAATACGTTAACAGTCTGACGAAAAAAGGCATTAATGAGGATCAGCTGATTGTGCTGGCTTTTCATATCGATTATTTAAATTCGCGTAAAGGCTGGGTAGATAAATTTGCCAGCCCGGTGTTTACCCAGCGACAAAAACAACTGGCGCATTTGAATCGTTATCAGCATATTTTTACGCCCGAGTTGGTGGTGAGTGGTGAAACAGTGCATAGCTGGCGTAAACAGTTAATTGATGTTATTGGCTTTTTAAATAATTATCAATCAGAAGTTGATATAAATTTGCAGGTCAGCGAAAAAAATAAAACACTGCATATTAATAGCCAATTACAAGTTGCCGGTGAGGCCAATCGCCAGCACAGCAAATTGTATTTAGCGGTGACCGAAGACAATATTTTCAGCGAAGTACGTGGCGGGGATAATGCCGGCCGGGATTTTAATCATCAAAATCTGGTACGTGCCTGGCTGGGGCCATTTGATCTAGCCGAAGACGGCACTAGCCAGATCCAACAAACTTTAAAATTGGCCGGTGATTGGCAACGTGATCAGCTTAGCGTGGTCGCCGTGGTGCAAAATTTATCCGATGGTTATGTATTACAGGCACTGACCCTGCCTTTAAAAAATTAGGATTGGCATGGAGTTTTTACCGATTTTTATCGACCTCAAACGCGGCAGTTGTTTGGTGGTCGGTGGTGGCGATATTGCAGCGCGTAAAGCCGGGCTATTATTAAAAGCGCAGGCCAAAGTCACCATTGTTGCGCCGCAAATCAGCTTGATGACCCAGCAGTTATTAGATGATGCAGCGTTTAAAAATAAGGTTGCCTGGTTAAAAGCCAGCTTCGACCCCGCTTATTTATATTCACAAAAGCTGGTGATTGCGGCAACCGATGATAATGCCGTCAATCATGCCGTTTATCAGGCGGCCAAAGCCCTGCGCATCCCAGTGAATGTTGCTGATGAACCGGATATGTGTGATTTTATTCTGGCATCAATTTTGGATCGTTCGCCGATTGTGGTGGCGGTTTCCAGTGGCGGCCAGTCACCGATTTTGGCCCGGCAGTTACGAGCGCGATTAGAAACTTTGATCCCACCCAGTTACAGTCGTCTGGGACACCTGGTGGGCGATTACCGGCAAGCTGTTAAAGATAAATTTACTAAACTTAGTCAGCGGCGGCGTTTTTGGGAGTCGGTATTACAAGGGCCGGTTGCCGATCATATGTTGGCAGGCCGGGCTCAACTTGCCGAACAAACCCTGCAAAGGTTAATTGAAAGAGCCGATCCTGATGCTTTACAGCAAGGTGAAGTCTATCTGGTTGGCGCGGGTCCCGGCGATCCTGATTTATTGACCTTTAAAGCGCTACGTTTAATGCAGCAGGCCGATGTGGTGTTTTATGATCGGCTGGTGAGCAAAGAAGTGCTGGCTCTGGTGCGCAAAGAAGCCGATTTAGTCTATGTCGGCAAACAACGCAGCTGGCATTTTAAGCGTCAGGAGGAGATTAATCAGTTACTGCTCGACCATGCCAAACAAGGCAAGCGGGTATTACGATTGAAAGGCGGTGATCCGTTTATTTTTGGCCGCGGTGGCGAGGAGATTGCAACGCTTGCCGATGAAAAAATTCCGTTTCAGGTGGTGCCCGGAATTACCGCCGCTTCGGGTTGTGCCTGTTATGCCGGTATTCCACTAACCCATCGTGATTATTCACAAAGCTGTGTGTTTGTCACCGGTCAGCTTAAAGAAGGTGCGCTGGATTTAAACTGGCCAGCTTTAGTGCAGCCACGGCAGACACTGGTGGTTTATATGGGGCTCGCCGGGTTGTCGGAACTTAGCGCGCAATTACAAAAACATGGTATGGCTGTAGATATGCCGGCGGCGCTGGTACAACAGGGCACCACCGAAAATCAAAAAGTTTGGATATCAACCATAGCCGAGCTGCCGGCGCTTGCCGAACGCGAACAGCCCATCGCACCGACACTGTTAATCATTGGTGAAGTGGTCAAATTACATGGGCAATTAGCCTGGTTCTAGGCATAAAAAAATCAAGTGTGTAGCGCGTTTTAGGAAAAATAGGAATTTTTCCTAATTGCCTGCGAAACATCGCGTGCTAGCATCCCAGTCAGCTTCGTAGAAAGCTTAAAAAAATATATAAAATCTGGGAGATAAACATGGCTATTCCGTATCGGCGCCGGCTGCTGTCTGCGTTACTGTTGTCTGCGTTGGGGGCCTCAATGGTGGCGCACGCTGAGCAAGACAATGTTGAACTGAGCAATATCGAAGTTATTGGCACCACGCCAATCGGTGGTGTCGGTCTGGCAGCGGATAAAATTGCTGCTAATGTGCAATCAGCCAATGCCGAAGATATTGAACGTACACAAGCGCTGGATATTTCCGATTTTTTGAATCAAAACTTCGGCAGCATCAGTCTCAATAGCGCACAAAATAATCCTTTCCAGCCGGATCTGAAATATCGTGGTTTTACCGCATCGCCCCTAGTGGGCAATTCACAAGGTTTGTCGGTGTATATGGATGGTATTCGTGTTAACGAACCATTTGGGGATGCCATAAACTTTGAATTGATCCCGGAAGCGGCGATTGCCAATATGAATCTGATCCCGGGTTCTAATCCGGTATTCGGTCTCAATACATTGGGCGGCGCATTGTCGATTGAAACCAAAAATGGTTTCCGTAATCCAGGTCATAGTCTGGAAGCCTTTACCGGTTCGTTTAACCGTGATTCCGGCACCATCGAAAGTGGAGGCAGTGACGGTAATTTGGCCTACTATGTGACCGGCTCTGTGACCAAAGAAGATGGCTGGCGAGATTTTTCACCATCTCGGGTTGAGCAGTTTTTTTCTAAACTCAGTTATGCCAATGAAGATTCTACGCTGGATTTCACCTTCTTAGGCGTCGACAGCGATTTAAACGGTAATGGCGCTTCACCAGTTGAATTGGTTGCCATGGACCGCGAAGCGGTGTTTACCCACCCTGATAATACTCAGAATGAACTGCGCCAGTTTGGTTTGAATGGTTCGCATTGGCTCAGAGATGATGTGATGGTGTCGGCCAATACTTATTATCGTCGCAGTGATCGCAGCACCTTTAACGGCGATGGTTCAGAGCTGCAAATTGATGGGCTAAATATCGTGGATGATGATGGTGAAAGTATCGCACCATTTGCACCACTTGGTTTCGACGGTACCGAAGACTTTATTGCGTTAAACAATACCAGTGAAACTGAACAGGATAGCTATGGTTTCAGTTTACAAAGTACATTTTTGCAACCCTTATTTGGCCGTGAAAATCAGCTGATTGTCGGTGCTGGTTATGACCGTTCTGATGTCGATTTTAACTCTCAATCAGAGGTTGCCCGTTTTACACCAACTCGGGGTACTGACGGTACTGGCTTTATTATCGGTGAAACAGTTGTTGATGGTGACATTGAAACTGATACTTACAGTATCTTCTTTACCAATACCCATTCATTAACAGAGCGTCTGGATTTAACCGTTGCCGGTCGTTATAACTGGATTGCTATTGATATTTCCGGTACCAGTGAAGGTGGTGAGCAAAATCTGAATGAAACCGGCAATACCCATGACTTCAAACGCTTTAACCCATCGGTTGGTCTGACTTACGCATTACGCGAAAATATGACTGCCTATGGTAGTTATAGTGAGTCTAACAGGGCACCGACGCCATCAGAGCTGACTTGTGCTGACAAAGATAATCCCTGCGCATTACCTAACTCATTCTTGGCCGATCCCCCCCTGGAAGATGTCATAGCACGCACTATTGAAGCGGGTTTGCGTGGCCAGGAAGGGGCTATTGGCTGGAATGCCGGCGTTTTTTACACCCAATTGAAAGATGATTTATTTTTCTTCCCGGCGGTAGAAGGCGGTGCAAGTGACCCTCGGCTGAATGTTGGTATTTTTGACAATATAGATAAAACGGCACGTGCCGGTCTGGAGCTGGGTTTATTTGGTTCGCAAGATCGTCTGAACTGGTTTGCCAACTATTCCTATATCCGCGCAACCTTTGAGGATGAATTCCAGTTTGCACGTGAAGTGGGTGAGGTTGTCACGACCTTTACGGTTGAAGAAGGGGATCGTCTGCCTAGCATCCCAGCGCATAATTTCAAATTTGGCGCTGATTATGCCTTTACCAATAAATTATCGCTGGGTTTTACTGCTTCTTATGCTTCAAGTCAGTATTTCCGAGGCGATGAAGCCAATGTCGATAAAAAAATATCTCATTATAAAGTGATGAATTTGCACGGTCGTTATCAGGTCACTAAGAATCTGCAATTTTTTGCCAAGGTCGATAATGTCTTTGACAGTGAATTCAACACCTTTGGCCTTTTTGGTGAGCCTGACGAAGCACCGGGCTTTAATTTTGAAGATCCACGCTTTGTCGGTGCCAGTTCGCCGCGTGCCGGCTGGATTGGTTTTAAGCTGACCTTGTAAAGCAATTTAACAATTAAAGAGGCTGCCATCGCGGCCTCTCTTTTTGTGCGCCCGGCACGGGCGCACTCCTGGAGGTGAAAGTCCTCCC
>JAVVFF010000144.1:0-5135 GCA_032250995.1 Methylophaga sp. | reverse complement strand
CCCGCGGATTGTTTTGTTGGATGCCCTGAAACAACAGCATTATCAGGGCAAAGTCGCGGTTGCCACGCATTTCAGCCACGATATTCCCAGTTTGCAACAACACGGTGCCGATTTGGTATTGCAGCCTTATCATGATGCTGCTGATCAGGCGGTGGAGCGAATTAAAGCAGCCTCGGCTTAACTTGCCTGGTGCACACAATTGCGACCGGAAACTTTTGCAGCATAAACGGCTTGATCGGCAGCCTGTAATAATTGTTTACTGGTTTGGCTTGGACTGGCGGAATCTAGAGTGGCCAGCCCGATTGATAAAGTCACCTGCACTTTACGACCATGACTGACGCTGAATTGCATGGCGGCAATCTGTTCACGCATTCGTCCGGCAATATCGGCGGCCGCACTGGCGGTGGTGTCGGTCAGTAAAATAACAAATTCCTCACCGCCATAACGGGACAACACATCGGTGCTACGCAGGCTGTCATTGATTAAGCTCGCGACTTGTTTGAGGATCACATCGCCGGCCTGATGACCATGCTGATCGTTGACCCGTTTGAAATGATCCAAATCGATGAACAAGCAGGATAACGGCGTTTTTTGACGTTTGGCACGACTGACTTCTTCTTCGATACGCTGATCAAAAAAGCGCCGATTATTGACGCCGGTCAGCGGATCGCGCAGCCCCACCAGTTTAATCTCTTCATGCAACCGGGCATTTTCAATACAAGCAGCGACCACAGCGGCCATATGCTGCAAAAACTGGGTGCCGATACCGGATTGAAAGCGCGATGAATTTCGGCTGCCCAGATTTAGGCAACCAATCAATTGTTGTTGACGAATTAAAGGCAATAACGCTACTGAACCTAAATCATTTATATTCGGAAACAGCCCGGCATGTTTTTGTGTTTCAAATACCGATAAACGGGGTGTGCGCTGCAGATTAAAAAACTGGTCCAGCGTATGAAAACTGTCGGTAAACAACAATTTATGCTGCCAATGGGCATTATCGGGAATATCGGCCACTAACCTTTGTAAAGCATATTCCGGATCATATAGAAGCAACGTAACTTCAGTGAGTTGAAAGCGTTGCTGATGTTGTTCAAGAATCAGAGTTAACAAAGCTGACAAGCTACCGCAACTGAGTAAACTCAATTCGTATTGCTGAAAATTATCCTGTTTGCGCTCGTTGCTTTTGGCAATGCGCAGCAAGGCATCCATTCGTTGTTGTAGCGTGCTTGCGTCTTGTCGCATCCGGGCAGCCTTAGGCTGAAATCAGGTGATGGCGTTAATAATGGCGGATCGCGCGGGCAATTGTCCAGACTTCGAGGCGCGTCACGCCTTGTTTTTGCAGACAACGGCCGGCTTCAGCAACGGTATGACCGGTGGTGTATACATCATCAATTAAGGCGACATGCTGAATTCCGTGTAAATCACCGCAGACAAATGCACCGCGCAGATTCTTGCGGCGCGCCTTAAACGGGAGTTCACTTTGGGGCTGAGTGGCTCTGATCCGTTTCAAAGTATGGTTATTTACATTGATATTCAGCAATTGCCCCAGCCGGTTGGCAAGATCAGCAGACTGGTTGTAACCACGTTGTTGCAAGCGACGGTTATGCAGTGGTACGGGCAAGATTAAAGCCGGTAAATCATGACGCATTTGCAACCTAACGGCCATTTGCTCAGCAAAGAAATCACGCAGTCCCAATTGCTGATGAAATTTATAAGCGCCGATTAAATCATCGATGGGGGCAAGATATGGCAAGGCACAAAAAATCTGCGTCTGCGGCGGTGGTTTTTGTAGACATTGGCCGCAAATACCGGCAGCAGCAAGCGGTGTAGCACAAAGTAAACAGCCAGTGGCCAAGCGCGGTAAATCGGCCTGACAGGCGCTGCACAACAAGCTGTCACCCGCCGGCGCAGCGCACAGGAAACACGGATTTGGCAAGCATTTGTTGTATAATCGCCGCAGTTGATGTGCCGTTGTGGCTATGAAGTCCCTGGTCATCTGATTGTTAATCCATTAAGCCGATGAAAAGACCATGTCCCAGACTATAACAGAACCGACCCAATCCATTCGTCATGACTGGCAACAGGCTGAAATTGAAGCCTTATTTGATTTGCCTTTTGCCGATTTAATGTACCGGGCACAGACCGTGCACCGCCAGCATTTTGATGCCAATGCCGTGCAAATCAGCACCTTGCTGAGCATTAAAACCGGTGGCTGCGCCGAAGATTGTGGCTATTGTCCGCAAAGCGCGCATCATGAATCGGCGGTTAAAGCTGAGCCGTTAATGCCGCTGGATAAAGTGCTGGAATCTGCTGCACAGGCCAAATCCACCGGGGCCAGCCGTTTTTGTATGGGCGCTGCCTGGCGTAACCTGAAAGACCGTGATGTTGAACGGGTTGCCGCCATGATTGGAGGCGTTAAGGATCTGGGCCTGGAAACCTGTGTGACACTGGGTATGCTGGAATCCCATCAAGCCAAACGCCTGAAAGACGCCGGGCTTGATTATTACAATCATAACCTTGATACCTCACCGGAATTTTACGGCGAAATCATTTCTACTCGCACTTATCAGGATCGTCTGGATACACTGGGTTATGTTCGTGAAGCCGGCATTAACGTTTGTAGCGGCGGTATTGTTGGTATGGGTGAAAGCCGCCAAGATCGCGGTGGTTTATTGCGTAGCCTGGCCAATCTGCCCAGCCATCCGCAAAGTGTGCCGATTAACCTGCTGGTACAGGTGGCTGGTACGCCGCTCGATGGCATCAATAATCTGGATCCGTTTGAGTTCGTTCGTACCATCGCCGTGGCGCGGATCATGATGCCGAAATCCTATGTGCGTTTATCAGCCGGCCGTGAAAATATGACCGATGAACTGCAAGCGATGAGCTTTTTAGCCGGTGCTAATTCAATTTTCTACGGCGAAAAGCTGCTGACTACGGATAATCCGGATACCCAGCATGATCAGCAATTATTCCAGCGTCTGGGCATCACACCACTGGATATTTCGCCGCAAGCGGATAAACACTGCTCGGCCGCATAATCCAATACTGATGTTGCAACTGCCCTGGCACGACAGCCTGCAACAGGCGCTGGCGCAGCGCCGGGCAGACGGTCTTTACCGGCAAACCCGGCTGCGTGATGGCGCGCAAGGTGTAAACGTTCGTGTTGATGGCCGCGATTTAATCAGCTTTTGCAGCAATGATTATCTGGGGCTTGCCAACCATCCGGCACTGATTAAAGCTTTTAAAAATGCCGTTGATATTGAAGGGATTGGCAGCGGTGCAGCACATTTATTGACCGGCCACAGCCGGTTTCACCAGCAGCTTGAAGAAGCCCTGGCCGAATTTACCGGCCAGCAAAAAGTCATGTTATTTGCCACCGGCTATATGGCGAATTTAGCCGTCATTGATGGCCTGCTGGATCGCGGTGATGCCGTGATACAAGACAAACTTAATCATGCTTCATTGCTTGATGGCGGCCGGCTCAGTAATGCGACTTTAATTCGTTATCCGCATAACGATATGGCGATGCTGCACAAACGCCTGTATGGCGCTGCCAATACCAAGCGTAAATTAATCGTCAGTGATGGTGTATTCAGTATGGACGGTGATGTGGCGCCGTTGCCGGAGATCATGGCGTTAGCCAAACAACACCGAGCCGGTGTGGTCATCGATGATGCTCATGGTCTCGGGGTGATTGGCGAGCAGGGCAAAGGCACTTTGCAATATTTCGCCGATAAGCTCACCGACAAACCCATTCTGGTCGGCACCTTCGGCAAATCTTTTGGCACCGCCGGCGCCTTTATTGCTGCCGATGCATTGGTGATTGAAACGCTGACCCAGCAAGCCCGCAGTTTTATTTACACCACAGCGCCGCCGCCGGCGATTGCTGCTGCGACCTTAAAAGCATTAGCAATCATTGAAAATGAACCGGCGCGTCGTCTGCAATTACAGGTCCGCATTCAGCAATTTCGTGACGGTGCCAGACAACTGGGGCTGCAATTAATGGACTCATTTACCGCCATTCAGCCGATCCTGATAGGTGATGACAAACGGGCTTTGGCGATTGGCCGACAGCTTGAAGAAAAGGGCTTTCTGGTCGGCGTGATCCGACCACCTACGGTACCGAAAAATACCGCCAGACTGCGCATTACCCTATCAGCCAATCACAGTGAAACGCAGGTAACACAATTATTATCTGCATTGGAGCAATGCCATGTTTATTGAGGTCAGTGGCCGGGGGCCGGATCTGGTATTGCTGCATGGCTGGAGTATGAATCGCCGGGTCTGGCAGTTAGTAAAGCCTTACTTAGAAAATGACTTTACCCTGCACTGTGTTGATTTGCCCGGTCATGGTGACAGCGACTGGCAAGCCGGTGCTTTTGATTCAGATAAATTATTACCAGCATTGGCAGCGCAGTTGCCACAGTCGGCTATCTGGCTGGGCTGGTCATTGGCCGGGCAATTTGCTTTACAGTTTGCCTATGCTTATCCGCAAAGGGTGCAGCAATTGTTCCTGCTGGCAGCGACGCCAAAATTTGTCGCTGACGATGATTGGCAGCCGGGCATGCCTGTCGATACTTTTAATGAATTTTCTAAAGCGTTGGATCAAAACCCAGTACAGTTAATGCAGTCTTTTTTAATGCTGTTAGCGCGTGGTGCACAATTTGCCCGTGACACCATGCAAATGCTGCAAGAGGATGTGATACAAGGCCATGCCGCGCATCCTGACGCATTACGTGAGGGACTTAATTGTCTGGAAAGCTTTGATGGCCGGCAAATGCTGGCGGATGTATCTGTGCCGGTCAGTGTGCTGTTGGGTGAGCGGGATAATTTGATCCCGGCAGAATTGGCAGCCGAGTTGATGAATTTAAAACCAGATATCAATTGTCAGGTTTTGCAAGGTGCCGGCCATGCGCCGTTTATTTCCCATCCAGTGCAAAGCGCGGTGATGATAAAAAGCATGATTTATGATTGAACATCGACCTGAAAAACGTCGGGTTGCCGCGTCATTTGGCGGTGCAGCACAGTCCTATGACGATGTCGCGGTATTGCAGCGGCAAACGGCGGATGAATTGCTGGATCGTTTAAAACTGATCAAAATTCAGCCACAAACTATTGTTGATCTGGGCGCT
>JAVVFF010000143.1:0-5149 GCA_032250995.1 Methylophaga sp. | reverse complement strand
CAGATATTCAAACGCTAATAAGTGAGCCGCCACCAAATCAGTAACATGCACATAATCCCGAACACAAGTGCCGTCTGGCGTCGGGTAAGCATCGCCAAATATCTTTAACTTCAGCGGGCTGTCGGTCAATAACGATTTGAGAATATTGGGAATAAGATGGGTTTCACAAACATGCCGCTCACCAATCTCGGCGTCAACATCCGCACCGCAGGCATTAAAATACCGCAAACTCGCCGAATTCAAGCCAAACGCCTGTTGATAGTCCTGCAAAATCTGCTCGACCATTTTTTTGGACTGGCCATAAGGATTAATCGGTTGCTGCGCCTGGCTTTCTTTTATCGGCTTACCGGCAGCGGCGCCATACACCGCAGCACTGGAAGAAAACACCAGTTTCTGATGGCCGGTTAATACCATGCGATCCAGCACATTCAAAGTACCGATTAAATTATTACGGTAATAGTCATCGGGCTGCCGGCTGGAATCGGCCACCACTGATTTGGCACAAAAATGAAACACTCCGGCAAACGGCCCCTGCTCGGCAAACACCCTGGCCAAATCATCGGCATTAAGAATATCACCCTCAACTAACTGGCCCCACTGCACTGCCGCTGCGTGACCGGTACTGAGATTATCAAACACCACCACCGTAAAGCCCGATCGCGCCAATAATTTGCATAAATGCGAGCCAATATAACCAGCGCCGCCCAGTACCAGCATTTTTTGATTTTCAGGTTGGCAAACAGCCATGCTTATAACTTGCTGAGCTGTTCTAATAACAATTTGTCATCTTGCTGCTCAGCCAGTCTTCTGGTGATTTCGCGTGCTGTTTTTGCTGCAGCTAAATTGTTTTGTTTGGTATACACCGCCGCCAGATGATAATGAAATACCGGCACGCCCGGCGCCATTTCGACAACCTGCTCTAATAAATCCTGCGCGGCTGCCAAATCACCCAGATGAAACCGGCTCCAGGCCAGCGTATCCAGATAATAAGGCTCTTTGCTGTTGGTAAAGCGTTTTGATAAGGCTAATGCTTTTTCAAAATTCACCTGGCTGGGAAACTGATCGGTCAGCAGACTGGCCAAATTATTAATCGCTGGATCATGGTTTGGGTGACTGAGCAAAAGTGCTTCATAGACCGACCTTGCCTCAGCAAACTTCTGCTGCCGTTCATAAAAACTGGCCAGACTCATCGCCATCAGCGGATTACCAGGATTGACCGTCAAACCCCGCTGATAGGCAGCTTCAGCTTTAGCAAACTGTTGGTTCTTTTCATATAAATTGGCCAACTTGCTATAACCTGGCAACCAATTCGGATTGGCGGCAATACTGGTTTCAATCAGGTTATGGGCTTGTTGCCAATCACCATCTTGTATCAACATATCGGCCATCATAACTTTGGCCGATTGCTGCTCTGGATTTTGCTCGCTGAAATCTTCCAGAAATTCGCGCAGTGCTTTTTTATCATTTAGCTGTTGATAACTATTAAAAAGCCCCTGCAATGCGCGGCTTAAATCAGGTTGCTTTTGCAGTGCAGTTTTATAGTGATCAACGGCCATCACATATTGCCCCTGCCCCTCTGAAACCCGGCCATCAAGGTAATTGGTGACGCCGGTTTCGGGATAGCGCTCGGCTAATTTAGCCACCAACTCAGTGGTGCCCGACCAGTCATCTTGCAGCAGACGTACCTGCGCCAGTGCCTGTAACAAGGATTCTTGCTCTGGCTGTTTTTGCAGCGCCGTTAACAAAACTTGCTCGGCACGATTCAGTTCATCACGTTTTAATAAACTATCCGCAACGGACAAAGCGGCAATGGTATTACCCGGATTGACCGTCAGCGCCTGGCGGAAATTATCATCGGCAAGTTCATAGTCGCCACTTTGGGCATAAGCTTTTGCCAGCAACACCAGCGCCCGATCCGATTGTGGATTATTACGCAGCACGATTCGCAGATGAGTTACCGCTCTTTCTACTTGCTGGCTGTCGAGCAGTAATTGTGCTGCTAATATTAAGGCGCGTTCATCTTCACTGCTGATCAGTAATACTTCATCAACCAGTGTTTGTGCCGTTTGCAGATCATCTTGCTGAAAAGCGATAGCTGCCAAATCATTGCGGGCGCGCAGGCTGTCAGCGCTTTTTTTATCAACTGCGATGATTTTTTCCAGCAAAGCTTTGGCCTTTTCAACTTCAGCATTTGCGGTCAGATATTGTACTTTCCGAAATTGTAGTTCGGCTTTATCGTCATTCAGGGCAATAAACCTGTCCAGCGTTGCCAACATCTGCTCCGGTGTTAACACTGCCAGCCAGTCGATATAAGCAAATAACACATCGTTATCGGTTGGATTGGCCTCGGCAAATTGTTTTAATACCGCCAAACCTTGTTGATCACGATCCAGTTTTTTTAATAACCGTGCATAACTCAGTGCCACCCAGTTGGCTTGAGGCAAGTCCTGCTGTAATTGCTTTAAGGTTTTTTCCATCGCGGTGTAGTTTTCGCTGGCTTCATACACCGATAGTTTGAGCATAATCAGCGGCATTTCTTGAGGCTTGAGCGCCAACGCCCGATCCAATTCAGCAATTGCTTGCGGATATTGCCCCTGCGCTTTGTAAATCGATGCCCGTACCGATATAGCTTCAATACTGTTGGCATCTTTGGCTAAGGCCGAATTAACGGTTGCCAGTGCTGCACCATAATTTTGTTGCTTTAAGGCAATCGTCGCCTTGACCACCAGCGCTTCAATATTATCGGGCTGCTGCATTAATGCCCGATCGATTTTTTCATTGGCAAGATCATAGTTGGATGCCAATAACTGTAATTGGCTGAGTTTTATCAGCACCAACACATCATCTGGCCGCAGGGCTTCAGCCGCTGACAGATTCTCATAAACACCGCGCCAGTTTTTATGCTGCTCGTCAATCAACGCTAACTGGTAATAAGCTGGTGCAAAACTCGGATCAATCTGCAAAACATTTCTGAATTCCAGCCGGGCTTTGTCGGTGTTGCCCTCAGCCATCAATGCTTTACCGCTGTCCATAAAATTGGCAGCACTTTCCTCGGCACTGCCACAGCCGGTCAAGACGGTAAACAGTGCCAGACCTATTGCCACTCGAATATATGTTTTCATAATACTGTCCTAATCAATGATAAATCGTCCCAGCGCCGGGTCGATGGTTTGCATAAATCCCTGCAGCCGCTGATCGGCTTGTTGCGCATCCTGGCCGTCGTAAATGGGTGTAACCAGCCGGACTAATGAGCCATCGGTGCGGTTTTTAGTCAGCGCATCTACCAGCAAATACCATTTATTAACGTATTCGTTGGCGATCACCCGCCCACGTCCTTCAAACCAGTAATACACCAGCTGACTGTCCTGGCCTTTTTGGATAATTACCCGATTAAGTGGCTGTCCATCCAGATCAATTCGTTCAAATTCGGTGATTTCCCAGCCACCGCCGGGAATACAAACTTTGGGGGAATGTGGCGAAACGCCTTTACGCTGGGTTTGGTAATAAGCAACATATAAGTTAACCAGCGCATCTTGTTTATCGAAAAAATTGACCAATAAATAATCGGTCATGCCTAAGCTATTACGAACGGCAAGATCCATTGGCTGATGCTGACCCTGCCAGTTATCAATTTTGCTGGGGAAATTAACAAATTCTTTAGGTATCGCGTGGTTTTCAGTACGCTGATCGAGAAATTGTCCTACCATAAAAACCGCCAGCAAACTGAGCGATAAAATCACCACCGGCAAAACCATTATAACGTTTGTCTGTGGCTGCACTCCAACCGGAATTTTGTGTTTATCGGGTACACCAAATTTTGTCAGCACCGAACCGCGCGGATCGGTGATTTTTTCCAGAATCAATATAATCAGTGCCAAAATAGCCGCACAAAACATAAAGATGATCCAACCTTCAAAATCATGCAAAAAGCCTTCGGCCATTGAAATGCCCCAGTTATCAACCAGCACGCCAATGACACCAATTCGTAGACTATTCATAAAAATGGTGATAGGAATCGTTGCCAGAAATACCAGCGCCCGCTTCCAAAATGCCACCTGATAAAAATAAGCAGCAATGAAACCGACACTCATCAACGGAAACAAATAGC
This sequence comes from Methylophaga sp., assembly GCA_032250995.1. Classification (GTDB taxonomy): domain Bacteria; phylum Pseudomonadota; class Gammaproteobacteria; order Nitrosococcales; family Methylophagaceae; genus Methylophaga. The sequence goes on along the minus strand of JAVVFF010000143.1, from coordinate 1,041 downwards.
GCAAACCGCTACAGGCCTCGACCACCTGTAACTGATAAATACCTAAATCAATGACATTGCCTTCCAGAAACACCGGAATCTGGCAGACCCGGATCAGCATCACACCCAGCATCGACGACACAAGTTGCAATTTGGCAGTCAAGACCACCTCAATCACATAAGGCAAGGGAATTGCAAAACACAGCAATAACAGCGGCATCACGGTATACCGAGTCGCCTTGCCCAGCAGCAATAAAGATGCGCCAATTAAAAATACAATCAGCGAATAATGAATAAATAAATACAGGGCGCTGATTTCGCCAACCAACAGCATCAGCATGGCCACCGCCAGCAAAATCAAACCAGACCAAATTGGCGGCGTTATGGCGTACCGGATCAGGGCCTTTTTTTCCCAGAGGATATATACAACCACCAGCGGAATTAAAAATCCGTGACTGTATTCCGGCTGTACTGACCAGCGCCGCCACAATTCGGCCAGACCATCCCAGTAAGTCGCAAATACCAGAACGACCAATAAAACCGGTAGCCAGATCAGCCTACTCATAATATTGCTGCCATTGGGTTAAATCGGGTGTTTTGTAAGTCATCATGGGTTCTGCGAAGCATTGCACTTCGATACGCTGCCGTATTATTTGAATACCGGCATTAACCCATAAACCATGTGTATTCGTTTGTTCGCTGCAGCACATTGGTTTTAGCGAAGTCGTTTCAGATTGGCATACCTAAACGTTTAAAGACATATCATGGCACCCGCAACGTTAATGTTCCTTCGCGCTGGATCATTTCTAAATGCTGCATAAAACTCATGCCCAGCAAGACAATTTCATCGGTCATATGCGGATTAATATTCGCTGAAATAGCTTGCAAAGTAATACTGCCCAGTTGCACGGTATCAAGTTGTGTCTGATAAACGGTAATCACGCCATTGGCAGTACCGACCATGGCTGGCCTACCGCGTTTTAAACCGGCAGCTTCAGCAATACCCGCCGGCACGCTGATATTAGTCGCACCGGTATCGAGTAAAAATGTCACCTCGTGACC
>JAVVFF010000142.1:0-5204 GCA_032250995.1 Methylophaga sp. | reverse complement strand
GGGAGGACTTTCACCTCCAGGAGTGCGCCCGTGCCGGGCGCACAAAAAAAAGCCCGCTGACAGCGGGCTGAACTGATCCGTGGACAAGATCAGAGAGAGGTTATTAAAAACGTCGGCCGATACCGATACCGTAGACAAAAGGATCGATGTCAGCATCAATTTTGGCGCTGTTGTTACCCAGCACATTCTTAAAGCTGGCGGTGGTATCAATATCCAGATATTTCATATCGACATTGACAAACCAGTCCTGATTAATGGCAATATCTACACCAGCCTGCAGCGCCCATCCCCATGAACTATCCAGACTGACTTTGTCGCCCGGACTGCTGAGCAAAGAACTGCTGGGCACTTTTTCATCAAAGAAATAAGTGTAATTCACACCGGCACCCACATAGGGACGGATATCAGCATTTGGCCGAAAGTGATATTGCAGGGTTAAAGTCGGAGGCAGCACTTTGGTGTCAATGACATCACCCAGTACAGCCCAGCTTTTTTCGCCTTTAACGGTATGCTCCGAGTAACCCAGAATCAGCTCGACACCCCAGTATGGCGTGAGCATATAGGTAATATCGAGCTCTGGTACCGTATCACTGTCAACTTTGACACCTTTGAGTCCGGTATCAGTCCCGTTAAGAGAAAGAGTGCCACTGCTGTCATTCGGACTAACATTGATAACACGGCCACGGACCAACCAATCGCCGGCATCATAAGCCAGCACCGGTAATGGCAGCAAAACAGGGACGACAAAGGTAGCAATTGTAATTAAAGATTTCACAGCAGCACTCCAACAAGATGTTAGGTGCATGATAGAAAGCACTCGGGGATGCCATCTTGATCCAAGTCAAGTTCACTATAATCAGCTGTTAACTACACAACTTTTTTAATTGTGGTTTATCAAGCAGCTCAATCATTTTGCCCTGACAATCAATTAGACCATCGTTGCTCAGCTGGGTCAGTAAACGGCTGACAGTTTCTATCGCCAGTCCTAGGTGATTAGCAATATCTATACGTGACATCGGTAATTGGAAGCGGTTGGCTGCATAACCCCGTTCTTCAAATCGGCGTGATAAAGATATTAAAAAACTAACCAGCTTTTCCATGGCCGTTTTTTGGCCAAGCGCCATCAGTAATTGCTTGTCATTAGCCAATTCTTTGCTGAGCCGATTATAAATTTGTTGCTGCAATGCGGGAATCACCTGACTCAGGTCCTGCAGCCGGTCATATGGCAAGCCACAAACGCTGCTGCTAGTCAAAGCCGTCGCTGTTGACTGATATTGGCCGGTATGAATAGCATCCATACCGATTAAATCACCGGGCAAATAAAAGCCGGTGATTTGTTCACGACCATCAGCGGCGGTTAATGTTGTTTTAAATGCACCGGAGCGCACTACATGCAAACTATCAAAACTTGCCGCCATTTTATAAAGCGCCTGTCCACTGGCTAAAGGCTTACTGCGCTTGATAATACTGTCCAGTGTTTCCAGATCATTACGATGCAGCCCCAGCGGCAAACACAAGCTGTATAAAGCGCAGGAATCACAGGTCAGTTGCAACTGATGCTCTTGTCGGGCGACATCCTTGAGCAAGGGAATTATGGCGGCATTTTGTATCATCACGGTTTCCATCTGGAGTTGCTTGTATGATAACGCTTTAAACCACGGTCTCAAACGGTTATTATTTGCTTTTAGTTCAAGTAATTTCAGGAAACATCATGACCGCTCGTAGCGCGAATATTGCGCGTAACACGCTGGAAACCCAAATCGAGGTTTCTTTGAATCTGGATGGCACCGGACAATTCCAAGCGGATACCGGCGTACCTTTTCTGAATCACATGATGGAACAAATCGCCCGTCACGGATTATTTGACCTCAACGTCAAAGCCAAAGGCGATTTACATATCGATGCCCATCACACCGTTGAAGACACCGGCATTACCATTGGCCAGGCGTTGAAACAGGCACTAGGCGATAAAAAAGGCGTGGTTCGCTATGGTCACGCTTATGTGCCTTTGGATGAAGCTTTGTCGCGCGTGGTGCTCGATTTATCGGGCCGTCCGGGTTTGGAATATGATGTCACCTTTACTCGAGACAAAATCGGCGAGTTTGATGTCGACTTGTTTTATGAATTTTTTCAGGGCCTGGTTAATCACGCCGGTATGACCTTACATATTGATAATCTCAAGGGCCGTAATGCCCACCATATTGCCGAAACTATTTTTAAAGCGTTTGGCCGGGCTTTACGTATGGCTGTGACGCTTGATGAAAGAGCGCTCGGCCAGCTGCCATCGACCAAAGGCGCTTTATAGGCCTGAACCTTTTCGGGATTAATTCGAATTCAATATGTCTGACATTGCGGTCATTGATTACGGTATGGGCAATTTACGCTCTGTTGCCAAAGCACTGGAAACTGTCGCCCCTCAGCAGTCAATCTGTGTCACTGCGGATCCGCAAAAGATCCGTGCGGCGAACCGGATTGTCTTTCCCGGCGTCGGCGCTATCCGAGATTGTATGGCAGAATTACAATGTCTGGGCTTATTGCCGGTGCTGACTGAAGTTGCACAAACAAAGCCTTTTTTAGGCATTTGCCTAGGCATGCAGGCGTTGCTGGAACACAGCGAAGAAAATAACGGCGTTGCTGGTATCGGTATGTTTGCCGGCAATGTCCGTTACTTTGACGATGCCGCCAAAGCCGGTCTGAAAGTGCCGCATATGGGTTGGAATCAGGTCAGACAAAAACAGAACCACCCTTTATGGCAGGATATTGCCGATAACAGTCGCTTTTATTTTGTGCATAGTTTTTATGTGGCGCCGTCAAATCCTGCCGATATTGCCGGTGAAAGCGACTATCCTGAAGCATTTGCCGCCGCTCTGGCGCGTGATAATGTGTTTGCCGTACAATTTCACCCGGAAAAAAGTCAGCATGCCGGATTGCAATTACTAAAAAATTTTGTGCTATGGGACGGCCAGTCCTAAATAACCTTATGGAGAAAGCGTTATGTTGTTAATCCCTGCCATTGATCTGAAAGAGGGTCACTGCGTTCGGTTGCGTCAGGGACGCATGGAAGATAACACCGTCTTTTCGGAAGATCCGCTAGCGGTTGCTGCACGCTGGGTTGAAGCAGGTGCCAAACGCCTTCACATGGTCGATTTGGATGGTGCTTTTGCCGGCAATCCGGTCAATGCCGATGTGATTCATAAGATCTGTGCAGCTTTTCCGGATCTGGATGTGCAGGTTGGTGGAGGTATCCGTGATGAGGACACTATTCAGACCTATCTACATGCCGGGGTTCGTTACGTGATTATCGGCACCAAAGCAATTAATGCACCACATTTTGTCGGTGATGTTTGTGCCGAATTTCCCGGTCACATTATCGTTGGCCTCGATGCAAAAGACGGTAAAGTCGCTATTGATGGCTGGTCAAAATTATCCAATCACGATGTCATAGATATCGCCAGGCAATTTGAGCAGGATGGCGTCGAAGCCATTGTTTACACCGATATCAGCCGTGACGGCATGATGCAGGGTGTTAACCTCGAATCAACCCGGGATCTGGCCCGCGCCATTAATATCCCGGTCATTGCCTCCGGCGGCGTGAGTAACTACGATGATATTAAAGCCCTGTGTCACTATGAGTCTGAAGGCGTCATGGGCGCCATTATCGGCCGGGCCATTTATGAAGGCAGCATCGATCTGGCGGAAGGCCAAAAATTGGCTGACCAGCTGAATCCGCCGCTGCAATTCTGATGACACTTGCCAAACGCATTATTCCCTGTCTTGACGTTGACGCCGGTCGTGTTGTTAAAGGCGTACAGTTTGTTGATATTCGAGATGCCGGCGATCCGGTAGAAATTGCTAAACGTTATGACGCGCAGGGCGCTGACGAGCTGACTTTTCTCGATATAACCGCCACGCATGATAATCGCGACACCCTACATCATGTGGTCGAAGCCGTGGCCAGTCAGGTGTTTATTCCATTAACGGTCGGTGGTGGCATTCGCACGGTAGCCGATATCCGTAAAATGCTTAATGCCGGTGCCGACAAAGTCGGCATTAATTCAGCGGCGGTAAAAAACCCGGAATTTGTCCGTGAAGCCGCCGAGAAGTTCGGCTCACAATGTATTGTGGTCGCCATTGATGCTAAACGGGTATCCGCTGAAGGTAAAAATCCTCGCTGGGAAATTTTCACCCACGGTGGCCGCCAGCCAACTGGCATTGATGCCGTTGAATGGGCGAAAAAAATGGTCGCTTACGGCGCCGGTGAAATCCTGTTGACCAGTATGGATCGTGATGGCACTAAATCCGGTTTTGATCTCGAGTTGACCCGTGCCGTCAGTGATGCGGTAGTGGTGCCGGTGATCGCCTCCGGTGGTGTCGGTAAATTACAAGATTTAACTGATGGCATTAAACTCGGTCATGCCGATGCGGTACTGGCGGCCAGTATTTTTCATTTCGGTCAGTACACTGTTAGTGAAGCCAAACAACAAATGGCCGATCAGGGTATTGAGGTGCGATTATGAACCATTGGTTGGATCAGGTTAAATGGAATTCGGATGGCTTGGCACCTGTTATCACTCAAGACTATAAAAGCAAGCAAATACTCACTTTAGCCTGGATGAGTCGTGAGGCATTGCAACTGACTGCCGAAACCGGTCATGCTGTTTACTGGTCACGGTCTAGGCAAAAGATCTGGCATAAAGGTGAACAATCCGGCCACCAGCAGTTGATAAAAACCATTCGTCTGGATTGTGATAATGATGCCATCCTGCTGGAAGTTGAACAAGTTGGCGGCATTGCCTGCCACACCGGTAGAGTCCATTGTTTTTTCCAGCAACTGCAATGTGGTCAATGGCAAACTGTTGAGCCGGTCATTAAAGACCCGAAAGAGATTTACTGATGAGCGATATTCTCAACCACCTTTATCAAGTGCTGCAACAACGTAAACAAGCGGATGCCGATCGCTCCTATGTCGCCAGTTTGTATCAGGCCGGCACCGATAAGATCCTCAAAAAAATAGGGGAAGAAGCGACCGAGACGGTGATTGCTGGCAAAAACGGTGATCGTCAGCAAATCATTTATGAAACCGCCGATCTGTGGTTTCATTCTATGGTTTTATTAGCGCATAATGATATTGAGCTGCAGGCCGTACTCGATGAACTGGATCGGCGTTTTGGCCTGTCAGGTCTGGAAGAAAAAGCCCGCCGGAG
>JAVVFF010000141.1:0-5214 GCA_032250995.1 Methylophaga sp. | reverse complement strand
TATTAACAACAACTAGCAAATTGGTCTCTTGTGCCAGAAAATCTACCGTACGCCGGACTTTTTTGATGCCTTGTTCTATAAACGCTAACTCACCGGTCGCTTTATTTTGTTGCCATTTGCCGAGTAGTTTCTGACCATAGGTGTGATGGGCTTCATCAGAAAAGATGGCCAGATGCGGCAGTGAGGCAATTGCCTGCAAACGCAGGTTGGCGATCTCGGCGTCGTGATCAATCGACTCATCAAATGTCAGCAAAAACTGATCTTTTTTGGCGCTACGGGCATTATTTTTCTGGATGCGGATCTTTTCGGTGTTGGTCACCACCAAGTTAAACCGGCTGCCCCAAACCACGCCTGACAGCTCTTTGTCGCCATCGCGGGTAAAGGTCAGCTTTAAAACTGCGGCAAAGGGTTTGTGCATGCGCGGCGGTAAAATATGCTCAAAAGGAATATCGGCAATCTCACGCAGTGACTCGATAATTGTTTTGCCCGGCGCAAAAATAAGCGCATTCTGCACAAAAGGGCCATCTGGATATTCTTGCGCCATGGCAAATTCAGTCGCTACGATGGTTGCCATCAGAATAGTTTTACCCGCGCCCATCGCCAGCGCCAGAATGTAACTTGGATAAGCTAGGCTAAGTGTTTCCCGGAGGCTCTCAAGATGATTATCGCGAACAAATTTATTGTCGGTTTTGATTCGCTCCAGTAATACAGCATAATCATAGTCAGCTGCGGCAAATAATGTTGCTGATATGCCCATTGCTTCTAGTTGATCGCTGCGTTTTGGAAAAAGTGTTTCATAAAGCTCAGGAATGGTTGGCGAGTCCAGAACGATCCTCAAATACCAGTATGTCTCTAGCGCGATAACCTGAGCGTGCCGTAAAAAGCGAAACTGGCTTTCATCATCTGCATAGGCATATTGCAACAGCTCAGCAATGGCCGGAAATTGCTCGCTCGGATAATCGCTAGCGCGCCACTCATCAACTTTAACGGCTAATAACTGGTGAAGATGCATTTTTGATCCTTTCAACTTAGACTAAAGATCATCTTGGTTTAGATGCAATCAGCACTTGAACATTCCGATCCCATAAGCCAGCTTAGCGTCGGCGATAATTAAAGCAAATTTTTCTGAGAGAGAAGCACTATATGAAAAAAAACAGCCGTTTTGTCGAGCGCTTAAGCTGGTTATTGGATGAGAGCATTCCGTTGCCCGGTGGTTACCGGATTGGGCTTGATGGGTTTATTGGCTTGATTCCCGGCATTGGCGATTTTGTCGGTGGTTTATTGTCCAGTGTGCTGATTTATAAAGCCAATCAAATTGGTGTGCCACGAACCATTCTGATGCGCATGATCATCAATATGCTGATTGATAGTACCGTTGGTGCTATTCCGGTGCTCGGCGATATTTTTGATTTTGTCTGGAAAGCCAATAAACGCAATGCCAACCTGCTCGCCGAGTATCAGCAGCAACCGCGCGAAACCTATCGTAAGTCGTTGCTCGAAAACAGTCTGTTTATTGCCGTACTGGTTATTATGATGGTGCTGTTTATTAGTTTGGTTGTTTGGCTCAGCAGTTTGCTGTGGTCAGCCATCATCAATGCATAAAAAAATGGGCCGTGAGGCCCATTTTTGTAGCATTTGAATGACTGCTGTTACCAGCGCATCATCCGGCGGACGATACCGTCATTACGGAATGAATGGTAAATCGCGCCACTGACATGCGCAGCAATAAATGCCAGTAATGCCCAGGCAAAGTAAGTATGTAACTCGCCCCAGAATTCATTCATTTCCTCATCAGGTGCGGCAATGCGCGGGAAATCAATCAGCCACCACCAGGTAGTATCCCATCGGGTATGTGCTGATGACATATAACCGGTCACACACACGGCTAAAATAAGCAGGTAAATTGCCACATGCGCTAACAACGCCAGTTTATAGGCCCAGGCTGACATATCACTTGCTTTAGGCGCTACAGGACGATATTTAAGTCGCATATAAAGCAATACGGCCAGTAGGATCACCAATGTAATACCAATGTTTTTATGCAGTTGGAAAGGAAATGCCCGGAACTGCAATTCTTTTGATGGTAGCGGTAATCCCATCATCCACCAGCTGGAAATAAACAGGAAAAAAATCGACACGGCGATCAGCCAGTGCACGATAACGGATGTTCTGTTGAAACCTTCTCTTTGCATAACTGCTTCCAATATATTCAAATATATTCAGATGAAAATGAACATCTATCAGGCTTTGGCGGCTTCAAATTGCCGACCAGCAATGGCACCTACCAGTAACATGGCATGCAAAATAAGCCACAATAAGACGCTCCACAGATAGAAATTCCGGATCAGCGGCCCTGCTCCTACTACAACCGAAAATTGCAGCACATCAATCAAAGCCAGCCCCGCAAATACTGCTATCGCTGCATTCGCCGACCACGCGGTGTAGTTCACCAACGCACCACCAATGATCACTGATACAAATGCCAATAGGGTGCCGATCAAAGCGAGCGTTTTCATGGAATCTGAGAATCCTTCCGGTGCAGACTCAACAAAACCTGCCACATAATCGACCAGAAATTCACATTGACCGAGGGTAAGCCCCTCTTCTTCCAATTCTTCTTCCGGGCAGTCAGCTGCCGGCATCACACCGGATTCCGGCATATGCGTGGCAATCACTGAGTGTTTCATCCACTCAGCTCCATGCAAAGCCGTCAAAAACACCCCAAGCACAATCGCCACAACGCCTAATATACTGGCCCAGTGTGGCAAACGAGATTTGTTTAGACCATCAACCATAAGTCCCCGTCCTAAGTTGTTATTGTTAAAAAATACCTCGACGAGGTACATGTACGCCTCAATCTGCAGCGTGCAGCTTAACCCAAGCAGAACCGCTAAGTGAACTTTGTCCGCCCGTTGCCGCGCCGGTTGTCAAACCATCAATTGGCCCGCAGAAGCTTATGGGCTAAGGACAAAGCGAGTTGGCATTGGTTCGAGACTAGGAAAAATTCCTACAAAAATTGGGGATATTCCTGACTCACCATATGCTTAGTGGCTACAAACAACCATGGTGGTGGTCATAAACAGCGGCATAGTTTGCCTGCAGGGGCTTTCCAGCTATGCTAAGCATACTTAACTTTGAAAATAATTGGCCATGAACCGAACCAAACTACAACTTAACTGCGATCTGGGCGAAAGTTATGGTGCCTGGTCGATGGGTATGGATGCAGCGGTGATGCCATTGATCGATATGGCCAATATTGCCTGCGGCTTTCATGCTGGCGACCCATTGACCTTATCGCGTACCGTCAGCTTAGCCAAACAACATCACACGCAAATCGGTGCCCATCCCAGCTATCCGGATTTGGTGGGATTTGGCCGGCGCAGTATGCAATGTTCGCCTCAAGAACTGATTGCTCTGCTGCATTATCAAATTGGCGCTTTGCAGGGAATTTGTCAGGCGCAGGATGTCAGCATAAGTTATGTTAAACCGCATGGCGCCTTATATAACGATATGTTGCGGCAGCCGGCGATTTTGCGTGCCGTTGTTCAAGCGATAGCCAAATATGATGTTAATTTGCCATTGATGGTCCTGGCACAATCCGATAACCGTAACGTACAAAAAATCGCTGATGAATTTTCGGTAACTTTGCTATTTGAAGCCTTTGCCGATCGTGCTTATGAGGATGATGGGCAATTATTATCGCGGCAACAACCGGGCGCTGTTTTTCAAGATGCGGAGCAGATTATCAACCAGGCACTGCAACTGGCGGAACAAGGCATTATCAAAACGATTCATGGTCAGTCGCTGGCACTCAATGCCGATAGTTTATGTGTGCATGGTGATAATCAAGCATCGGTTCAGGCGCTGCAACAACTTCGTCAAGCGCTTGATGATTTTTACGCACAAGCTTAAACCATGACTGATTGGCAGATCGAAGCTGCAGGCCCGCAAGCGATAATGATTCGCTTCGGGACCATTATCGATCCCACCTTAACACCGCTTATACGCGCTGCCAGCGATACATTAGCAAAACAACTCAATGGTCAAATTATCGATTTGGTGCCCAGTTACACCACGCTGATGGTGGTCTACGACGTGTTGCAACATGATTTTGCCAGTATTCGCAGCGCCATTGTCAGTGCCCTGCATGATTTAAATGTTGAAAATGGCCATTGTCAGTTAGTGGAAATTCCGGTGTTTTATGACTTAACTGTCGGTAATGATTTACAGCGGGTTGCTGATTATCATCAGATCAGTATTGATGACGTTATTAGTCGTCATAGCCAAACGATTTATCAGGTTTATGCCATTGGCTTTGCGCCGGGCTTTGCTTATTTGGGCAATGTTGCTGACAATCTGGCCACACCGCGCCTTGATAAACCCCGTTTAAAAGTTCCCACAGGGTCGGTCGCAATCGCCGATCAGCAAACTGCCGTTTATCCGCTCGAAACGCCCGGTGGCTGGAATATTATCGGCCGCACTTATCTGCCAATGCTGGATCGGCAATTGCTGGGGTTATGTCCACTGAATGTCGGCGATAGCGTCCAATTTACGCCGATTAGCCGTGAGGAATTTGTAGCCAATGGCGGTGAATTATGACGCAGCGGGGCTTACACATTATCAAACCCGGTGTTCTCAGCCTGATCCAGGATCTGGGTCGTCATCATTATCAGCACCTGGGCCTGACAACCGGCGGCGCTGCTGATGAGCAGGCTTTTTGTTGGGCTAATCGTCTATTGAATAATGCCCCGAATAGCCCGGCGCTGGAAATTTGTTATGGCGGCTTACAGTTAATCGCCCAAACGCCCTGCGTTATTGCCATTACTGGTGCTGATTGCCAGGTAACCATTAATGACCAACAGGTTGAAAACTGGCAAACGCATTGGTTAAATACAGGCGATTTGCTTCGTTTCGGTCATCCGCAGTTTGGTATTAGAACCTATTTAGCGGTTGTGGGTGGCTTCACTGTCACACCGACTTTAGGATCGGTGGCAACGGTTATCCGCGAGAAATTTGGCGGGCTGGATGGCTTCGGCAGCCCATTGCAAGCCGGTGATATTTTGCCCTGTCATGAAAGCGACAATATTGCCAGGCGGCAGGTAGCGCCTGATTTCATTCCTAATTACCAGGCGCCATTAACGCTGCGAATGATTAAAAACCCGCAGAAAAAATTGTTTCGTGAGCAAGCATTATTTGATTTGACCGCAGTCCAAT